>NZ_JBHVFU010000043.1:0-70186 GCF_042801455.1 Streptomyces sp. NPDC057565 | reverse complement strand
TCGCCGATCCCGCCCTGGACGGCAAGAACGCCGTGCTGGCGCAGGAGATCCGGCGCGTCTCGCAGCGCCGCTCGAACCTCAACGATGCCCTGGCCTGGGCCGCTGCCCGCTGGGCGGTGGACCAAGCTGTCGCGGCCGGGGCCACGGTCATCTACCTGGAAGACCTGCGGTCGATGGAAACAGGCGGCATGGGCCGCACCCAGAACACGCGCATGTCTCAGACCGTGCGTGGGCAGATCGCCGAACGCATGCGGCACCTCGCCGCCGAAGTCGGCATCGCGGTCGTGACCGTGCCGCCGCGCAACACTTCCAAGCACTGCCCGCACTGCCTCACACCGCTGCGGCACCGCAAGGCCCCCGACCGACCTGCCGTGTCCGGCTGGAAGTGGGCCATCTGTCCCAACCCCGAGTGCGGGTGGCAGGGCGACCGTGACCAGGGCGCGTGGCGGCGGATCGCCGCACGCGGCCTGGCCCACCAGACCAAGACCATCGTGGACCGCTCCACCGGGCAGACGGTGATCCGTGCCGTGGTGGACACGATGGAGGACAAGGCCGTCATCACGGCCACGGAGAAGACCCGCCGGTCGGACCGGTCGAAGACCGGCCCCACCCGGCCACGAACCAACCGCCTCACGCCCAGGCGACGTGAGGTTCCCTCCCCAGCCAGGCCCACCGGCCCGGCCGGCCAGCGTCCGGAGGGACACGCACCAACGGGCCGGACCCGGCTGCCCCGCGCAGCCCACCGGCACCAGGGCGTGACCACGATCAGCACACCCACCACCCGCCGACATCGGCCACGCGGAGCAGCACTGGGCGCGGGATTCCATCTCCACGCTCATGCCTCCCCGCCCAGGTGGGCAGAACCCGTGTCAGACCTTACGGTTCGCATGGGATCGCCTAGCTGATCAGAGACGCTACCCACCCATGCATCGCGGGTGCTCGGCGTCCCCACCACTCACCCCAGCCCCCCATCCCGTCCGCCTTCGACCCACACACCGTCGAGCGGGCGTGGTTCAGGGCGTCAAGGCGGAGCGCGCCCCTGTACGAACGCCCTTGACGCCCTGGGCCGCGACTGCTCGGCTCTGCCTAGGGCGAAGGTGGTCGGAATGGAAGCCCACGACGCTCACCACGATCCGGCCGGCACTCGCGAACGGCGCCGCGGGCCGAAGGCAGGAGCGCGGGCGCAGCCAGAGCCGGGAAGCGCGCCCGGCAAAGCGAGCGCAGGCGGGTGCCTTGATGAGGTAGAGAAGGTTTCTACTCACGCAGCCCACCTCTACGTTGCTGCGTACATCTGGGAGAACGTTTGCTCTGGCAGGATGCGGATATGGGGAACACATGTGCCTGGCCCGTGTTGCGGACCACGGACCTGGCTGAGGCATTGAGCCTCGCCGACAGGTTGCTGTCCGTCGCTTCCTGGCACGAGCCGAGCGCCTGCTACTTGGATGCTTGGGCGCGCACTGATGATGATCTGCGGCGTCTGACAGAGGCCCTACCGGGCGTGAGGGCCAGGTCGTACGGGGAGGGCGGTGCTGGCCTACCTGTGAGCCTGAGCCTGGGCGTTAGTACATTCGCGCAGGCGCGCGAGGCCCTGGATATCTGGGCTGGCATGACTAGTTGTTATGTCCTCTGGCACAACCTGAAGTGGCCGTCTGTGTCGGAGCTCGGGTTGGGCGAGGAGTACAAGTACGCCGAGTTGCAGATCGCGTGCAACAGCCACGACATCTATTGCGAACACTGGGCGGCCGAGCACACCGTTTTCATCCATGCGCGACCTGGGGACGACGAGCGGGCCGCCTGGTTGGCAGCACAAGTCGACGCACGAGTCGTCGGACCCGCAGAGTTCGGGTGGTAATCCAGCGGACGGACGGAGCCCGCTGAGTCGTCTTTTGAGATTTGCCAGGGGATCAGAGGGCGATGGGCTTGTACGCCAGGGCGCGATCAATGACCTTCTCGGCGTTCAACTCGGGTTTCCAATAGACGAAATCGCTGATGTGGGGGCGTATCAGTCCGTGCTCCAGGGTCTTCAAGATCGCGGCACCTCGGCCTCGTCGGCCGTATCGAGGTCCTGGAGGTGTTGGACGAGTGGGATCGCCTCGTCGTGGGTCATCCGTCGGCAAGGCTCTACGATCACTGCGCCGTGATTAGTCGTCTGCCGTTGTGGCTCCGTACGTGAGGGCCATCCTCGTCCAGGGCGTCCAGGAGTCGTACCGCGTAGAGCTGAGTCCCTGGACATTCGACGAGACCTTGGACTTCCTTGCCGCCGCCCGTAAGGACCCGCTGTACGCGGCCTTTGTGCTCGCCATCGCCATGGGCCTGCGCCGGGGCGAGATCGTCGGTCTCCGCTGGACCGATGCCGACCTGGACAACCGCGTGATCTACGTCCGGCAGCAGACCCAGCGGCGGCGCGGAGTCCTTTACGACGACGAGACCAAGAACCGCCGCCGTCGTCGTGCCCTGCCGCTCCCGGCGATGTGCATACCGCCGCTGCGCTGGCATCGGATGCGCCAGGCAGCCGCGAAGCAGCGTGCGGGGGAGTCCTGGGACGAGAACGGCCACGTCTTCACCACCCGGACCGGCCGCCAGGTCGAGCCGCGGAATGTCTACCGCTCCTTCACCCGCGTCGCCGAGTCCGCCGGCCTTCGCGTGATCCGGTTGCATGACGCCCGGCATGGCACCGCGACCCTTCTCACGGCCGCCGGAGTCCCCCCGAGTCGTGATGGAGATCCATGGGCACTCCCAGACCGGCATCACCATGGATGTCTATACGCACGTCGTGCAGGACACGCAGCGGGAGGCCATGAGCCACATGGACCGGCTGCTCAGGAGGCGCCCCGGTCGTCAGTGACCGCCGCCGTTGATGTCAGGCCTGGATGTCAAAGAGCACCTACGGAGATCCGTAGCTGCTCTTTTCCCTGGTGCTCCCGGCAGGATTCGAACCTGCGGCACCTGCTTTAGGAGCGAGGTGGGGCGAGTCGGGGTCTGACCTGTGGGATGCCGACTTCGACGGCTACTGGCTTCGGCCACCGCCAGCAACCGCGGTTCCCCGTGAGTCCCCGTCCGATCTGGCGCGGTTGTGGCACGGGGGAACTTCTGAACTATCGCGAACTCACTCGCGAGTCCTGGTGCCACCTCGGCCGCCGCACCTTCGCCGAGGACGCCGCCGCGAGCCGCTGCCGGCGCAGGAGTCGCACCATCACTGCGCACACCACAAGCGGCACGGTCACGAGCACGGCCCACCACGGGATGCCGAGCCACGCCGCCGCGGCCCCCACGCCCACGCCAACGCAGATGTTGGTGAAGGCCAGCCACCTGCCGTACGGCTCCCAGACGAAGGGCGCGTAGGCGGTCGGCCTGGCCAGGCGGACCGCGCCGAATACCAGCGACTGGGCCGCGAGGAGTGCGACGAGGACACCTAGGGCGGCGTTCACCTGGTGCTCGTCGCGGGGTGCGTCGGAGGTGTTCTGGCGGACGCCGTCCTTGCTGAGGACGACGATATCGCGGAGCCAGCCGGTCGCAGTGACCTCGTCGCCCCGATGCAGCTTGTCGAAGAGCGGCCCGGAGTCGCTGAACCGCACGACCCTCTGCCAGGAGTCGTCGCCCTTGTCCTTGAGGGTCGCCTCGTAGACCGTGACCTTTCCTGTGAACGTGGACTCGGCCTTCGTGACGGTGAAGTGCCAGGTGGTGAGGCAGTCCTTCGCCGCCACCTCCTGTGGGGTCGCCTGCGCGGGGCATGGCTCCGCTGCCCGGTAGTGCTCGTAGCGCTCCTGTTGGCCTGGCACCCACACCGTGAACGCCAGGTAGCTCAGCACCGCCCACATCAGAGACAGCACGATCAGCGCCACGCCCGTGAGCCGTGCCCGGCCCGGCGACTTTCGGTTGGGGCTGTCCTTCTTGCCCGCTGTGGCCCACGCCCGCTCTTCCATCGCTGACCCCCTCCGCCCGTTTTCATGAACTGGAGCAGGCGTAGCACCCCTTGCCTGCTCCATCAACCCACCATCCACCTCAGCTCCCATCCCGTCCGTCTTCGGCCCATACATCCTGGAGCGGTCGTGGTTCAGGGCGTCAAGGTGGAGCGCGTCACTGTACGAACGACCGCGCACCCGCCGGCCTGCGATTGCCACCACACCCCGGCACACGGGGACAACCTCGTCGCTGCCACGGCGAGCACGCGTGAGCTGATGACGCGCATGGGGCACAGCACCGCCCGCGCCGCGCTGATCTGTCAGCACATGACGGCTGACCGGGACCGCGCGATCGCTGACCGGCTGGGGGCGATGATCCGCAAGCGGCAGGGAGACGCCGGGACGTAGTGGCACGTGCATGGCGCGGGCGTCATTATGCGAAAGGGCCAGTTCGAGAGGATCAAGCCTCTGAACTGGCCCTTAGCGCTGTGTCCTCGGCAGGATTCGAACCTGCGACACCCGCTTTAGGAGTTCGATCCGGGCTTGCCCCTGGGGTCGTCGTCGGCTGGTCCGACGGCCGTCCCGGGGTGCTGTTGTATGCCGCCGTCCGGCCCCGTTGATGTCAGCGTTGGATGTCACCGAAACAGCTCCGGAACTGGGCAGACCTCCAACGGTTCGTCCGGCCGGTCCGCCCACCGCCATCAGGTGTGCCGATCAGCGCACCACCACAGACACCGGCAGGTCCTCCGGCCGTCGTCGTCTCGCCTGGACAGCACGAGACCGCCCGACTTCAGGGGCAGGCTGCACTCGGGACAGGACGGGGCGTCGTCGGCCATATGACGAACCCTAAGCGGGGCTATCGGTTGATCGGGATCTCGTAGACGATCTCGCAGTGAGCCGCGGGCACCACGATGTCCGCCGTCTCCACGGGCCGACCATCGTCGCTGTAGTACGTCCGCCGGATGTGCGTGACAAGCGCAGCCTTCTGGACGCCGAGCAGCGACGCCTCGTCGGCAGTCGCCTGCCTCGGTTCCGGCTGCTCCACGGCATGGCTGACCGTGATGCCGATCGCGGCCATACGGTTCACGACGCCCGCTCCCGCATGCGGCCCTCCCTCGGGGAGGACGACGAGAGTGCCGGCGGTGAGGTCGTACGGCTCCCAACTCGTCGACAACTGCACTGGCCTGCCATCCGCCAGGAATTCGTACGTCGTCCGCACGCACAAATCGCCCTCGGCGATCCCGAGTCGCGTCGCGATGTCTGCGGGGGCCGACACCTTGGCGTCCGTCCGGCTCTCCCAATCCCCTTGCCTGCCCACGGCCTTCATGTCGGCCCGGAAGGGCGACCCGGTCGGCTGCTCGCGCGCCGACGACCGCACCACCCGCACCCGCTGTCTGGGCTCGGCGACGTAGGTGCCCGACCCGGCGCGGCCCTCCAGCACACCTTGGGAGATCAGCAGCTCCTGCGCCCGGCGGACCACGTTCTCGCCCACGCCGCACTCCTGGCCGATCTGGGCGCGGGAGGGCAGGCGGTCTCCCGGCTCCCACACGTGCTCCACGATCCGCCGCCGGAGTTCGTCGGCGATGCGGAGATAGGGCGGCTGCTCAGGCATATGGAAAATCTAGTCCACTAGCTCTAAGCTAGTTAACTAGCTTCACTGAAAGTGATCGCCGGTGACGGAGGCTGCCCTGTGCCCGCTTCGGGAGTTAGCGCGGCGGCCATCGCTGCCCGGCTGTCCGCCCTCGGGCTGCCCACGCGAACGGAGGAACGCACCCGGCACACGTCGGTGGAAGCGGAGGTACCCGATGCGCTCTCCGCCGAGTCATGGCGGGAGGTCCTGGACGCGGTGGCTGAGGCCGATCGATTCGGGCTCCTCGCCACCAGCATGAACGGCCGCACCTTATGGGCGGTCGTACGCAAAGCGGTCCCCACGACGGGCGATGTCGGGGGACCGAGCTATCAGCGATAGGAGCTGAACAGCGTGCTCAACCGTATCCGCCGCGCCTTCACCCTCACCAGGGCGCGGTACTCCTCAAGAGGCAGGCACCGCCGTGCGTTAACGCCCTCCTGCCCTCCGGCGTCTCCTTCTGCCTTCCATGAATCCGTTGGCGTGTCGACTGTTTTCCTGGGCCGGGCAGTCGCCGGTGCGGCAACTCACCGAAACCCGCTCATGGGGGAGGATGTCGCACTCGTCCGCCCGTACGTGATGGCATCAGAAAGACGTGTTCGGACACGCTCGGTGATCACCGCTCCTCATCTGCCGTCGGGTGCCTGGCCGTCCCTCACGGGGGGCCGCTGATGCCGCCCCGTCGACAGCTGCACATCCCGGATACCTCGGCCGTCCCCTACCGCTCGACCGCTTGCAGGATCGGCACACACTCCTCCTGCACGGAGTCCTCCCCGGCCTCGGTACCAGCCGACCTCCCGATGATCTGCGAAGCGTGTGACTGCCCGTGCCACTCGTCTGCCGGCCCGTCCATGCCCACGGAGGTGACGCGGTGAGCGCCTGGGGCCCCGGCGGCGCGCTGGTCTCCAGCATCGAGATCACCGCTGCCACCGTCCAACGCGGCGACGTGATCCAACTTGGCGGCCACGCCTGCCGGGTGGGGGACCTCTTCCAGCTTCCCCAGGGAGCGAAGCAATTGGTCTTCGAGTCGGGCGAACTGCTGACCATGCACGCGCGAACCCGGCTCGTCGCCGTGCGAATGCTGAGAAGGCGGTGACTGGCTCCATGCGCTCACGCCACCACGACATCGCCGACGACCTCCGGCAGCAGATCGCCAAGGGCGGTATTCAGCCCAGCGAACGCCTTCCGTCCGAAGCAGACCTTGCCGACCGGTACGAGGTCAGCGCGGTGACCCTGCGGAGAGCCCTCGCCGTACTCCAGAGTGAAGGCCTCGTCGAGAAAATCCACGGCAAAGGCAACTTCGTCCGTCGCCCTCACCGCAAGATCTTGTACGTCGGTGGCTGGGGCACTTTGGACCCGTGGACCGCCGCCGAGCCGGCATTACGCGTCACCGTCCGCAGCACCACCGTTCCGGCCCAAGCGCAACTCACGAACCTGTTGAAGGTGCCCACGGGCAGCCCCATCGTGGAGACCACCTGCATCAGCCACGAAGGGGAGTCTCCGCACGGTCTGGCTCGCATCTACATACCGCGCGACCTGGTCCCGGCCGGAGTGCTCGATGACGACTTCCCGTGCCGCGAGGCAGTCACAAGATTCGCCGTCTTGGGCCCGCCGCCGGCCGCTCTCCGAGAGACAGTGCGCGCTCGTCCTCCGACGCTGGACGAAGCATCGGCCCTCCGGATCGGCCAAGCGTCGGTCGTCCTCTCCATCACCCGCATCGCCACTGACTCCACTGGTCGAGTCGTCGAAGCCACGCTCCTGGCATTTCCGGGAGATCGCGTAGACGCCGTCTTCACCACCCACCACGTGACCGACGAGAGGCAGACCCAAGGATGACAGCGCCGAACGAACTGCGGCTCCTCCCATGGTCGGGTCCAGAAGGCAAGCCCTGCTACCTGAGCACCGACGACCGGGGCGGCTACATGTCCCGCCTGGCGGACAACATCGAAGCGGTCCAACTCGGAACGGCGGCCGAGCTGCTGCAACAGGCCTCTGAAACCCTCGACGACCAGGATGCGGCCCTTGACGAGATGCGGCACCTGGCCAAGGAGCTGGCCGGGGCTCTGCGGGACATCCTCCGCGTCGCAACTAGCCGCGGCCACCTCCTGGCGGTGAGCGAACCGCGTGAGCCCGCCTACTGATCTACGCTCCCGCTGACCTGCACAGCAAGAGAAGCCCACGGCTCTGACCAGCTCAGACGTCGTGGGCTTCTGGCGTTGTCTGCCGACATCGGCTGACCTTGGACAGCCCAGGACCGCTTCGTCCCGAAGCAACTTGAGTGACTCAAGGCCGGCGGGTGAAGGAGAACGGCCAGTCGACCCTCACCAGAGCGGCGCGGTCGAAGTCCGGTTGGCCGCCGCCCGGCTCCAGTCCGGGTGGTCGGCCGGGGCGTCTTCATCAACGAAGCGGATCACCTCGCGCGCCCAGGTCCTGCAGCAGATCCAGGCTGGGGCAGCCGACCAGCACAGGGTCAAGTGACGCCATGGCGGCACCAGCCAACATCCTGAGCATGGTCGCTGATGTTCGATCCCAGCTCGTAGCCTCCCTGCCCGAGGTGCACACGGCCCCAAAAATCCACGAGCATGGGCCCCAGCGACTCTGTTGCTCAATTCGTCTGAGCTCGGGGACTGCTGATGTGCGAGGGCGACTTGCCCAGTTCTTGGCGTTCTGGTGGTGAGGCCACGGGCACGGGAGGTGCTGACGAACCAGATGCTCAAGAATCCAGATGCTCAAGAATATGGAGTTGCGGACGGCGGCCCGGCTGACCGAGGCGCTTGGGACCCGTTGCGGCGTTGCAGGCCGTTAGCCTGTCGGTATGTCAGAGCGTGTCATGCCTGGTCGCACGGACGGCCTGATCACCCTGGTTGCCGCGGACGCTCTGTGGGTCGATTTGACGGCCGACAGTGCTGTGCCGACGGCTTCTGGGGCATTCACCTGCTCTCCTGCCCGTGCCCAGGTGAGGTACGTCCTGCTCGGCGGCCATGTGGTGGCGACGGTGAGGGCGAGCAACGGTCAGTGGAGTGTTCCGGAGGTTGAGGTGCGCCGGGCGGCCGCGGAACTGAACGCGGTTGGGATGGATCGGCAGGACCTGGTCCGCGTCGGTCCGTTTCGTGGGGCGCCGAGGCAGGAGTGCAACGAGGAAACGCCGCTGCGTTGGCGCCAGCGCATCACGGGGGAACTGCAGGAGCTGGGCGGCCCCGAGCGGGCAGCACGACGTGAAGTCGGCCGGTCATACCATCTGGCGGGGATCGACTGGCGACAGATACTCGTGGAGCAGATCCGCGACGGGACGCAGCGCACGTGGTGGCTGCCGCGCGCAGTGGTCAGGCTGCTGGACGCGGCCGAGCACGCCGAAACGCAGTGGGTGCAAGCCGCGCGGACCCACCAGGCAAGCGCAGCCGTCACCGAGCCGCCCTCCCACCCTCGGCAGGCCCGAGACGCCAGCGATCGGCAGAAGACGAGCCCCAAGGGCCCCACCGCCTCACTGCGCCCGTACAACAAAGAGCTGGAAGGCCAGCTGTACTCGGTGCTCAGCAGGAAGCCCGGTACCTCCCGCAGGGTGGCTGGGTGGGCGTGCGCCGTCTGCCGCACTGCGCCCGCCACCGTCCTCGACCACTGCCACGAACACGGCTACGTCCGCGCCCCCGTCTGCCAGTCCTGCAACACACAGGAACGCCCCGACCACCTGTACAGCAACGACATCCGCGTGGCGAACCGCTACACACGCCTCTTCCACACCGACACCGACGACTGGCTCCGCCACTGGCACCGCTGCCCCGGCTGCCGCGCACGCACCACCCTGCCCCTGCCGCACCTCGCCGCATGGACCGCCCACATAGCCTGCCGATCGCTGCGCCCGACCCACCGTGCCCCCCGCGGGCGCAAGCCCTGCGGTGTCCTGCGGGTGTCCTGGACGGGCAGTCAGAACGCACCCCGTTCCTGCCTGCTCACTGTCGCCGTCGACTTGTGCCCCTCCGGCGAGCACCGTGTCCTGGCGCGAGTCACCTACCGCGATGCCGCCGAGCGGTTTCGTGCCTGGTTGGCCGAGACGGCCCCTGCCGTGGCCGCCGCGGCCGGTCCTGACCGCCTGGACGGCCTCCCTGCCCAGATCCGGCCAGTCATCGCGGACACCAGCGGCGAGGACCTAGAACTGTTTTGAGCGGGCACCGGGAGACCTGACACCCCACCGTCACCCGGTACCTCCCGGATCAGGCTGTCCTCTGCTTCACCGCCCTGCTGCGACAGGGCCGCGGTGCAGGCCGGATGTAGACCCCGTCAGGACCAGCCCAAGGGGACGTAGAAGGTGCCGTTGAAGATGGCCTCCAAGGCGACGCGCGTGTACTCGACGATGGGCTCGGGCAGCGCATCCAGCGGCCACCAGCACCACTCGGTGCAGCACTCCGGTTCACGTACGACAGGCTCGCCCTCCCAGCGGGAGGGAGCGAAGAACAGCCCCATGCGCGGGATCGTGCTCCCGGGGTCGAGCAGGTCGAGGACGTGGACGAGTGACAAGTCGCTTTGCGGGATGCGGAGTCCGGTCTCTTCCTCCGCTTCCCGGACCATGCAGGTGACGGCGGATTCCATGTCTTCGCGGTGGCCGGCGGGAAGGTGCCAGGTCGAGGGGGCGAAGGCACTGTCCGGGTGGCGCTTGCCCAGAAGAACGGCCCCGTCACGGATGAGCACGAGGTGGGCGCCGACGATGCTGCGGCTGCGGTGATCGCGCGGCTCGCGGACTTCCACCACAGGAAGCGTTGCGCCCTGGCGCACACCGGGCTGCTCCGCGTTGTGGTGGGCGTGCAGGACCGCGGCGGCGCCGGGGTCCATGGTCATCTCGTCGATTTCCTCGATACGGGTCCAGCGAAGCTGGATGCCCTCGCGCAGATCGATCTCGTGCGCGGGGGTGTTCAGCGTGCCGCGGTAGACGCGCACGCGGCCCTTGAAGGCCCCGCTCGCATTCAGAGTGTCCAGCGTGGCGAATCCGGTCAGGTCCGGGATGACGAGTCCGATCTCCTCGTCGAGTTCCCGGATGATGGCTTCGTCGCAGGTCTCGCCCTTCTCGGTGTGTCCACCGATTCTTTAGGCTCCTCCACGTTGTCGGTTGCAACCGTGTTGGGGAGACTCATGGATGTTCTGGAGCACTGGAGCGTCGACTTCTACGACTTCACCGTCCCGGATCAGCTCGGCGACGATCCTGATGTCCTGAGGTTCGGGAGTCTGCACGAGAGAGCCGCTCGCAACGGCGCACGGCATGGCACTCCCGTGATCCTCTCGCCGTCTGGCCGGCCGGACCACCGGATCAACCTCTTCTTCAGGGAGGGGAAGATGGCGGTCTCCGAGTCCGGGACCTGGAGGCGGTACGCGTACACGTTGGTCGTGTGGCTCGACTTCCTGGACGCCATCGGCCGCTCGTGGGACGACGCGGCGGTGCGGGACGTTGAGGCGTTCAAGGACTGGCGACTCACCGACCTGCGAAACGAAGAGCGGATCAGGTCGACGTCCTTCGACACCGATCGAGCCGGCCTCAACTCCTTCTACTCGTGGGCGAGCAAGCGCTACGGGATCTTCAACCCCGTCCCGACCGTGCACGCCGGCTTCGTGGATGAAAGCGACGCTGCATCTGGGCATGGCTACGCGCGCCGACGGCGCGATCCCCTGCGGCCTGCTGGATCGACCCGGCGTCAGGTGAAGTGGCTGCTGCGGTCGGCCTTGGAGCAGTGGCGGAACATCGGACTGCGCGGCTACGGGTTTGACGGGGTGCGTAAGCCAGGCTGGCGAGGCTTCAACGAAGACCGGGACTGCGCCTTCGTCGACGGTCTGTACGGAACCGGGCTGCGCATCCGTGAGTGGGCCAGCGTCCTGAACGTGGAGCTTCCCTCGCCGGGCGGCGAACGGATGGGGGAGGCGTGGCTGGCGGAGAAGTGCGTCAAGGGGGCCGAGGAAGGGCGGACGTACTGGATTCCGCGGCGGGTGCTGCAGCAGGTGGAGGGGTACGCGGATCCTCTGGAAGGGTCGAGGGCGGAGGCGATCCGCCGTGCCCAGCGTGCGGGCCGGTACGAGCGGCTGCGCGGCGTACGGATCGTCACGGGCCACAACCCGCGGACCCGGGAACTGCACGTCGAGGGTGAAAGCGGGCCCGCGACACTTGCGCTGGACGTGCTTGCTCCGGATGAGCGTCGGCTTCTCTACCGCCGTACTCCCCAGGGGCTGGAACCGTTGTGGCTGTGGCTGTCGGTGAGCGGGCTACCGAAGAAGGTCTACAGCTGGGAGGACACCTTCGACGCGGCGAACAAGCGCATCGCGGAGGAGTGGGTCCGGGCGGCGGACCCGTCCGGCAGTCTCAGCAGAGAGGCGCGGGATCGAGTCCGCGGCGCGTGCCCGCTGTGGGCTACGCCCCACATGTGCCGGCACAGCTTCGCCCTGAAGTGGTTCTGCATCCTGTCGTTGGTGGAAGAGCGTCGTCTCGACGGCTTCTCTGCGGAGGAGATCGAGGACTTCCGCGACCAGCTCGGAGATATCTGGCTCCAGATGTCGATTCTGCTGGGGCACAAGCACCCGGACACCTCCCGAGAGCACTACCTGGAGCCCTTCACCGGTTTGCAGCTGTCCTATCTGATGGCGTTGCTCGACGACGACGAGCAGGCCGGTGTCGACGCGCTGGTGCGTGTCTTCGCCCGCCATGGCGGCTCCACCATCGCTCCCGTTGCGGCAGCGGCCGCCGCCGGCGGCGGCGGCCGCGGAGGTTCTCGATGAGCGGGGGCGGCAGAGGGGGACGCCGCGCATCCCAGCCCGGACCAGACTGGCAGGCCCCCGAACGACTTCCTGCTGAGGGAGGCGGGACGAAGGTGGTCTTCTACGAGGAACAGAGCGGTCTGAGCCGGGTTTTCGACCTCTCTGGTTTTCCGGTCCCTACCGAGATGCAGCAGTGGATGGCACAGCTGCTCGCGAGCCGCTGCGGTCCCCGCGGAGGCAGTAAGCGCACCAGCACCGCGCAGGGGTACTTCGACGTCCTCAAACACTTCGCGACGGTACTGGCCAAGGCCGATCCTGTCCCTTCCCGACCAGGTGAACTTACGGCGGCGCACTTCCAGGCATTCCGAAAGCGCTACGAGGAAGTGCCGACGGCTTTGCGGCAGTACATTCAGGCGCTGCGCCGCATGATGCAGCCCCGTGACGAGCTGACCGCGGACGCGCGTCGAGAACTGCTGCGCACCAGGCTTCCGACCGGGACACCTGATGGAAGGATCTTCGCCTACAGCGATGGTGAGTGGCAGCAGATCATGACTGCTCTGCGCCACGACATCCGCACTTGTCGTGACCGGATCCGCGAGGGCCTGCGTCTCCTGGCCGCCTTCCGGCCCGGCGACCTGGAGGCAGGAAGCCGGGAGGAGGACCTGGGAAGGCTGCTGGACCTGTTCGCCAGGACAGGGGACCTTCCGCGGCGCCGGTCGGCTTCCGGGAGGGGAGACCACACGTGGGAGGTCCTGCGCTTGGGCGGCTTCAAGGGGATCAGCCGGATGCTGTGCCTTACCGGGAACGAGTCGACGGCATTTGCGCTGCTCATGTGCGCCCTCACTGCGGAGAACTTCGGCACGGTCAAGAAGTGGCCCGCTGCCCACACGCGGCCCGATGGCGGATTCGGCGCCCTGGCCGTCGCCCTGATCGAGGAGTCGAAGCCGCGGCGCGGACCGGAACACGAGCACATGGTCATGGCTCTGGAGGACCTGCCGTCCTCGCTCCGCGAAGTCTTCGGAGAGCAGAACGGGGACTCGAAGTTGTTCCGCTCTCCTCTGCGGCTGTATGAACTGCTGCTGGAACTTACCCAGGTGGCACGGCAGCTCAGCGGTGAGTCCGCCGCGTTCCTGTCCTATTCGCCGCCCGTTCGGTCACGGCAAGGGCAGTGGAGCACCAGCCCGCATTCCAGGAACTGGGCCCTGTCCCACGGCTTCTCGCCGTCGAAGGACAGCGAGTCCGACAAGCCGGCGATAGACGTACGTCGCATCCGCCAGACCGCACTCGAACTCCAGCGCCGGCCGGTGGCGCACACGGCTCGCACCTTGCGCGATCACTACCTCCGGCGCAGTTCGACCGTCCAGTCCCAGGGTCGCGTCCTGGTCGGGCAGGCGCTTCGTGAGCAGATCGCGAAGGCACGAGCGGCGGCAGAGGTCCCCGTGTTCACCCCGACGTTCCTGGAAAGGGCCGCAGCGGACCCGACTGGGGCTGCGGCCGAGGCGGGACTGGAGGCGGAGGTACTCAAGCGCATGCTCACAGGGGAGCAAGACACCGTAGTGACCGCATGCACCGACCACCACGACGGCCCGCACTCTCCGCCAGGGCAGCCCTGCACCGCGTCGTTCCTCGTCTGTCTGAACTGCAAGAACGCCCGTGCGCTGCCGCATCACCTCCCGGTCCAGGTCGCGGTCCACGACCGGCTGCTGGCACTGCGGCCCAACCTCGATCCCCACCTCTGGCGCGTCAGGTACGAGACAACGGTCCACCAGCTGCGGGACATCATCGACCACTACACGCCCGCCGAGCAGACGGACGCCCGCGGCCCCCTTCCCCCGCATCAAGAACGCCTGGTCGCAGACCTCCTTGCAGGAAGGCTCGACCTGCGATGATCGATCCCCAGCGCGTCGCCACAGCACGGCCCGATCCCACAGGCGAGGACATCGCTTGGCCGGCCGAAGACGTGATCATCTTGCGAAACCGGCCGGTTCGTATCGGCACTCCCGCCTCACGCATGTCGCGCTACGCCGACGAGGTCTGGCACATCCAGCCGGCCCACCGAGACGCCCATGCCGCCATCCCGGCCGTGTGGTGGCCCACCTTCCCCCAGGCCCTGCGCCGCCACTTTCGCGCCTTCTTCCTGGCCGCCCTCGACCATCCTGTCCCCGTCGAGCCAAACGGCCGACAGAGTCCCGGTGAGCAGGCGAGCATCGGAACGTTCCCCTACTGGATCATCGACATGCGGGTGATCGCACGATGGCTGGCCGACCAGGGCTTCAAGACCCTCTCCGACGTCCGGAACCAGGACCTCGACACCTTCCGGACGTACGTCCTCGACCTCGACCGCACTGACGGCCGGAAAGCTGACCTGATCGGCGCGGTGCGCATCCTGTGGCTCTTCCGCGACCACCTCCCCGCTGAAGGCCGTCTCGGCTGTGACTTCCCCTGGCCCGGCCAAACTGCCAACGAAGTCGTCGGCGCGGTGGTGAGGAAGCGGTCGGTGAATAAGACCCCGCGCATCTCGGACGCGACCATGGAGGCGCTGTTGGCCTGGGTGCTGGTGATGATCGAACAGATCGGCCCCGACATCCGGGACGCCTGGCGCGAGTACCAGCAGCTCGAAGCCGGCGAGCATCCCTCACAGACGAAGTACACCGGACCAACGCAGCAGCGGTTCCTCGCCCACATCGAACACTGCAGGGAGAACAACATCGCCCTACCAGGTCAGGTGGGTGAGCACGGCCTGGAGCTGGCCGGCAACCACGTCCTTCGGCTCGTCGGCATCCGGAAGGACCAGCGCAGCCGCCTCACCCCGGGGCAGAGGCGGCTCTTCGCCCTCAGCGGTCTGCCGATCAGTCCCGCGGTGGGCGTCGGAAAGATCACCGGCCATGTCAACGGCACACCCTGGCGATCGACCCCGATCGATGTCAGCGAACTCCCGACCATGGTGCGGCTGCTCAGTGCTGCCCTGTTCACAGCCATCTGCTACCTCTCCGGCATGCGCCCAGGAGAGGTACTCAACCTGCGCCGCGGATGCCGCACCCACGATGAGGAGACAGGTGAACTGCAGGTCAACGGCTACCGCGGCAAGGGCTTCGACCGTGCACCGGACAGCCCGGACCTCACGGAGCCCCTGAGACCGTGGGTCGTGGTGGACGTCGTTCACGCGGCCATCGCACTTGCCGAGAGCCTGCACGAGCTCCCCCTGCTCTTCCCGTCCAGCCTCGTCTCCGCCCACCACGAGCGTCCGTCCAGCGCCAACGCCCGCAAGGGCACGACCATGAACGACGACATCCAGGACCTGATCTCCTGGATCAATTCCGGCTTCCGGCGAGCGGACGGTGCCGACGCCATCCCGGCCGACCCCTCCGGCCGCATCTACGCAACCCGCTTCCGCCGGACCCTGGCCCGGTTCATCGTCCGCAGACCACGAGGGCTGATCGCGGCCGCGCTGCAGTACGGACACGTGGATACGAAAGTAACGCTCAGCTATGCCGGCAACGAGGACCCCGCGTGGCTCCAGGACGTCGCTGTGGAGAAACTCGAATTGATCATCGACCAGATCGAGGAGGACGCACGCCGCCTTGAGTACGGTGAGCACGTCAGCGGGCCCTCCGCCCAGGAATACCGTGACCGCGTCACACAATCCGCTCCCTTCGCCGGACGTGCCGTGGCGCGGGTACGCAACGCCGAGCGGCTCCTCGAACAAGCCGACCCAGCTGTTTACCACGGCCAGGGCATGACCTGTGTGTGGCGGGCCGCGACGGCTGCCTGCCGCAAGGCGAAGCTCGCCCTTGGCCTGCCCGGCGCTGACGCCCCAGATGAAGCCGACTGCCGATCAACGTGCGCGAATCTCGCGTACACCGACCGCGACATCACCGAGCTGCAACAGGAACTCGTCCAGCTGCAAGCAGACGCCGCGGACCCACTGGCGCCCCAGCCGCGTCGGGACCGGGCTGCCGCCCAGGCCGCTCAGCACCTGACCATCATCGAGCGCCACCGCGACAGTGCGACGGAAGACGGAAGGGGCATCGCATGACGAATCGACGCGTTCGAGACCGGGAAGCCGAGCGGGCAGCGTTGCGGAGTGCCGCAAACCGTCTCCTTGCCGGCACCCCACTGCGTTCGGAAACCGGGAGGCTCACGGCCACCGAGCTGCTGCGCGAGTCCAACCTGAGACGAGACGTCGCCTACGGCGACCACAGAGACCTCATCGAGGAGTTCCAAGCCCGCGTCAAAGCTCAGAACGCCACCCCGGCCGCCATGCAAGAACTCGCCGACCGGTACGGCGAGGTGAAAGAGAAGCTGGCTGCCGTCACGAAAAAGCTCGCAAACGAGCAAGCCGTCAGCGCCGCGTTGCGCCGGATCGTCGCCGAGCTCGACTTGGAGCTCGCGCACGCCCGGGAGCAACTTGAACAGTCAGGGACCATCACCCGCCTTCCCGCCGCACGTCGGCGGAACCGGTCCGGATGAGGTCCGCCCCGGGAGGGCTGGCACGTGTTCCGGCCTCGGGGAACATCGGTACAGCGGGGTCGCCGCAGCCAAGGTGGTATGCCCGGCCAACGCCCTCCGCCACAAGCCCATGGTGGCTTCGCCGTAGCGGTGCGTCGGGTCCGGAAGGCGGCGCGCGGCGGGGCTGTCCTACTCGGCCGGCAGACGGAGCATCGGTTCGAAGGCCGCGTCCTCCTCGCCCTCGACCGAAGGGAGGAAGCCGTCCGGGACGGTGCGGGCGGCCGTGGTGAGGAGGCGGGCCAGGACCTCGGGCTCGGTGGCCGGGGGGAGGCGGAGGGCGGCGAGGAGGCGGTCGCGGACCTCGGGGTGGTCCGGGTTGTCCTCAAGGTAGTCGGCGTTGAGCGCGGGGGGACGGAAGCCGGCCAGGGCGTCGTGCCAGGAGGGGAGGACGATGGCCAGGGTCAGGGCCTCGGCGAGGGACTCCGCGATGAGGGAGGCCTGGCCCTCGGAGTCGGTGTAGAGGACGGGGCGGACGCGGTCGGAGCCGGCCGGGCCGCAGAGGTAGTGGGTGCCTCCCGCGTTGCAGCCGGCCACGGGCTCCACCGGGAGACCGGCCGGCAGGGCGATCGACTCGATGGGGTCGGTCCGCGTGAGGTCGAACTCGCCGTCGCCAGCGAGGTACGCCTCGATTTCGGGCTCGGCGGCGATCCGGCGGAGCAGGGCCTCGTCGGAGAGGGCGGCCGGGTTGAGGCCGCGGGCGGCTTCAGGGGTCAGGGCGTGGCCTGCGAGGACGTGGCGGACGGTGTCGAGGGGGACGGGCCGCCCGTAGTCCTCCTCGAAGTGCGCCTGGACGGCCTCGGGGGAGCGATCGGTGAGGAGGCGGAAGAGGTGTCCGGAGCCGTCCGGGTCCGGGTTGCCCGAGGGGAACTCGATGCCCGAGCCGGTGCGCCAGGCGCTGCCGCCGGTCTCCCACCACAGGCAGGCGGTGACCCGCGGGGCGCCGAGGCCCTCGTCGACGAAAGCCGGGTCGTCCAAGAGCGGGCGCAGCGCGGCGGGCACCTCGTCGATGACACCGGGCCAGACCTGTTCGTCATCCGTGCCGTACGGGCTCATCTCCGACTCGTGGTCGAAGCCGCGGACGAGCACACCGGCCGGGGTGAAGAGGACGGAGAAGTCGTCACCCGAGCCGTTGTCCATCAGGGCCGCCTCCGTCCCAGGCCCCCAGGTGCTGGAGAAGGAGTAGCGGGAGAACCGCGGGTCGCGGCAGATCGCCTGGTCCAGCACGGCCAGCGCGCGCAGGTGCGCGCGGAGCTCGGCGGGGTCCGGGAGGAGGGCGGCGGTCGTGTGCACGGTGTCCATGGGCTCATGTAAGCAGCCGCCACTGACATCCAGGGCGGCGGTTCGGTCACACCCGCTCTCTCACTCAGGGAACGAAAAGCCCAGCTCACGCAGGCGGGGCAAGCACACTGCGAGGCATTGCTCCACAGACGCGGCATCGGTTCGCACAAGGACGTCCTCGTGCAACGGCGCTCCACTGGCGACGAAGGTCCAAGGCTTGCCCCTCTCTGCCATCCGCTCAGCGTCGGCCTTGAACAGCACCGTTACGCCCTGTTCAGCCAGTGCTTCCATAATCGCGACGACGTCCACCGGCACTCTCCCCTCCCGAGGCGCTTCGAACGCGCCATCGGACGAACATACTCACTCCGGGCCGGACCCTGGACACCGCCCGCATGACCCAAAGCGACCGATCGGGGCGCTCTGAGCTGGAATACACGACACCTCAACATGCGAGCTCACCACTCCCGAGGCGTGTTCCAAGCAAGCCGACACCTCGTTGCCCGACAACGCACTTGCCTAATGAACACCGAGAAGGGCCCAGCGTCCAGGGCGCCAGATCGGCTTGTTTGCCGAGCGAAGGTGGAGCAGGTAGCGGCCGTCGTCGTCAGTAAGCAGGGCCGCGGTACCGGGAATCGTCGGCCAGTCGATCGCGACGAGGGTGTGCTTCTTGACGAACACGTGCGGAGCACCGGTCGCGGGCGTGGGGCTGTTGTTGTCCAGGGGGTGGATGGTGATGCGCGGGCAGATGGCGGCGCGGTGGTTGCGCTGCCAGTGCTGGACCTGCTCGGCCATCTCCTTCGCGGCCAGGTGGCCGTGGGGGCCGTAGCCGTGGACGACGAACTCGTACAGGTCGTTGCCGTCGTCGCAGCCGGAGAGGCGTTCGGTGGCCAGCTGCGCGAGGGAGGCACCGCGGACGATCGCGGCGGCGGGCCAGTGCTTGGGCGGCGGGTTCAGGACCTCGTTGTCGCCGTCGGGGTCGACTGACAGGCGGCAGAAGCCGGGCAGGGCGCCGGCCAGGTAGAGGGTGAGGGTGTCGAAGGGCTCTTGGCCGCCGATGGTGACATGGGTGTGCGCCACGGACGGCTCGCGGGTGAGGGCGGGCGCGAGCTGGTCGACCGGCATGGGGGTGCGGTCTTCCCAGGACAGGTGGACGCCGGTGCCGGGAACGGTGCGCTGGTTCGCGTTCCAGGCGCCGTCGCCCTGCATGGCGACGAAGCCGCAGACGATGAGCGGCTCGTCGCTGAGCAGGGCTCCGTCGCGCTTGGTGAAGCCGATCGCCCAGTGGTACCCGTGCAGGCGAAGCGGTGCGACGAGGCGTCCGCCGTCGGTGAGAGCATCGATCCAGGGCAGGTCCCAGGTTTCGACGGTGACCAGGATGGCGTCGAAGCCGCCGTCCGGCACGATGCCGGCGGGCAGGTGCTCGGCGTCCGCGGTGACCACGTGGACGTGGTCGTATCCGGTCTGGGCCAGGAAGCGGGTGGCGCGGTCGGTGACGGCCGGGTCGATGTCGAGGGTGGTGACGCTGCCAGTGGGGCCGACGAGTTCGGCGATGAGGGCGGCGTTGTAGCCGCCGGAGCCGATCTCCAGGACGCGGTGGCCGGGCTGGATGCGGGCGGCTTCGAGCATGTCGGCCTGCAGCCAGGGTGCGGAGATGGAGCTGATGATGCCGCCGTCGTCGCTGTGGCGGGTGGCGACGATGTCGTTGGCGTACGCCTTCTGGACCGGCACTTCGGGGGCGAAGGCGTGCCGGGGCACGGTACGCAGGGCCTCGTCGACCCCGGGGCTTCGGATGTGACCCGCCTCGGCGAGATGGTCGGCCAGCTGGTGGCGCAGGGCGCGTGCTTCGTCGAGGTCGGTGGTGGGGGGTGTCGTCACGGCGGGCCTTTCGGTTGAGCGGGTCACGCGGGATCCGCGACGGTGGGTGACGTGGGGTTCCGGATGCTGGCAGTGGGGGCGTACTGGGCAGCTTGCGTGTCGAACATGGCGGCGTACCGGCCGCGTGCGGGGCGGAAATCCCGGTGCCGCCACAGGCTCGAATCTGCGGCGTCTGTCACGTGAGGCCGTCCACCGGGGGCGTGGAGTGAGGAGTGCCGTAGGCGAAGGGCGTGAAGTGCGCTGGGGCGTGGTCGATGGGCATGTCGGATCGCCAAGCGGTGAGGATCTGCGCGCTGCACACAAACAGCCCGTCGGGCAGCTGGTCCAGGGGGTACCAGGCCCAGTCGCCGACGCTCTCGTCCGGCTGCGTGGTCGGCTGGCCCTGCCAGGCATGCACCAGGGCGCCCACCGTGACCCGCACGACGCCGCCGACGTGGTCGACGAGCGTTCCCAGGAGCCTGACGTCGTCAGGGCGGGCAATCAGTCCGGTCTCCTCGCTGAGTTCGCGGATTACCGCATCTTCGAAGGACTCCCCGGCCTCGACGGTTCCGCCGGGCAGTTCGAGGGTGCCGTGTCGATGGCGCCCCAGAAGCACTTGCTGCTCGCTGAGGAGGATCGCACCGACACCGACGGCCGCGTGCGGGGCCGGTGGCCGGTTCGTACGGGGTCGGCTGGAGGCGCGGGGCGGTTGTCTGCGCGGCTGGCGTCTGGCTCGGATGAGCTGGATCACGACAGGGTTGTCGTCTTCGGGCGCCCGCAATAGGTCCACCGCCTCGACGGTGAAGCCGTGATTGGTGAGCAGGTCCTCCCACAGTTGGGGTGTGAGCACCCACATCTGTGTGGGGATGGGTTCCTCGTTCCGGAGCCGGATGACCTGCTGGCGCGGAGCCACAGTGTTGGAGGGTTGGCGGCCCTCTGCGTCGGTGTGCAAGGCGGAGAATACAAGGGGTGCGTTCTCGACGAGGCTGTCCCGAAGGGCCGGGAGCAGGTGGTGTGGGTCGATGCAGCCGAAGGTGCGGATGCCGTAGGCGGCGTCGTAGGGATCGGTGTGGCGCAGGTGCTGGACGACGTCCGCGCATACGAAGTGCACTCCGGGTTCGGTGCCGTGAGCCTGCAGAGCGCGTTGGTGCTGGGTGGGTGACAGGTCGATCCCGTCCACGAGGGCACCGTGTTTTCGGGCCAGGTGGACGGCGTGGTGGCCGGGCCCGGATCCGATGTCGAGCACTCGCTTGCCGTCGATGGAGCCGAGGAGCTCGGCGCCGGGGCCGACAGCGGGCCAAAACCCCCAGTCGATCCGTTCCGGAACAGGCGGTGTGTAGCCGTGGTCCAGTTGCCTCTGGCCGTAAATGGTCCAGCTCTGTTCGTTCGCCGGGGATGCACTCACTGGGCTCTCCGATATTGGTGGGTAGTTGCTGGCGGGCTTCAGGGGCGCAGTGCGTAGCAGCGGAGTACGTCGAGGTCGGCGATTCGAACGACTGACCAGTCGGCGGTGAGGGTCTCGGCTTCGGCGGCGGTAATCCCGAGGCCCTTGAGGCGGTCAGTGTTCTTGCGTCGGCCTGCGATCTCGGTGACGACCCAGAAGCAACCGCCGGGTGCGAGCAGCTGGCGCACGCGGTCGAGGAAGAAGGGCTTGTCATCCATCCACCGGTAGACCAGGCGGCAGGTGATGGCTGCGTACGCCGGGTCCGGCAAGGCGTCGAGGTTGCCGCTGGTGATGTCCCCGCATCGCCAGGTCGGGTTGGTGCCAGAGGCGATGTCTTGGGCGGCGGCGAGGGCGACGGCACTGGGGGCGCAGTCGATGCCGGTGGTGCGGTAGCCGAGCTGGTGGTGGAGGTGACGGGCGAGGGCACCGTCGCCGCTGCCGATGTCGAGCGCCGGGCGCCCGTTGCCGGGGCCGAGGTGCTCGGCCAGCAGTGCGGTCTCGGCGGTGGTGAGCTGACGGTAGCGGCGGCCGTTTGACCACAGTGGCTCCCAGTAGGCCCGCGAGGAGGGGATCATGTGCGTCCTCCTTCGGGCCGGTAGGCATCGCGGTCCTGTTGCAGGCGCCACAGGTCCTGCATGAGACCTGGCTGGTTGATCAGCTCGTGGAAGGTGCCGTTCTGCACGACACGACCTGCGTCCATCACCACGACGCGGTCGGCGACGGAGGTATTGGCGAGGTTGTGGGTGACCAGGACGACAGCTCGGTCGCCGGCCAGGTGGCGAAGTCCGGTGAAGATGCGGTGCTCGGCTCTGGGGTCGAGGTCGGAGGTCGGCTCGTCCATGACGAGCAGGCCCGCGTCGCGGTGTGCTGCTCGGGCCACCGCGATGCGCTGCCATTGCCCTGGGGAGAGTGCCACCCCGCCCCACCACTCCCGGGCCAGCAGGGTGTTCAGTCCGGACCGCAGGGTGGTGAGGACGTCGTCGGCGCCGCTGGCCTCGGCTGCGCGAAGGACGGCCCGGTCCCCCTCCGGTCGCGGTTGGCCCAGGGTGATGTTCTCGCGTGCGGTCATGGGCCAGCGGGCGAAGTCCTGCGGGACCACCGAGGTCTGCCGCCACATCGCGTGCGGGTCTAGGTCGGTGATGTTGACGCCGTCCCAGGTGACGGTGCCGTTGGTGGCCAGGTTGAGGCCGGACAGCAGCTTCATCAGGGTGCTCTTGCCGGACCCGTTCTCTCCGATCACGGCCACGATCTCGCCCTGGCGGACGTCGAAGTCGACGGCGTGCAGGGTGTCCTGTGTGGCTTCCGGGTAGCGGAAGGTGACTTGTCGAAGAGCGATGTGCTTGGGCCGGTTAGGTGCGAGGGTGCCTCGGTCCAGGCGCTGACCGGCTGCCTCGTTGACGAACCGTTCCCAGTCGTCGAGGTACAGCCCGGTGCGGAGCAGGTCCCGGCCGTATCCGACGAGTCCTTGCAGCCCGGTGGCGGCAGAGCGCAGGGCGAACACGGCGGTGCCGGTTGCTGCGGCGGAGATCCGGCCGGATCCCAGCAGCAGGAGGACCGCGCCCCATACGACCGCCGACCCGAGCCCGGTCGCAGTGGCGCCCACGAGAGTGACCTTGGCTCGCTTCCAGGTGGCGGCGTTGCTGGTGGCCTCCACACGCTCCGCGCTCGCCCGGTACTTCTTCAGGAGGTAGGGGGCCAGGGTGTCGGTGCGGACCTGGTCGGACTGGTCCTTCGCGATCAGGTGCCAGCGGAGCATGTACATCACGCGACGGTCTTTGTGGGTGGCGACCGTCGCCAGGTAAGTGATGCGTTCGCCCCGGATGCCGGCGATGGCCTGCGGTACGGCGGCCAGCACGAGCAGCGGAAGCAGGAGGGGGTACAGGCTGGCCAGCACCACGGCTGCCCCGAGGAGGGTGGCGAGGGAGGAGACGTAGTTCTGGGACTGGCCGATCATGTCGCGGCTGACGTCGACGCCTCGCTCGGCTGCATCAAAACGGTCGTTGAACCCCGGGTGATCGTAGGCAGCCTGCTCGGCGTTGGTGGCTGCCTCCAGCATCCGGAACTCCGCCTCACGGCAGATCCGTGGCGACAGCCGGTTGGACAGTGCCTGGATCGCGATGCCGAGCAGCGCCCGCAGGCCGGTAGTCCCGGCAAGAACGGACACGGCCGGGATCGCCCCGCTCAGTCGACTCGTGTCCTGGGCCGTCGCGATGAGCGCGGAGAACGCCTGGGTGGTGGCGAACAGGCCGAGTGCCCCCGCCACTCCGGAGACGATTTGGCAGGCGAGCAAGACCGCGACTGCCCGGGGGTCGACCTCCCATGCCAGGGAGAAGGTCCGTCGAATCAAAGAGGGGAGACGGCGGGCCATGCTGCGTCCGGTCAGCAGGTCGGCGAGTTCCAGGCTGTCCCCGCCTGGGTGGTCGAACGTCAGGGTCTCCTCGATGAGGTGTGTCGTGGAGGCATCGCCGTCTTCGCCGTTCTCGTCGTGGAGCTTGCTCGTGGTCTCCGTCAAGGCCGGTTTCCTTCCTCGGAAGCAAGGCCGCGGCTGTGGGGTGCGGTCCGGGGCGATCACGGGGTGCTTGAGGCGCTGCTCGGAGAGCGCGCAGCTGGGCAGCGCCACGGCCCTGATCGCACTGCCGGGTAGCCCCGCGCGGTGGCCAGCCAGGAGCAGGCGGAAGCTGCGGTGGTGCTGTCTGCTCTGGCCCGGTATTTACCGCGGGGCCCGGGGCCGAGGTACGCGTCGCGCTTAGGGGCTACTTCCAGCCGTGCTCTGCCAGAGTGCCGGCCTCTTGCAGATAGCCGAGAAGCCCTTCCTTGGGGTACTCGATGATGTCCTTGGGCAGTTCGTGCACGCTGAACCACTCCAGGCCGAGGCACTTCTCAGGCTCCTTGTTGACGGGCTCCCCGCTCCACTGGGTGGCCTCGAAGAAGAACCCGATCCGTTCCACGGTGTCGCTTTGCTTGTGGTGCACGATGTGCACCAGTCGCAGATGTTCCGGATCGACGGTGACGCCTGTTTCCTCCTGCAGCTCCCGCGCGGCCCCGACGCTCAGGGGTTCGCCCCGGTCGAGCTTGCCGGACGGCATGTGCCAGCGGCCGTAGCCGTACGGTCCGCCGCGCTGGGAGAACAGCAGCTTGTCGCCCTCACGGAGGATGACGTGGGTATCGATGACGGTTCTGCGAGTGGCGGTGTCATGGTCCCTGAGAGGTTGTTTGGTGGCGTTCAGGCAGCCGACGCTACCGGCGACTCGGGGATTGCGTCGGCGATTGTGGCAGTAGCCTCCGATGGGGTGGCGTCGCTGGTATTCGCGACCAACACCTTGACGTTGGCCGTCATGAGCGTCTGGGCGGTCTCGTCGTAGAGGTCGACTTCGCGGCCGGGCACGGTCGGGTCGTGGTGGAAACGGTTGCGGGGGCCGCGTGCGGCTATTCGCTCGGCGATGAGGCTGGGGTGCGCAGTCAGGATGACGGCCAGGTCGGGCATCAGGACGTGTGCGTTCAGGTCGAGCAAGAACTTCAGCGGCACGCCGTCGAGCTGCTGCATGACGAGCGTTGAGGCGAGGTACCGGTCGGTGACTACGGTGTCGCCAGCGCTCAGCCAGGGCTCGATCTCGTGCTCGACGTGCTCGTACCGGTCCGCCGCGACCAGGCAGGCCAGGGCGTGGCTGCGGATGTGGCTGAAGTGCGCGCTGATGAAGCGACCGATGTCCCTGGTGGTGGGTTCCAGCGTCTGACGGACGGCGATGCCCCGGTTGAACAGTTCGTCGCGCAGGGCTTGGATGGTGGTGGACTTCCCGACGCCGCTGGGGCCATCGAGCGTAACGAACCGTCCGCGTTCCAGTGTCATGACGCAGCCTCCTGGGTCTTCTGGTTGCGCTGGTGCTGCTCGCGCGTTGCAGGCGCCGACCAGGAAGGACCCGGTTACGCCGATGACGTCCGCGGCGCCAGCCGCGACGATCCAGTTGATGATGGTGAGCAGGTCCTCGCTGACCTCCGTTTGGCCCAGGAGGGCGGGGGTCTGGTGCAGTGCGGCGAGGGTCTGGCGGCAGGAGTAGTGGGTGACGATGTCCTCGCGGGGCACGCCGGTGATGACGCACCCCACGGCGGGGGAGTAGAGGTAGCACTCGGGCCGGTCGGCGAGGATCCCGAACGCTTTGGACACGACGCTGTTCTGCCGGTACGTCCGGCCGAACAGGACCCGGTCGCCGCGGGCGTCCGGGTAGTACTTGACGTATCCCAGGAAGTGCGTGCCTGGATGGACATCGCCGATGCCTTTGAAGATCACCCCGGCGCGGTCCAGGAGGTAGTCGCGGTCACGGATGGTCGCCAGCGCAGTGCCCAGCGGCGAACTCTTCGAGGCCGGGGAAGAGGGCGGTATCGACCGTCCCGGTGCGCTCATACTGCTCGAGTCCCTTCGTGAAGAGGTGACGGCGGTACTGCCACTTCAGGTGCTTGTCCGTACGGGAGGGGTCGGTGGGCCGCATCAGGGCGAGGAAGAACGAGGCCTTGACGAGCAGGTATGCGCCCAGGTTTTGGCTGACCGGCTGTCCGGTTGCGTTCAGGCTCGCGTCGTCCAGCGCGGCGAGGTAGCGGCGCCGCTGGCCGGGGCTGGCGGTGTAGCCCTTGTTGCCGCCCTTGAAGGCGATGATTTCCAGGGCCGGGAGGACGTCGTATCCCAGTGGCACTAGGCCGTGGTGCTGCCAGTCGATGACCCCGGCCGGCAGGACGTTGGGCAGGCCGTAGTCGAGGTGTCCCCGCACCAGCGGAACCGTGCCGAGGTGGTCCAGCGCGTGATCGAGCGCGGCGTGCGTCCGGGTGTTGTCCAGGTCGGGGTTCTCCTGGAAGACGTTCTGGGTGAACCCGGCGCTGTCCAGCCACTGCCGCAGTGTGCCTGGCGTGGGCTGGACGAGGTGGGCGGCCTGGGCGTGCAGCAGTCGGGCGGCGACGTGCGCGGCGGTGTCGGTGACGTCGTCGGGCAGGGTGTGGCCGCCGTCCAGTGACGCCACCGCCCGGTCGTGCAGGGTCTGGTCGCCCAGCGACTCCTCCACGACGTAGTAGTGGCCGTCGTCAGTGGTGCCCTCCTCCAGGACGTGCGGGACCGGGTAGTTAAGGTCCGTGATCCGGCGCTGGAATTCTGCCTCCGCTTGGAGGTCGGATCTGCTGGTGCGCCGGTACCGCGTTTTGTCGGCGGAGACGTACACCGCGCCGTCGGCGGCGGTCCGCTTCTTGACGAACCGCCAGTTGTTCTCGTACATCAGCTCGCTCCTTACGGCTCCTCTGCGGAACCGTGGGTGACCGGGTACTCGGGGATGGCCCGGGGCAGGGTTCGGACGTCCATCACCCAGCGCATATCACCCGCCGCGACACGGTGCCGCAGTTCGGCGAGGACGTCACTCCCGGGTATGTCCGGCCGGGCCAGGTGGGCGCGGCGCCAGAATTTCAGCAGCCCCGGGAGCTGTGCCGCAGTGATGCCCGCCCGGATGTGCAGTGAGCACAGGGGCAGGAACCAGGTGAGGAACAGCTCTCGTAGCGCTGGGCTGACACGGTGCACCTCGCACAGCCGCTGCAACGCCGCGGTGTCGTCGTAGGGGATGCGCCCGTGCAGCGCGTACCGCAGCCACGTTCCGTTGTCCCGCCGGAACAGGGCCCCGTACGCGGCGACGTTCGCCGCTGCGTTCTCGGTGACCGTCATCACCGGCTGCCCAGCGTTCGACCGGGCAGCAGCGGCCAGCACGGCGATGTGCACACCGGCCCGCGGGTCCAGGACCAGGTTGTCGAGCCCGAGCGGCGCGAGGCTGATGCCGCGGTCGCGGGTACGGGACAGGATCAGCCGCTGAGGAACGTTCTGGGCGATGGTCAGCAGATGTCCCGGTGGCCGGGCCCGGTGGGCGTGGAAGTCATCACGTGCGAGCACTGATGTGCCTGGGAGCCGGTCCCAGACCAGCAACCTCCGGGTGTGAGGCCGGGAGCCCTGGTGCCCGCACGCCCGGCAACTGTCCGCATGACCGTACGGAGGTGTCCGCAGGGGTTCACGCGGCAGGTCAGGCGGGGTGCGCGTACGGCGATGAACTGAGGTGTCCGTCAGTGCACTGGACAAAGACCAGGACAACGACACTTCGTGTCAGTCGTTCCTGTGTCTCGAGGCTTTGTTTGCTGCCATCAGTGGTGGCCGGCGGTGGAGAAGAGCCCCTTGCCCCGTGGATGCTGGCCCAATTTCGCCGCCAGTGCCGTGATCTACGGCCTTCTGATCCGTAGCTCTACAGAGATCGGTCGGGGACGGTCATGCCGGTTGCTCGGAAGTGTCTGAGGGGGGTTGAGGACCGGGGACGGTTGGCAAGGGTGCTGTATCTGGTTGCTGTACGGCTGCGGCTGCCTTGTGGGCAAGGGCGAGGTTGCTGCGGGCAGTGAGGGTGTCGGGGTGGTCGGTGCCCAGGACCCGCTCGTAGTCGGCTAGGACCTGTTCGCGCAGGTCGAGGGCCTCGATCAGACCCCAAACCTCAGACCGACCATGCTGGCACGCAGACAACTCCACCCACCGCACGAACCCACAATCCCGATAAGCCAGCACATGGAGCTGTACCGCTATGCATGGCAGACCTCAATCGGCGTCCATGACCTGTCTTCTCGCCCTGGGTCTTGTCGGGGATCTCGGGGAGCTGGGATTTCCCTGTTCAAGAGCGGTGGGCTCGCGTGTCTGGTCGTCGTTGGTCGTCTTTGGCTACTGCCGAGCGACCTCGGACGGCCCAGGGACGGCCCAGCCATGGGTCACATGAGCGGCGTCAGCTGGCGGAAGCGGCCCGCCATTGCGCAGTGATGCAGCCCTCTTCCATGTCCCACCACTCCTTGGCCACGCCGTGATTGAGCAGCCTTTGTACTTTGGCGAGATCAGCGGTGGGCGGGACGTCCAGGGCGACCATGCCGAACCGTTCTATGCCCTCGCCGTCGACTCCAAGTTCGTGAAACGCGTTGATCACGCTCTGCCGTGCAGGCCCCGAGCCGCCGTCACGGAACACGATGAGGCGGATGGTGCAGTTCTCCGAACGCCGAACCACCTCGCCGGCCCAGCGCACGCCTTCCTCGTCGGGCCCGGTAGCCAGGATGTCCCCGCAGGCGATACCGCGAACGAACCACGGGATGTTGTCGAGCCGCGCAGTGCCGTCGCCCTGGTCGACGGCCCAGAGGCTTCCCACCGACGCCGGGGGCCAGTCCTCTTCGATCTCGAGTCGGAAGTGCACCTTGATGTAAGGGCCTTCGGGGTTCGTCATGGGCACAGCATGCACAGCCCCTCCTTGCTCGACACAGGCGGGGGTCTGGGCATGCCGCGGGAAGCCTGATCCAACTTCGCTCGTGCCTCTGCCGACGACAGTCAGCCACGACGGCGGGTGGGCCGACCGACCACGCACGCGTATGCCTCGCTGCCCCCCACCGGCCTCAGCCAGGCTGTCGGGGTGTGCGTCGACCAGAGCAACCCGTGGCGGCCGGCCCGTGACGACGCTCCCCGGAGCCCTCAGCTTGGGAATCACCGGTACTTCAGCAGCAACCTGGGCACTGACCCGCGAGAACTGGCCGTCGAATTCTTCAAGTTCGGGCACTGCATTGCCGTCGTTGACCGTGGCTGACCGCACGTTCCGGTGCGCATCTGGTGCGCGCTATGACGCGTCGGGCTGCCACTTCGTCCCGAACTACGGGCGATGCGGTTGCTGAGGTTTGTCGGGTTGTTCAGTCGGCTTCTGGGAGTTGATGACAGTCGAAAACGGCCGTAGTAGTTGCTGTACGGCATGGGCCGCCTTGCAGGCGTCGGCGTGGTTACTACGGCGGGTCAAGACGTCATGGTCGCGCCTAGGCGCTGCCCTATGAAGCGTCGTGATCTTGCCAAGGCAGCGCCTGGACTGTTCCAAGGGGCCAATGTGTGTCTTTCTCCCTGCCAGGCTTCCGTGCCTCGGCCTCCTGGACGTGCTGCCCATGCCATTGAACCTGTTCGCGGTGCAGGGCCGGCCGCGACAGCCTTCCGATGGGCGGATAGCAGGCCCCAATGACGTAGGCGAGAACGAGTGCGGCTTCGGCGTCACTCCGCGGATCACCAGGACAATCGTGCACGATGCCATACCACTCGGTTACGGTCTCTAGCGCACGCCCGCCAGAGCGAAAGGGGTCAGCGTGCCGGTCCAATACGAGAGGATCGCAGATCGGCGTCAGCCCGTTGGGGACGCGATCGGCGAGGGGCGCGAGATCGTGCCGTAGCAGCTCGGCTTCCAGGGTGGTCAGAACGAAGGGAGTATGCCATGCCACCAGCGGCTCTTTGGTTGCCAAGTGGCTGGCAAGTACGTTTGCCACCTCATTCAAGGCTTGAGCGGCAGGTCTTCCCTCAGCCCGTGCCTGCTCCACTGTGATGCCGTGGCGCTTGCGAGGTGCGACGGACAGCCGGCCCGGGCCAGGGTCAATCAACCAGTACCGACCTGTTCCGTCGGTGGTGCGTAGCCCCGCGCCCAGGATCCGGTCGACGCCGTACCGGTTCCCGGTGGTGGCAATGTCCACGGCCATGAGACGTCGACGATGCCAGCCCGAGTGCCGACCGCGTGCCGGAGGCGCGGCCTCACGGATGTGTTCCGGGTGGTACACCTCCCAGCCCCCAAACTGAGTGGACACCAGCACCCCGAGCCCTGCCGGCACCAGAACGCCGCAGGCCTCACACTCGCCCTCGCGCAGGTTCGTCCGCATCGCGGAGACATCCGAGGTGACGCCGCCCGGCTCAAGCTGGTCCGGCGCGTGCTCCGGGTGGTAGACCACCCAGGAGCCCGATCGGCTCCGCAACAACACTCCAGAATCGGGAGGCACCGTTCCCTGGCATCGGAAGCAGGACCCCTCGTATCGGTTGGTGCGCACCGCGCTGGTCATCGCCTCACCTCGATCGTGGCGGCATCGGCTAGCGCATCGGCTTCGGCGGCACGGTCGAAAAGGAGGTCGATCAATGCTTCAACACGCCACGGCTCCATGCCCAGGACCGTACTAGCTCCGAACGAGCACCGCTTTAGGAGTTCGATCTATGGGGCGTCTTGCTCGGCCGTCGCGACGACTGTACAAACGCCTGAAGTCGGCCGGAGCCACCTCGCTGCCGTTGATGTCAGCTACGGATGTCAGAGAATAGAGCCGGGCTCGGCTAGGGGCGTGGACCACGCGTTGCTGCCGCTCACGATGAGCGTCATCGGCTTACTCCGTACCTGGTGGCAGCGGGACACGGTTTCCAACCATGACTCTGTGCAGATCCGCCGGACGCAATCCGTCGTCGCGCCCAACCTCGGCTCTGATGTGCGCGAAGACGCGGGCAAGGCTGTACACCGAGCGGGGATCGTCGGTGCTGAAGCCTCCTCTCTGCTCGAGCTCAGCCATGAGCGAGCCGATCTTCTCGTCTCCGTACATGGCCAGCCGGAACTTGGCCGAGATCCAGAGCCCCAGGGCATTGGTCTGTTGCTCCTCCAGGGCTCGCCTTCTCTCTTCCGTCAGGCCTGCGGAGCGCAGCGCAATCTCACTCTGGCTGTGCTCGATGAGTCCACGCCACGCGTCTTGACATGCGTCGACGAGCAGCTGGACATGCCGCTTCCGCTCTTCAAGCCTCCTGTTCTCGCGGATCTGAAGTAGGGCAACGATCACTGCAGAGCTAAAGGCCACGGCTGCGAAACGGTCGTCGTGTTCGCTGTCAACCGCATCGCTGAACCGCTGTCCTCGGTCGTCGTCACGCTCATCACCGGTACGGCCGGCCCCTCCGTCGCCCATATCCCGGTCGGTCCGGACTCAGAAGCGATCCGCAAACCGTGACCGGCGCTTGGGAGTTGGACGCGTGTTCGCCCTTGGTTCCTGGTTCGGGTGATCCCGCCTTGGCCACGGCATGAAGACAGGGTCCAGCGCCGCGGTGAATTCCTCGGGGAGCGCGCCGGTCGCGAGCGGGTGCTCGCCGGGCTCCTGCGTGGCGAGGACGATGGTGTCGGCGCTCTCCAGCACCGACTCGTCGTGGTCGACGACGAGTCGGTAGTCCTCGTGCGTGCGCACCGGCTGGCCGCCGAGGGAGCAGGTGACAACGGAGTACAGAGGGGTCCCGTCCGGATCACGGACCTCGTTGAACACCCGGGCCGGGATGCCCAGGTCCAGCGGCAGGACTCCGTCGAGGGCGAGAACAGCGACACGATGCGACATGGCCCGAATGGTGCGACAGGTGGCCCTCCGGCCACTCACCCGCCCCGGCTGGCACACGCCACTCTTTGTGCAGCGGGGACGCGGTCCCCGCCGCGCAAAGAGCAAGAGAAAGAACCCAACCCATGAGCAAGAGACTCAACCTCGCTGCGGCCGTAGCTGCCGCAGCGGCCGTCTTCGTGTCGGCCCCCTACGCGTCGGCCGCCGCGGGGCGGGAACACCCCAAGCCGGTCGTCACTGCCGTCAAGACCGTCGCCCCGTTCGACTGGTCCGCCGGGGAGGTGCCGGAGAACATCACCGTCAACCCGGACAGCACGCTCACTGTCTCCATGCTGGGCAGCTACGCCGGCGAGCGGCCGGAGCTCGTCCGCCTGAGCGCCAACGGGCAGCACAGGACTGTGCTGGTGACCGGCGTCCTCGGTGACGGCTTCACCGGGAGCACCCGTGGCAGCGACGGGACCATCTACTACAACGTGTGGTCCAAGGACGCCTCGCGCGCAGGAGTGTGGAAGCTGCCCCCGGGCGGCCACCCCAGCCGCGTCGCGGCCCTGCCCGCGGACGGCCTGCCGAACGGGCTCGCGATCGACCCTGCCGGACGCATACTCTACGTCTCCGACAGCTACAAGGGCACGATCTGGGCCGTCCCGGTCGCAGGGGGCCAAGCCAGGACGTGGCTGACTGACCAGGCTCTCGCGCCGGTCCCGACGGCTTCGGTGCCGATAGGCGTCAACGGGTTGCGCTACCACAACGGGGCGGTGTGGGTCACGAACTTCAACAAGGGCACCCTGCTGCGGGTTCCCGTGACTGCTGCCGGGAAGTCGGGCCGCATCCATCAGGTGACCGGTGGTGAGGTGGGCATTGACGACTTCAACTTCCTGTCCTCCCGCTCCGACATTGTGTTCGCCGCGGTGAACACGCAGAACAAGGTGGACATGGTCTACCCGAATGGTACGAAGGTCACCGTGCTCACTGAGGCCGACGGGCTGGCCAGCCCCACCGCCACCGCCGTGCGCGGCACCGAGCTGTACATCACCGACGCATCGCTTGCCGCCCCGCACCACGCGCAGCTGCAGGGTGGCCGGATCAACCTCGCGGGGTTGCAGGGCAGCTGACCGTGCAGCGCCGGAGCCACGGCCGCACACTTCGCCGCTCCCCAGCCTCGCCGGGGGGCGGCGTCGGCGTGCCGTCCGCACGCCGACCGAGCGCGGCAGTTGTCGCAGTGATCGGCGATCGAGGGAGAAGTCGGCGACCGCGTCGGCCACCAGGAACGGGTGTGTACGGTCAACGGTGTAACTCCCGATCATGGAAGTAGCACCTGATGAACGACGTGATCGTCTCGTCCGAGGCGGTTGAGGAAGAAACGCTTCTTGATCGAAGTCGGCATCTTGTTGGGGGCGTACCTCGGCATCCGAACATCCCTTCATCGGGGCGTTCGTAACCACCGATAGAACTCAAGCGGTCTACCCGGTCCTCTTCATCGACTGCATACACGTGAAGGTGCGGAGGTCGTCCGGCGGTGCGGCCGGGGCGGGCGTTCTGGTCGCGACGCGGAGACGGCGGCTGTTCGTCAGGGTGCCTTCGACAGCGGGTCATCCGCCGGTCTGTCGTGGGGGGTGCCGGCGGAGTCGGTGTGTGAGAGTGCGGCGAGGAGCCGCAGTTTCTCGTCGCTGTCGCTGTCCTTGTCGGGGTAGTAGACGACGAGGATGACATCGTCGATGGCGAGTTTGTCCCGGTGGAGGCGTAGTTCACCGACGAGGGGGTGGTGGACCGTGGTCGTGCCTCCGTCGAGACTGCGGACGTCGTGGCGCGCCCACAGGGTGCGGAACCGCTGACTGGACAGTGCGAGTTCTCCGACGAGCTCGACGAACCGGGGGTTGTCGGTGTCGTCCCCGATAGTGGTGCGCAGGGCGGCGATGAAATCGGCGGTGGCTCTCGCCCAGTCCTGGTGGAAGGCTTGTTCCTCGGGATCAAGGAGCAGAGAACGCAGCCGGTTCTGGCCGGGCCGCAGGCGGGGGGAGAGTGCGACGGCCATGGGGTTGGAGGCCAGGACGTCGAACGCGCGCCCTTCGACGAACGCGGGTATCTGAAGGTGGGCGAGCAACTCGTGCACCCGCGCCGGTACGTGCTCGGGCCGCTTGCGGCGCGGCACCCTGGGGCGTGCCGCCGCGAGGCCGAGCAGATACGCCCGTTCGACGTCGTCGAGCCGCAGGACGCGCGCGAGTGATTCGAGGACCTGCGGTGAGGGGTTCTTGTCACGGCCCCGTTCCAGGCGCAGGTAGTAGTCAGGACTGATCCCGGCGAGCAGGGCGACTTCCTCACGGCGCAGGCCGGGCACGCGTCGGTTGCCGCCGGGCGGGAGTCCTGCCTGTGCTGGGGTGACCAGCTCACGCCGGGCACGTAGGTAGCTGCCGAGCCGGTTGCCGGCTTCCTCATCCTTCATACCGACACCGTAATGCGGTGCGCGTGCCTCAGAGGGGGCCCTGGCAGGACCAGGGAGGATGGGGGTCCTGTCACACCCGGGGGATGCCGTCAAGACTGCGGGAGCACTGTTTCGAATGAGGCAGAGAGCGACACTGTCTGCGCTGCGGGCCTGAACGCCGGCGGCGCCCTGCACTGAAGGGAAGATCTCGTGGATCTCTCCAACCGCACCGTTCTCATCGTCGGCGGAACCTCGGGTATCGGGCGAGAGCTGGCCCGCCGGTTCGCCGCAGCGGGCAGCACCGTGGCCGTTGGCGGCCGCAGCCCGGAGGCACTCTCGGAACTCGCCGAAGAAGGCTTCGGCACGATCGGCGTCGACGTCACCGACAGTGTCTCCGTCGCATCTTTCCGTGACACCGTGCTCGCCCGCTACCCCGAGCTGGACACCGTGGTGACGATGTCGGGCGTCATGGTCCTGGAGGACCTGCGCGACCCGGCGCACTTCGAGGCGGCAGCAACGACGATCGACACCAACCTGCTCGGCACCATCCGGGTCATCGACGCCTTCACCCCGCACCTGGTCCGGCGGGGTGCCGGCACCTTCATCACCGTCACCTCCGGCATCGCCTTCCTGCCCTTCCCGCCCATGCCCAGCTACGCCGCCTCGAAGGCCGCGGTGCACGCCTACTCCGAGGCGCTGCGCGCGCAGCTCGACGGCACCGGTGTCGACGTCGTCGAGCTCGTCCCCCCGGCCGTGGCCACAGCGGGCCAGGAGCAGGTGAACCCGCACGCGCTGCCGCTCGACGACTTCGCCACCGAGGTGATGGACCTGCTGGGAACCGAGCCCACTCCGCGCGAGATCCTCGTCGATCGCGTCCTCATGCACCGCTGGGCCGAGCGCGACGGCACCTACGACGACCTCGTCGCCCAGCGTTCCAAGGCCCTCGCGATGCTCCCGAGCCGGCAGGGACAGCGGTGAACAACGGGATCGCGCTGGTCACCGGGGCCCCATCGGGAACCGGCAGAACCTTCACCCGGTAGTACCCGGCCGGCGGGGGTTACGACGTGGCCGCAGTCAGCCGGCGCACGGACCGCATGGGCCCACTCGTCGTGGAGTCCCTCGACGTCGAGACCCGCCCGCCGGCCGCCGCTCTGTCCACCGATCAGAGGGCTGAGGTCCGGCGGGCCGGGCCCTTCGGCTGTCGTGCCCACGTGCCGAAGTCCCGGCACCACACACGGCGCTCTCGCCCGTCCGGCCGCCGGCCCCCGTCGGCCGCACGGGCGAAGGGGGTCCGGCCGGCCGCGGTGGACGGCGCGGGTGGCCGGTCAGCGGTCCTACGACGGAACGGAGCCGGCCCGAGCCGGCAGGCCCAGCCGCTTGCGGGCCGACTCGCTCTGCGACGGGGAAAGCGCGTCGGCCTCCAGCAGGCGCGGCAGCAGCTCGCGCTCACCGGTCAGTGCGCGCAGCACCATCGCCGACGTCACCCCGTGGTCCGGCCGCGACAGCAGCGTCACACGGTCCCCGGCCGCGACGTGCCCAGGCACGACCACCCGGAAGTACACCCCGGGCAGGGCGCGCCGGCTAAACCGCTTGATCCAGGACTCCTGCCCCAGCCAGCCGGCGAAGGTGCGGCAGGGGATCCGGGTAGCCGACGCCTCCAGCACCACCACGTCGCCCACCCGCCAGCGCTCGCCGATGACGGTGCCGGAGACGTCCAGCCCGCGTGTGGTGAGGTTCTCGCCGAACACCCCGGCGGGGAGCTCCCGTCCGAGCTCCTGCTCCCACAGGTCCAGCTCCTCGCGGGCGTAGGCGTAGACGGCCTGGTGATCGCCGCCGTGGAAGCGTGCGTCGCAGACGGAATCACCGGCCATCCCGCTTGTCCCTCGGGGGCCGGGCGCCGACACGGCGACCGGATGGGAGACGGGCCGTTTGTCGATGCCGGTGCGTCCGGCACTCGAGTGTGCGGTGACCCGGCTGCTGCCGATGTTGACGGATTCCACGACTCCCATAGCTGTCAAGCCTAGCCTCTCAGTTGTGGTTCGTTGCTGCTGACCTGCGGTGATCCCTGTCTCGCGGGCCGTGGGGCTGCCGTCGGACGTCGGGCATGCCGAGGGCCCCGTGCGGTGACCGCGCGCTTGTGGGCCCTCGGGCTGGGTGGTCGAATGACGCCTGACGCATGCCCTGTTCGGTGACGGCGGCGGCCGCCGTGCAGCGACCGAGGAGGCGGGAGTCGACTCCTTCACGGTGTCAGCGCTCATGAAGAGCGCGTGGCTCCGGTCCCGTGAACGGACCTGGCCGAGGATGAATGCAACCCGGACTGCAACCTTGGGCGGGGACGGTTCAGCGGCGCGGGTCCTCATCGTGCAGGTGTCGGCCGGTGGCTTGGCTGGCGCCGGTCGGCCAAGCCACCGGCCGACACTCCGGTGGCCGGTCAGTGGCCGGGCAGTTCGAACCCGAGGGCGGCGAGGGCTTCCTCGGCGGCCTGCTGGTCCTGCGCGTAGTCGCCGCCGGAGATTCCCAGTCCCCCGATGTACCGGCCGTTCTCGATGATCGGGTAGCCGCCGCCGACGGCCATCACCCGGGGGTGGCCGCCCAGCGGCGCGATCTGCGGGGTGGCGAGCAAGTCGTTCCACGTGTGGGTGGGGATACGGAAGGAGGCCGCGGTCCAGGCCTTGTCGACGGCGACCTCGGCGGTGAGGAAGGGCGCGTCTTCGGCCCGGTCGAACGCCTTCAGATGTCCGCCCTGGTCAGTGACGGCGACGGCCGCCGTGAAGCCGATCCGGGCAGCGGCGGCGTGGACCGCCGCGATGAGTGCGCTGGCGGCGGCCTGGGTGACCGACGAGGCGGGGGCGGACTTCTGGAGTGTGTCGGTGCTCATGAGGGTGCCTTTGCTGCCGTGCTGTGGGGTGGGGGATGAAGCGGATGAAGCGGCCGTGAGCCGGGTCACCGCAGGGGTGAGGCGGGGGTGGGGACCACGGGGGTGACGACGGTCTTCTCGGGGATCAGCAGGTCGTAGACGGTCGGTCCGATCTCGTTCTTCCAGCGGTCGTGCTGGTAGACGGCTGCGTACAGGGCCTGGCTGTGGGCCTCGTCCTCGAACCGGCGGATCCACACGTAGCCGTCCTCGTCCTGGGCATCGACGAAGGAGGCGGTCACGTCCATGCCCAGCGAGGTCTGGAACGGGATGACCACGTCCTCCATGTAACGCACCCACTCCGCGCGGCGTCCGGGCTGGGCCTGGTAGCGGCGGATCTCGTAGTACATGCTGTTGCTCCGAACTGCTTGCAGGGGTGGTCAGTCGGTGACGGTGAGGACGACCTTGCCGCGGGTGCGGCCGGCCTCGACGCGGGCGTGGGCCGCGGCGACCTGCTCGAGCGGGAAGGTTTCCTCGACCTCGACGGCGACCTCGCCCTCGTCGATCAGGTCGGCGATCGTGGTCAGTGCCTCGCCGTCCGGCTCGACCAGGTACGCGGTGAAGCGCACGCCGGCCGCCTCGGCGGCCTGGGCCAGTTCCGGGGAGACACCTGACGGGACGGCGACCAGCAGGCCGCCCGGGCGCAGGACCTTGAGCGAGCGGGTGCTGGTCTGGTCGTGGGCGTCGCCCACCAGGTCGATGACGACGTCGACGTCCTTGGTGGCGTCCTCGAAGCGGGTGGTGGTGTAGTCGATGGTCTCGTCGGCGCCGAGTTCCTTGAGCCAGGGGTGGCGGGCGGCGCTGGCGGTGGCGATCACGTGGGCGCCCAGGTGCCGGGCGAACTGGACCGCGAAGTGGCCCACTCCGCCGGCGGCGGCCGTGATCAGGACGCGTTGGCCGGCCTGGACGTGGGCGGTGTCGACCACGGTCTGCCAGGCGGTCAGCGCCGCCAGCGGCACGGCGGCCGCGTGCACATGGTCCAGAGTGGCCGGCTTGCGGGCCCACTGGCGGGCCGGCGCGGTCACATACTCGGCGTAGCCGCCGGCGGCGCGCGGGAACCACGGCATGCCGTACACCTCGTCGCCGACCTTCAGCGTGGTGACGCCGAAGCCGACCTCCTCGACGACACCGGAGACGTCCCAGCCCAGGATCAGCGGGAACGTCTGCAGCCCCGCCATTCCCTGGCCCTCGCGGGTCTTCCAGTCCACCGGGTTGACGCCGGCGGCGTGCACCCGCACCAGTACCTCGGTCGGCAGCGGTACCGGGCGCGCAACCTCCTCGACGGTCAGCACCTCCGGCCCGCCGAACTCCCGGATGGTGACTGCCCGCATGGTGTTCTCGCTCATGTTGTCCTCGCTCATGTACGTATCGCTCTTGCTCGGGCCGGGACTGCGGTCCCGGTGAAAACAAGACTCGCGTGTGCTCGCAAGGGCGGGTGAGTGGCCGGGAAGCCATCTGTCGTACCATTCCAGCCATGCCGCATCGTGTTGCCGTTCTCGCCCTCGACGGAGTCCTGCCGCTGGACCTGGGCATCCCGGCCCGGGTGTTCAACGAGGCCCGCGAGCCGGACGGGACCCCCTTGTACTCCGTCAGCACCTGCTCCCTCGGCGGCCGGCCGGTACGTACGCACGAGGACTACCAACTCGTCGTCGACCACGACGAGTCGGCGCTGCAGACCGCGGACACCGTCGTTCTCGCCACTCAGGAGCCCACCGAGCACCTGCTCGCGACCGGCGCACTCCCCGAGGAACTCGCCGCGACGCTGGACCGGATAGGGCCGCGCACCCGCATCGTCAGCCTGTGCACCTCGGCCTTCCTGCTCGCGGCGGCCGGTCTGCTGGACGGTCGGCGGGCCACCACGCACTGGGCGCTGTGTGACGCGCTGGCACGACTGTTCCCCGACGTCGAGGTCGATCCGGACGTGCTGTTCGTCGACAACGGACGCATCCTGACGTCCGCCGGCGGAGCGGCCGGCATCGACCTGTGCCTGCACCTGGTTCGTCTGGACCACGGCGCGGCGGTGGCCTCGGCCGCCGCACGGCGCTGCGTGGTGGCGCCGTGGCGCGAGGGCGGGCAGGCGCAGTTCATTGAGCACCCGGTTCCGCAGGACACCGACCGATCTACTTCGGCGACCCGCCAGTGGGCGCTGGACCGGCTGGCCGAGCCGATCACCCTGGAGGACATGGCCCGGCACGCGCACATGAGCGTGCGCACCTTCACCCGGCGGTTCCGCAGCGAGGTGGGCAGCAGCCCGCTGAAGTGGCTGGCGCAGCGGCGGCTGGCCCACGCGCGTCTGCTGCTGGAGTCCACCGACCTCACCGTCGCACGGATCGCCACCGCCTGCGGCTTCGGCGACCCCGTCGCCCTGCGCAAGCACTTCCACACGTATCTGGGCCTGTCACCACTGGCCTACCGTCGCGCCCACAACGCACCAGAGCCGATGACGGCACAGTGACCACCCAGCCGGGTCATGGTCGGGGCAACGCCCCAACCGGTCGCCGTTACTGGTAACGAGAGCGGCCCCTGACCTGGAAACCCAGGTCAGGGGCCGCTGGCGCTGCTCTCAGCGCGGAGGCGGTGGGACGTCCGCAGCACGCACGTGCGACGGTTCGGTCCACATGCGGCCCACGACCCACCTCGTCTCCCAGTTCCAGTTCAAGTACTTCGCCGGACAAGGCGGACATCTGTACGTGCACCCACGGGCCGGCGGACGTGCCTTTAGAGGCCGTGGTGCAGGGACGCATCGTCACAGGAGGCAGGCGGTTCGGATCGGCACGGCGGTGCCGACCGACGACCACGAGGCGCCACCGGTGCCTGGGCAGCGGATGCGACCGCCGATCCGTGCCGCCCGGTCCACTCGTCACAGCGGATCAGAGGGTGGCGGCGCGCAGCACGATCAGGGCGACGGAGGCCACGGTGAGGACTGCCGCCGGAGGTGCGCCCTTGTGGTCGCCGACGCGCAGGTGGGAGACGACCGCCCCGGCGAAATAAAGCGCCAGGCCGATCGCGGCGGCGATTCCGATGGGCCCCCACCAGAGCCCGGCGATCGCACCGGCCGCGCCCGCGATCTGGGCGCAGATCAGGAAAGCCATCATGCTCTGCGGCACTCCGAGGGCGGACATCTGCTCGGTGATGTGCCGTGTCCGCAGAGACTTGGCCCCGGCCGATACCAGGAGGACCGCCGACATGAACACGGTGACGACGGCGAGGGAGACGAACACGGATGAAACCTCAATCATGCGAGATGCGAGTAAGGGGCGTGCGCACCTCGACGACGTTAGTCGGCCGTCAGGTACCTCCAGGTAACCTTCGGGGCGTGACCCTGCGACCCGGAATTGCCTTCCTCGCCGACTGCCCCGCTCTCCTGGCCATGGAGATCATCGCCAGCAAGTGGTCCATGGTCACGCTCTTCGCGCTGACCGACGGCCCGTTGCGTCACGGCGAGCTGGTCGAGCTGAGCGGTGGCATCTCGCGCAAGGTACTGACCCAGACGCTGCGCCGGCTCCAAGCCAACGGACTCGTCGAGCGGCAGGCGTACGCCGAGGCGCCGCCGCGCGTGGAGTACAGCCTGACCGATCTCGGGCGAACCCTGGAGCAGCCCATCAGGATGCTCACCGCATGGGCGCGGGAGAACGGCGAAGCGGTCGTCACCTTCCGGGAAGCAGCCGAGGCGGCCAGGACCGCCGAGGCGGACCAGACGACCTGGTGAAGACACCTCCTGGTGATGAGAATCTGCACCGTTCTGATCAATAGGTCAGCGCAAGTCGAAGGGCAGGCCGCCGCCGTCACTACACCCTGTCGCCGGACACCACCCGCTGCGTACCGCCGTGGATGCCGCGCGACTCGTCTCAGGGCACCGGCGACAACTACCCGAGGCACTGGCGGAGGATACGAGTTCGAACTCGTGAGGGGTTGCCCCCAACACGCTTTCCAAGCGTGGGCGACGGCGCCGGTCATGTGACCGCAGCAGGCGCAGAGATGGACCGCGGTGGGAACGACCGCCAGGGCGCCTTCCCGCAGGAGGCGTTCGGTCATCTCCAGCGCGAGGGCGGCCACGACTGACGTGGTGTCGGTGAGAATGCCACCGGCCGGGGCCGCGCCCGGCGCGTACTTGGCAGCGATCGCGCGTTCCTCCCGCTCCTGCCGGCCGACGGTGTCCCGGTCGGGGCGTCACGGTGGCGCAGGTCTCCGGCCAGAGTGACGGTGTTCCACAGATGCGGGACCGGCCCGGTGTCAAGGAGGGTGTTGAGTGCTTCGGCCGCGCGGATACCGGCCGCCTTGCCCGGCCGTTCGGCGATGGTGAAGGGGCCGTTCTGCACGGGCCCGTTGATGTACAGGACGTTCATGGCCGCGGCCTCCTCAGCAGTCCGGTTGGGCGGTGCCGCGGGCGTGGAACAGGCCGTCGACCTGTTCGTAGACCAGGACGGCGGCGTTGGGTGTCTTGCGCACGCGGGCCTCGTCGACCAGTTCGGTCACCGGCCGGCGCTCCAGGACGGCGCGCAGCGCGAGGATCGCGGTGTGGTGCGTGAACGCCACGACATCCGTCGCTAACGCGGTGTGCAGGCCGTCGACGAACGCCGTGGCCCGCCGCAGGACGCCGCAGGCCAGGGACTCTCCGTCGGCGCCGGAGGGCGTCCACAGGTGCTTGCGGGTCTGCCGGTCCTCGGTCCCCTCGGGGTAGGTGGCGTGCAGCTCTTGTTTGGTCATGTAGGTGGCTGCGCCGTAGTGCTGCTCGTTGAGGAGCACGGTCACCTCGTAGGGCAGGCCGGGCAGAGCAAGCGCGGCAGTGTCGAAGGCGCGGCGGTACTGCGAGGTGCGGATGGCCGGGTCGGGTCCGGTCAGGTCCCGCAGCGTCTGCCGCAGCCACAAACACTGAAGGAAGCCACGGGGCGTCAGGCCGACAACGTCCCGGGACAGGGCATGCGCGGCCGGCCCGGTCCACGGACGGGGGTTCTCGTAGAAGCCGGTGTATTTGGTGGCGTTCTCAATGGATTCGGCGTGGCGAACGAGGAAAAGCATCTTCATCCTCTCCGTGAAGGTGCCGTGCCAGACAGCGCCGTGCCCGCACGGGAGGCGGGCACGGCGCTCTGTGTGTTCAGGGGCTACTGGGGAGTGGTGTTGGCGACCACAAGGAACTGGTCGCTTGCCAGGTCCATCACGACGTGGGCGTCGGTGCCCTGGGCACCCTGGACGGCGGCGTATTCGTCGGCGGGCCAGGAGCCGCGGGGGTGGCCGGCGGGGAACCGCCCCAGGACGGTGCGCTGCGCGGGGAGGGCAGTCGTCATCGCATGCCGCCGTTCTCGTGGGCTTCGATCAGGTCGCCGATCGCGTCGGGGCTGGCGGCCTCGCCGACCCACGTCCCGTCCATGGTGAACACCGGCACGGCGTCGAACACGGACACGTAGCTGCCCCAGCGCTCCAGCACCAGGTCGTACAGCAAGTGCGCGGTACCACCTTCGGCTGCCTTGCCGGGGTTCCCAACTACGCCCCGTGGAGACCTCCGCCTTGCCGCGCTCGGCACCGGACACCACGGGCTTACCCGACAAGATGCGAAAGCGACTACCTAGAAGGGTGGACAGTCGCTGTAGCCCGTCGGCTCCGGCAGTGGTACGACGGGGCGCGGCGTCCGCAGCAGCGCCACGGCCTCCTCGACCCGGCCCAGCTCCACCAGCAGCGGGCCGAGAGTCCGTCGGTGGTCCAGGCGGTCCGCGTCCAGGAGGGCGACAGCCTCCTCCGGGCGTCCGGCGTCGGCCAACAGGCCGGCCAGGCTCTCCACCGCGTACGGACTCCCGCCCTCGGGGTGCACCCGGGCCTCCTCCACCGCCTCGTCGAGCTGTCCGCAGGCAGCCAGAAGCGGGCCCCGCAGCCGGAACAGCTCCCACTCCTCCTTGCCCCGCCGGGCCTTGAGGGCGTCCAGGTGGGCGAGGCCCTCCTCGGCGCGGCCCTCGGCGGTGAACAGCCCGCACAGCAGGTCGACGACCCAGTCATCGGCGCTGTCCAGCGCGCGCATCACCTCGATGGCCTCAGCGCCCCGCCCATGCCTGGCAAGCAGCTGCGCCAGCAGTGTCGGCGCGTGCCAGCCGTCGTGCTCCGCATGCCGCCGGTACACCTCGACCGCGCCCGCCACGTCGCCGTGGGCCTCCAGCAGTTCCGCCAGGTGGCGGACGGCTTCCGGCCGGTCCTCGTCGGCCGCGTAAGCGCGCAGCTCGTCGATCCGGCCATGCCGCACCAGCAGTTCAGCCAGCGGGTCACGGCTGTTAACCGGCGTGGAGCCGTACGTACGCAGCACCTCGACCGCCTCATCCGTGCGGCCCTGCCCCTCGCGAACGGACGCCAGCAGATTCACCGCGTTGAACGGCTCCGGGTACCGCCCGCCGCACTCCGGGCTGCCGCACCGCGTGCACGGGCACCCCGGCGCGATCCGGGCCGTCAGCAGCGCCGCAACCTCTTCGCCCCGGCCCAGCCCAACACCCACCTCGACCAGGGCCTCGGCGAGGGACCAGTCCGCGACGTGCGGCAGGAGCAGTACGTAAGCCTCCTCGCCCCGCCCGTGCCGGGCCAGCAGCAGGGCCAGGTCGTGCAGCGCGAACCGCTCCCCGTCCCGTGCGAAGGGACGGACGAGGAAAATGGCCTCCTCGCCCCGGCCCCCCGAGTCCAGCAGCCGGGCGGCCTCCGCGGTCGCCGTCCACCAGCCCGTCCCGACGTACGGGGCCAGCACCCTGAGGGCCTCCTCCAGCTCGCCCTGGCCAGCCAGCAGGCGCGCCCAGGCGCGGGCGCAGAACCAGTCACCGTCTTCCGCCAAGGCCTGGGCGCGCACCACGTCGGCGTGACCGAGGGCGAGGAGACGGTCAACGAGATCCGGCGGTATGCACTCGTCGTGCATGCGGGTCCGGCGGTCGAGTACGGCGGCGTCCATGGCCGCACCCTAACGGCGTGGTGTGCGATTGAGGTCGGGGCGTGCTGGCCTGGCGGGTTGGCTGGTGGGTGATTACCGCATGGCGGCGCGGTCGGAGACCAGTCCGGCGATGGCCGAGAAGGTCTCGTCGAAGTACCCGCGACGTCCGATGTACCGCTGGAGCGGGCGCCATTGCTTGTGCTCGGCGTTGGCATGCTCGACGCAGATCCGCTCCGAGGACTGGTGGTGGCGGGCCTCCTCCCAGGCGGCGATGTCCTCGGGCGGTGCGTCCTTCTTCGGCTTCAGCGGCGGGGCCTGGACCTGGTCGGGGAACTCCTTGGCGAGACCCCGGTACCCGGCGTCGACCTTGGCTTTGACCTGCGGATACTGCTCGAACAGGTCGGCGATGCCCTCGGTCCGCAGCGCCGTCTGGTCGTGCATACGGCCGGGACGGAACGCCCCGACCCACAGCGTGCGGCCGTGTCCGTCGGTGATGACGGTGGCCTTCTTGGTGTTCTGTTTCTTCTTGCCCGAGACGAACGCGCGCCGTCCGGGCTTGTTCGCGCGCGGGCGGCGGACCTGGACCTCGGTGCCGTCCAGACGCAGCTCAACGCCCTCGGCCGCCGCGTAGGCGAAGACATCCGCCAGGGTGCGAAGCCGCAGGTCGGGGCGTTCTGGCACGGCGAACCCACGGGCTGCCAGGAGCGGTCGGATCTCCCGGACGGCCCGAGTGACCGTGGAACGGTCCACTCGGTAGAGCTCCGCGAGGGCCGCGTGCGGGAGCTGGAAGCGCAGGACCACCAGAGTCACGATGACGCGGTCGACGAACACCAGCTCATGGTCCGGGCCGGCCCCGGCGGCGCGTAGACGCTCGTGGCCTCGGCGTTCATGCAGCCGGGACTCCTCGGCGGCCATCCACACGCCGGTCAACTCGATGATGAGTTTGCCGAGTCGCCGCGGCTGGAGCCCGGTGAAGATACGCTTGGACAAGGCCGTGCGGCCCAGGTAATGCGTCACAACATCACCCAACCGCACGGCCTGCTTCATGTCCGGGCAGAGGCCCGATCGTTACGGCGCACCAAGTCGTAACGGTCGGATCACGCACCGTCTTTGTGTGCCCGTGCCGCACGCCTTCCCGCGCTCCCGACCGTCTGCTCGAACCACCGCTGGACGAGGACATCTGCAGAGGTCGGTGAGTCAGCGTGTCTCTCTCGGGACGCATTCCGCAGGTTCCATTAGCCGGGGATACCAATAACAGGGGAGCGGTGCGGCCTCCAGGACCTCCAGGCCGTCGACGGTGAACCGGGCCGGGGCGCCCGGGTCGTCGGGCTGGACGACGGTGCCGGTGACGCGCAGCAGGTCGCCGGGCTGGATCTCGCGCAGCAGCACGTCGGCGAGGTCCGGGTCTCCGGTGATGCAGGCGTACACGGTGTCAGGGGCGTCGGGTGCGATCCGGTCCGCGTCGGCGGGGGAGCGGATCAGGTCGAAGCGGACGGTTCCCCAGCCGGTGCCGGGGGGCCGGGATCGCGTGCAGACCGTGCTGAACCAGACCGGTCTCAAGGTCTACTGACAACGAGCCGCCGCAATCTGTGAACCCGCTCTGCCCCGGCCGCGTCACAGGGACAGGGCAGCTGCCACATCACCATCTTCTCGGAGGTCCACATGCGCATCCGGGCATCGCGCTCGCTGAGCCTGCTCGCTGCGACGGCTGTGTCCGCCGCCAGCTTGGGGGCCATCTCCGGTTGCGGCGACCAGAAGGGTGCTGGCGGTGACACGGAGGTGCTGGCGCACCGTGCCCGCGAGGTCGCCGGAGCCTGGGACGGATCAACCGCTGCCGCCGCGTGGCGAGCTGGGTACCACCCCATGGGTGACGTGGTCCAGCTGCCGCGCGGCGGCCTGCGGAGCCAGGCCGACAAGCAGGCCTACCAAGACCACAACCTCGCTCTACGTGGCACGATGCCCAACACTGGGCCGAAGAACGGCCAGGTGACTTGGGCGGGAGGCAGATCGCTCACACGGCCGCTGACTGGGGCGGCTGAGTCGTACAAGACCCTGGCCGGGGGCCGCACCGACGGAAAGCCACACCTCACTGTGACCGGGGCGAAGCTGGGTGAGATGAGTGTGGCCACCAATCGGGGACCGGCGGTGGTCCCAGCCTGGCTGTTCACCCTTGACGGCTATGCCTCCCCTCTCAAGCAGGCCGCCGTCATCCCCTCGCCACTCCTCCGTCCGCCGGTCGGGCGGGCCAACGACGTCCCGGGTTATCCGCTTAACCGGCTGGTCCAGATTGCCGCAGACGGGCGTGCGGTGACCGTGGTTGCCCTCCATGGCGCCTGCGACGACGGCCCCGTGGTGGATGTGCTGGAAACACGCGGCAGCGTGGTGCTCTCGGGCTCCGTCAAACACCGGAAGGACGACGGCGGCCACTGCACCAAGCAGGCACGGCTGCAGCAAGTGACTGTGAAACTGGCGCGGCCCGTAGGCGACCGCGTTGTGCTCGACGCGCACACCGGCCGACCGGTTCCCTACAAGCCACCGCACGGACCCTCGCCGAGCTGGAGTTGAGCAGTGCCAGCCCTCGGCGAGCGCATTCCACTCTTCGGGGGCAAGGCCCGGCACTCCCGTCGAACGCGTCTGAGCCGCCGTCAAGCAGCACCTGGACAACACCGCCATCTCCTGGCCGGCCCACAGGCGACAGATCCACGTCTTCTATCGCAGCCGCTCACCGGGCCAGCTCCTGACCACCGCCGACTACGCCAACCAGGGCGACAGGGTGCGCTTCATCCAGGGGTTGAAGACCTTCAATATGCTGAACTTGACAGAGAAGTCGTCGCTCACCGCGCCGCGCAGAGCGTCGGGGGAGAGCACCTGGGACGCGGGCCAGGTGCGGGCGAGCGTCGACTTCCCGGCACCGGAGGGCCCGATGAGTACCACCAGGGCGTTCTTGCTGAGTTCCAGATCGAGCAGCGCGGTCATTCGGGATCCCCTTGCGGTTCGAGGGCGCGGGCAGCCCAGATCAGGCGCATCCGGCGTTGCCGGTGATCAGGGCGGCGGCTTCGTGCAGCGGGCAGGAGGCGTCGCCGTCGCGGTCGGGCTCGATCTGCTCGGCTCGCCGCGCGGCGGTGGTGACCAACTGCGCGAGAAACGGGATGAAGCCACCGGGCGGGTCGGTGTCCTCGATGAGCTCGCGCAGGATCGCGGCGAGCTCCTGGCCGTCGACGGTGAACCGGGCCGGGGCCTCGGGGTCGTCGGGCTGGACGACGGTACCGGTGACGCGCAGGAGGTCGCCAGGCTGGATCTTGCGCAGCAGCACGTCGGCGTGTCGACGATCACGTAATTCGGCTCTGTCGGGGATCTTGTGATGACGCAGGACCCGGGATATACGATCACCACCCCTGAACCGGCCGGGGCAGGTCCTTCCCTGCAGTAGCGACGTTCTACCTTGGTGTCATGGGAGAGATGGACGCGAGGCGGCGGGTCGAGTTGACGCACGAGGACGTCCACGCCGGTGAGCACGGTACCCGCGCTCGGTGCCTGCCCGAGCCGTGGATGTGCGATGTCTTCCATGTCGACGGCAGCCTGAGGGACATTCGGGTCCTCGACACGACCCGCGGCGAGTGGATCGCGGTCCTCGAACGCCTGCGTGTTGTAGCCGACGAGACCGAGGTGGAGCACCCCTACCCCTGGCTCGATCCTGTGCGTCCGGACTTCGCCGACCTCTTCCGCGTCTGGGCAGACGAGCCGGAGGGCCGGGGGACGAGTTTCTCCTTCCGGGCCCGCTTGGGCGCCGTGTGGTTCTTCGCCCTGCCCTACGACGAGGAGGAGATCGAGTTCTCCGTCTGGCCCGAGGACGTCCTTGACGGGGCGGGGGTGGCCTCCGTGCTGCGGTTCCTGGTCGAGGTGGCGACGGCCAGTCAACGACGAGCCCTGCTGACCGGCGAGGTTGTCCAGTATGACCCGGGGATGCCGACGCTGATCTCCCACGACCCTGCCACCGGCCTCACTGCCCACATCTGAAGGGTGTTGTGGACGTGCGCTGTCGCACGGTCATGGGGCGAGGAGTACGCGTTGGCGTAGGAGGTCGAGGTTGGCTCGTCCGTAGGCCATGCGTTTAAGCAGTTTGACGCGGGTGACGTGGCCCTCGACCTGGCCGGAGCTCCATGGTGTGGAGAGTCCGGCAGTGACGGCGTCGAAATCCCGTCGTAGGCCGTTGACCAGGGAGTGCAAGGCTGGGAGGTCGTCGGCAAGGACGCGGTCCATCCAGCCCGGGAGTTGGTCTCCGCGGAGCTGGTGGAGCATCTCGGCGAAGTCGCGGACGTGCCGTGCGGTGGCGTCAAGGTGAGGGCAGGCCGTGCGGATCTCCTTCAGTTCCGCGGCGTCGGCGGCAGCGAGGTGCTGGGGGTTCGTCATGATCCAGCGGACGACGCGGCGAGGCTTCGGGGTCGTCTTGGGCTGCGGCTGGGAGACCGGCTGCTGTTTCCGGCCTGGTTGGCGGGGAGGTCTGAAGGCGCGGAAGTAACGGCGGAGACACTGGATGCTCCCGGTGAAGCCGCGCTCGCGTAGTTCCCGGTGAAGCTGGGGAATGTCGTGACAGCCCTCCAGCCAGCGGGCATGAAGGTAGGGCTTGTGCTCGTCCAGCACGGATAGCCGTCCGGTGGCTTTGACCAGGAGTTCCTCCAGGCTGCTGGCTCGGGCGAAGCGGCGGACGGTGGAGGGGTCGAGTCGCAATGTCCGGCCGATCGACGCCAGGGTCTGCCCGTCGGCCAGCAGGGCCTGGACCGCTGCGTATCTCTCCGCTGTGCGGGCCACCAGGCGCCGTGGCCTGCCCATGACGTCGAGTGTGCCGTCCGGCGGGACGAACGGCACGGCTATCGCCTCGGACGGCTCCGGCGTGACCGGGTCCGCCGCAGTCGCCTCCGCCATGACCGGTGCCTCCGCGAACGCGGCCCGGATGCACCCGTGGTGGGATCCGACCGTTCTCTCCACCGCCTCGGCGATGTTCCGCCACAGATGCCAGGCATCGGCGACCTGCATCGCCTGCGGGGCACCAGTTCGCGCTCCCTCGGCGTAGGCGCCGGCCCGGTCCCGGCAGATCACCTCCACTTCCGGGTGCAGGCGAAGCCATGCGGCCAGCGGCTCGGCGTCCCGGCCGGGCAGAACGTCGACCGGGCGGCGGGCTTCCAGATCAACCAGGATCGTTGCGTATGAGTCGCCCTTGCGCAGAGCGAAATCGTCCACTCCCAGAAATCTGACTGCTCCGACCGGCGGCTGCGGAACCGAGCGGAGCAGGTCCAGCAGTGCGTCCTTGGCAATGCGGATCCCGGGGGTCTCGGCCAGGCGGGCGCCGGGACGGCCCGCCAGACAGAGGGCGATCGAGGTGAGCATCGACCGCAGCGCCTGCGTCTGCCGGGCATGTGGCCTGGTCAGCCCCTCGACCTGCTCGGCGAACGTAACCGCAGGACACCGGCTGCTCAAGCACTTGAACCGCCGCACGGTCAGCTCGATCACCACCGGGCTGCCCGCGACGGGCGCGTCGCCGAGTCGACGGACGTACCGGCCGTGCACCCGCCACGACGGCATACCGCATCCCGGGCATCTACCCGGCGACGTCTGACACCCCGCACGAAGCGTGATGACTCCCGCCGTTCGCTTGATCGACTCGATAACAACACCGGACAGATGCGGCAACAACCGCCCCAACACCCCTGAACCGCACAACCGGAGACTGTCCAACTCAGCCCCACAACATCACAAGATCCCCGACAGAGCCCGTAATTCCCCAGGTCCTCGCCCCTGCTCGTCTAGGTTGGCGAGCATGACCATGCGGGGGTGGAGCTATCGCTATGTCGGTCCGACCGACTTGAGGAGTCTCGTCCGACCGGGCGGCGGTGGCCAGAGCATGCGTTCGCCAGCAGACTTCGGCGAATGGGCTTCGGCTCAGACAGCAGAGGAGTTGTCCGAGCCCTTCACCTTCGTTGTCGATCAGACCGGAGCCCTGCGGCTTGCACCGCGCCGCAGTGAGCACGTGGTGTGCGCTGGTGGGGAAGCGGCCCTGTGCGCCGGTGAGATCAGTTTCCTCGAGGAGTCCGGGCGGTGGGCGGTCAACGAGGTGAGCAATCAGTCGACCGGCTATTGTCCGGACGTCAGCTCGTGGCCGGCCCTCGCTGAGGCCCTGGACCAGGCCGGGATCGTTCACCCGTCCGGCTTCACGCATGAGGTGGTGTTCCGACGCTGTCCCGCCTGCCAGCAGCTCAATATCGCGCGAGAGGAGGACTTCGTCTGCGTCTTCTGCGACGCGGTCCTGCCGCCGGAGTGGAACGTGGACTGGCCCGGACGCTAGGCGCTCGGCTTGCCGGTCGGGTCCTTGGACCTGCGGCCGCGTTCGCTGTCCCCATGGCGTGACCGCGCGGGTGGGGAATTACGCTGAAGCGGCCGAGACTGGGGAATTGCATGACCGCCGACACGGCGAGGTCCGGGGCTTCGGTGGTGCAGGCGTACATGGTGTCCGGGGTGTCGGGCGCGATTCGGTCCGCGTCGGCGGGGGAGTGGATCAGGTCGAACGTCGCGGTGCCCCAGCCGGTGCCAGGGGCTGGGATCGCGTCGACGTAGCCGTCTATCGCGAGGTGCGTCTGGGGGTTCATCAGCTGGCCTCCGCCAGGGTGTTGGTGGAGCGAGGGGAGCGGGGTCGGGTCGGGCGCTTCTGCGCGAGGACCAAGAGCTCGCGGTTGCGGCGCTGCTGCTCGGGCGTGAGCGGCCGAACTTTTGGGCCGTCGCGGTGCCAGAGCGGGGACGCGGGCGGCTCGGGGTAGGCAAGGCGATCGACTTCGTGCTGAGGTGTGCTGCTAATAGGGGCCTCCAGGTGGAGGAGTCAGGCGTGGTCGTCGGCGCGCTGGCGCTTGGGCTGGACGTCGGAGGTGAACCTGCCGCGGCGGGCCTCAACCGGGTTCGCGGCGATCCAGTCCTCAGCGCACTTCCCCGTCAAGTTCTTCTGTTTGGCTTCTTGAAGTTCGTGGCTTCACGCAGCTTCTGGCCGCTGAGAAGATCACCGCCATGACCATCTCGTTCCGCATCGACCGAATCCTCGGTGACCGTCCCTTCGCCGAGGTCGGTGATCCCGTCCTCGCCGTCGATGACGAGGGCCGCGGCCTGCTAGCGGTGGCAGGCACGCACGTGGCAGTGGCGGGCGTGCACGAGTTCAGCAGTACTGCGCCGGTTGGCGTCTACGGCATCGATGATCTGACCTGCCGAGCGCTTCTCCGTGCGCGCTATCCCGTGCACGCCATGGCTTTCCACCCCAGGCTCCCCCTCCTTGTAGTCGGCACGGGCGACTACGACGGCGGCTACTTCTTCGAGGGGGAACTGCTCCTTCTGGACCTGGAGACGGGCAGCGCCACGTCGCTCATCGAACACGAGCTCGGCCGCCAAGTCCTGGGCTTGGAATGGCTCAGCGAACAGGAACTACGCGTGCTAATGGCACCGCCTGACGACTGGCAGGACAAAGACGCGTGGACCGAAGGGCACGTCGCGGTGGTGCATCGGCCCGACTGGAGGGCCCTACCACCCCGGTCGATCACCGGATATGACCTGGCCGGACCACGGGTAGCGGCCCCGCGAACCGACCATCGAGAGGATGCCTGCCGGACGGTCTCCTGTCTGAGTACGAACTGGGACCCGCGACGAAACGTCCGCGCGGTTGAGGAATTGCCCAACGGCAGGATCGTGGCGACGCTCGACGGGGTCCAGTTGGAGTCCTGGCTGCCTTCGGGGCGACGGCAGTGGGCTGTCCCGGACGACGATGGTGGCGGCCGTGACATTGTCATCGCCGCAGATGAGCGATCAGCCTGGGTTGGTCTCGTGCGGCCTCCGTGGGAGGAGCGCGCTCAGGCCGTGGTCCGGCTCGCACTCCAGGACGGCGCGCAGCTCGACCACCTCACTCCCGCCGACGCGGTGTCCCTGGTGCGATGTGCTGACGGCCTGCCCGCCCTCGCACCCGCTGGGCGGAACGGGAAGCGGAGCAGGTTGCGTATCCGGCGTGGCAGCCGGATCTACTTTCGGGAAACCGTTTCCACGAAGGACGAGCAGAAGCCTGGACCAGGTGAAGCCTGGCTTGCGGCAGCGGACCTGGGCTCCATACCGGTAGGCGAACGTCCGCGTGAGCCGAGGGGAGCTGAGGTCGATCATTTGTGTCCCTACTCCTGGAAGCCAGGTGAGACACACTTCGCCGGCCCCGGCGTGGAGACCGCCGACGGTGACCTGATTTATGCCGGCACTGTCTACCACTGCCACGGGTTGCAGCCCGGCGGCTCGTTCGTCGTACGGCGCATGGTGGCCAGTGAAGAGCCCACTTGGGTCTTTCGGACAGACCGGAAGGCCACGGACCTCGACCACGACATGGAGACCGTCTATGTCACGTACGACGATGGCGAGATCGTCGGACTCGATCTCCGTGACGGCAACGTCCGCTGGCGTCGGCACCTGACTGTTGCCGGAGTACCCGTCGTGGCGACCGCGCTGACCGTTACCGAACCCGGTCGACTGCTCATTGGCACCACCGACGGGCGACTCCTGGACTGCTCGACCGCGGCCGGCGACGATTGCCCGGCTGACCACCGGTCACATCGAGGAGGCGGCCACGGCGGTCCGCATCCGCCTCGGTGATGTCGCGGTCGCCCTGCCCGGGCCCGTCGCCGAACTGGCCCTGAAGCAAGTCTCCGCTCGTCGCAGCCACGCGGTCCTTGCCCAGACCGACTCGCCCTGGCTCTTCCCCGGCGGCCAGCCCGGCCGCCCGATCAGCACCTGGGCCATGGGCGAAAGGCTCCGCAAGCTCGGCATCCGGCTCCATGAGACCCGCTCGACCGCGCTGTTCCAGCTCGCCACCGAGCTTCCCGCCGCAGTCCTCGCCCGCACCCTGGGCATCCACATCACCGTCGCAGTCAAGTGGCAGCGAGCCGCCGCCGGTGACTGGGCCGCTTACGCCACCGACGTCAGCAATCGCACTCGAAAGGCTCCAGCCCCGTGACCTTCCAGGACCACCTCCGCACCCTTGCCACACGAGCGCTCAGCTCGATCTCGGCTGGCGAGGCAGAGGACATCTACGTCATCTCGTTCTTCGTCGACAACGAGAGGGACGACCCACGACAGCCCACCCTGACCATCGGATACAACACCGAAGCTCAGTTCCGAAGCAGCATCGCGGCCGCCTCCGACGAGGCAGAAGCCCGCTGGAACTATGCCTTCTGGCTCCAGAACGAGCTCACTGTCATCGGCGACCTCACCCGAGACCCCGACGGAGCCGCAACACGCCACCAGTGGATCAGCGAACTCGGACTTTGGTACGACGAGCCCACGCACTCCGAAGACTGGATCACAACCGTCGGGCCGACCGCCGCACTGATCGAGGCCAACTTCAACCAGGCATGCGTCCAGCTCGCTCGCGACCTCCACGACAGCGGCGCCATCGAAAGCGCGATGGGCAAGCCAGTGCCCGTGATCCTCCACGAGCTGGAGTACTACGAGGGAATCGCTCGCCGGACCGAGGCGGCCAACCCCGTAGCGCTTCACAATGGCTTCACCGGGCCTGACCTCGGGGAACGCGCCCGTCCAGCGGTCCGGCAGGATCGGGCCTCGTGCTCGTACGGATGCTCTATCTGGTCACCACGCGGATCTTCGCGTGGCTTGTTCTGATGTGTCGATCCTCCGCAGCGAAGGAGGTGGAGATGCTGATCTTGCGGCACGAGGTTGCGGTGTTGCGCCGGCAGGTCGCCGCCCCAAAGCCCGGCCGGCCGGACCGGGCGCTGCTGGCCGTGCTCGCCCGGCTCCTGCCCCGGGTGCTGCGGGGCCACCGGATCGTCTCCCCGCGCACCCTGCTGGCCTGGCACCGGCTCCTCGTGAGGCAGAAGTGGACCCAGCCGCCCTCCCCGGGCCGCCCGCCACTGTCCGACGAGCTGCGCGACCTGATCATCCGGCTCGGTGCCGAGAACTCCCGGTGGGGGTTCCGGCGGGTGCACGGCGAACTGCCGGCTCGGGCACCAGGTCAGCGCGGCGACCGTCCGCCGCGTCCTGCGCGCCGCCGGGCTCGGCCCAGCGCCGCGCCGACGCGCGGCACGCCGTGAGTGGACCTGCTTCCTCAAGGCCCAGGCCGGCGGCCTGCTTGCCACCGACTTCTTTCATGTGGACACCATCGGACTGCAGCGGCTGTACGCCCTGTTCGTGATGGAGGTGCGCACCCGCACCGTGCACGTCCTCGGCGTCACCGCCCACCCCACCGCCGCCTGGGCCACCCAGCAGGCCCGGCAGCTGCTCTGGCAGCTCGGCGACCGCGCCGCCGACCTCACCCACCTGATCCGGGACCGGGACGCGAAGTTTACCGACGCCTTCGACGCCGTCTTCGCCGGCGAGGGCATCACCGTGGTCAAGATTCCTCCCCGCAGCCCGAACTGCAATCCCCACGCGGAGCGGTTCGTACGCTCGGTGCGGGAGGAGTGCACCGACCGGCTCCTGATCTTCGACCGCGGCCACGCCGAGAAGATCCTCCACGACTACGCCCAGCACTTCAACCGGCACCGGCCCCACCAGGGCCGGAACCAGCTCGCACCTCACGACGACCCCGATGTCATCCCCCTCCCGACGGCCCGGACCGAACGTCGGCAAGCCGTTGCCGGCCTGATCAACGAGTACCACCGCGCAAGCTGACCTTCCGACAAACCATCAGGCCAGAGACGGTGAAGCCATTCTGGAGCGCTACGGGGTGATCCGTGCGGTGGAAGCGTGGCATCAAGGTCGCGTACATGTCAGGATCCCGAGGTGATGTTGGCCGAAAGTCGTCTGCCTGATCTGTGTTTCGGCGCAATGAACGGGCGCCGTTCCGGATGCGCAATCTCCGGAACGGCGCCCTGTCCTCGAGGTTCGAGTGACCTAGCGGAGGGTTTTACGGGAAGGTCAACTTCCAGCCATCGATGTACCCGGTGTCACCGGCGTACATGTCCTGGACCTTCAGCTGCCAGGTGCCGTTGGCCGGGGCGGAGGACGCGTTGACCGAGTAGGTCTGGTGCACGTCGGCCGCCGAGTCGGAGATGCTGTTGTTCTTCAAGCGGTACGACGTCCCGTTCGGGGCGACCAGGTCGATCCGGAGGTCACCTCGCCAGGTGTGCACGATGTCGACCGTGACCTGAAGGTTCGACGGGGCGTTGCCGCTCACCCCGGAGACGGTGATCGGCGAGGTGACCGCCGGGCCGGCGTCCGGGATCGACACGTTGGACTGGTTCTCGAACACGGTGCCGCCGGGGTTGCCGCCGCCACCGGAGCGCGAGCCGACCGCGACCGCCGCCCAGGCGTCCATCACCGCGTTGTACTCGGGGCTGGAGGTGCCGTACAGCTCACCCGCCGCCGCGAGCGTGCCGGTGCGGGCCGCGGCGTAGTTGGTGGAGGCGGTCCACTTGGTGGTCAGCGCCCGGTACCAGATCTGCAGCGCCTTGGCCCGGCCGATGCCGGTGACCGGAAGCCCGTCCACCGTGGGCGAGTCGTAGCTGACGCCGTCGATGACCTTGGCGCCGCTGCCCTCGCTGAGCAGGTAGAAGAAGTGGTTGGCGATACCGGACGAGTAGTGCACGTCCTTGTTTCCGGCGGTGGAGGTCCAGTAGTCGAGGGAGGCGCCGTCCTTGCTGGGCTTGTCCATGTAGCGCAGCGGGGTGCCGTTGCCGTTGATGTTGATCTTCTCGCCGATGAGGTAGTCACCGGGGTCCGAGGCGTTGTTGGCGTAGAACTCCATGCCGGTGCCGAAGATGTCGGACGTGGCCTCGTTCAACCCGCCGGACTCGCCGCTGTAGGTGAGGTTCGCGGTGGCGGAGGTGACACCGTGGCTCATCTCGTGGCCGGCGACGTCCATCGAGGTCAGCGGGTTGTTGTTGGCCGAGCCGTCGCCGTAGGTCATGCAGAAGCAGCTGTCGTCCCAGAAGGCGTTGACGTAGTTGTTGCCGTAGTGGGTGCGGGAGTAGGCGCCCACGCCGTCATTGCGGATGCCGCTGCGACCGAAGGTGTTCTTGTAGAAGTCCCAGGTCTCGGCGGCGCCGTAGTGCGCGTCCGCGCCCGCGGTGGCGGCGTTCGTGTTGGTGCCGTCGCCCCAGGTGTCGTTCGTCTGCGAGAACAGCGTGCCGGTTCCGGACGAGCCGTGGTTGAGGTTGTACGTCTTGTGGCCGCCGCGCGCGCCGTCGGTCATCGTGTACGTCGCCCCCGACTGCGTGGTGGTCAGGGGGACCTGCCCGCTGTACCGGGTGTTGCCGGTGCCGGTCTGGATGCCCTGGTAGCGGTAGAGCTCCTTGCCGGTGGAGGCGTCGGTGATGACATGCAGCTGGTTGGGGGTGCCGTCGTCCTGGAGGCCGCCGACCACCGTCTCGTACGCGAGAACCGGCGTGCCGCTCGCCGCCCAGATCACCTTGCGGGGGGCGCCGTCGGCATCGGTCCGCGTCGAACCCGCGTCCTTGGCGGCGGCCAGCGCCTGCTGTTCCGCCTTCGAGGCGGCGATCGAGGGTGCGAGCGAGGCAACCTTGATGGTGGCCTTGGAGCCCCTGATGACCTGCTTGGTCTTCCCGGCCGAAGTAGTGTCGACGATCATGTCGCCGCCGAGGACGGGGAGTCCGGCGTACGTGCGCTCGTAGCGCGTGTGGACGGTCCCGTCGCCGTCCTTGACGACGTCCCTGACGACCAGCTTGTCCTGCGCGCCGAGGCCGATGTCGCGGGCGGTGTCGGCCTTCGCCGCGTCGGCGATGCGGATCAGTTCGGCGCGCTGCGAGGGGGAGAGCTTCACGGCCGTGTGGGCGGGGTTGATCTTCGACGGGGCGGGCCCGGCCGGGGCGGCGCTCGCGGTGCCCGCCTGGACGGCGGCGGCCAGCAGGGCGGAGACGCCGACGAGGGCGACCACCGCGGCACGACGGGAGGGGGCGTGGGCGGTGGGTCTGCGAGAGGAACTGCGTCTCAACACTGTCTCCTTCTGCGTGGCCGCGGATCGCGCGGCCAAGGGGGGCCGGACGGCGGGTGACCGTCCGGGCAGAACAAGGCGGAACGCGGAACCAGATGCACGAAGGTGATGAGCCACGACACAGCGGTGGCACAGCGGGGCTGCTGTGGAGTGACCTTGGGAAGCCTGACAGGAGAACGCGTGAACTGTCAGGTGCGCATCAAGAACTTGGCTGGAATCGGTCGTTGGTCGGATGGTCATGTTCGCTGTACGAACCGTTCACCGAAGTGGGTCGGCGCCGCCGGTCCGTCATCCGTGCCACGAGCGCCACAGCGCCGCGTCCGCCCCGTCCGCCGCCACCAGGTTGTCGCGCGGCCCGACCTCGGTCAGTCGGCCGTCCTCCATCACCGCCACGCGGTCAGCGTCGTGCGCGGTGTGCAGGCGGTGCGCGATGGCGATGACGGTACGGCCCTCCAGCACGGCGGTCAGTGCGCGTTCGGTGCGGCGGGCGGTAGTCGGGTCGAGGAGGGCCGTCGCCTCGTCGAGGATCAGGGTGTGCGGATCGGCCAGAACCATCCGGGCCAGGGCCAGTTGCTGGGCCTGGGAGCCGTCCGTACGGTGGCCGCCCTCGCCCAGCGCGGTGTCCAGACCCTCGGGCAGCTCGCGCACCCAGTCGTCGGTGCCGACGGCGGTGAGGGCCGCCCACGGCTCCTCGTCCGTGGCGGACGGCTCGGCGACCCACAGATTGTCGCGTACCGTGCCCAGGAAGACATGGTGCTCCTGGGTGACCAGGACGACCTGACGGCGCGGCCGCTCCGGTGCGAGACCGGCCACCGGCACCCCGCCCACGGTCACCGAACCCGAGGTCGGCGCGTCGATGCCCGCCAGCAGCCTGCTCAGCGTCGTCTTTCCGGCGCCGGAGGGGCCCACCACCGCCAGTCGCTCCCCGGGCCGCACGGTCAGGTCCACCCCGCGCAGCACCTCGCCTCCGCGGTCGTAGGCGTAGCGCACCCCGGTCACATCGATCCGGTCGTCCGCCGGAGCGGGACCCTCGCCCTCCGGCACCGAACGGGGGAGCCGGGCGAGCCCCTCCACTCGGGCGAAGGAGGCGCCGCTGCTCTGCAGTTGCTCGACCCGCACCAGGATCTCGTCGAGCGGCTGGCTGAACTGGCGCAGATACAACGCCACCACCGCGCCCAGACTCACCGTCCCGTGCGCGTGCAGCACCCCGCCGATCAGCAGCACCCCCGCCACGGGCAGGGCGTACGACGCCTCCACCACCGGGAAGAACACCGTGCGCAGGTACAGCGTGTAGAAGCGGGTTCGCCGGGAGGTCTCCAGCGCCTCGCGGCTCGCGGCGGTCCGCAGCTCCCCCAGCCGGAAGACGAGAGCGGCGTACGAGGGGTAGCGCGGGTCGTCGCGGAGATAGCCCGTCGAGTAGATCTGCACGCAGGTGGCGACGACGCCGACCAGGATGGCGGCGAGGGCGGCGAGGCCGTCGATCTGCAGGGCGAGTTCGATGGGGACCGAGCCGGTGGGCGTGAGCTCGGTGGCCGTGTCGATGACCCGGCCACCGCCCTGGCGTGCGGCGACCAGCACCGCCGGCACGAGTGAGGTGAGGGTCGGCAGGACGGCGAGCGGGCGGGCGAAGCCGGGGGCCGTGCGGCCGAGCAGCAGGCCGGCCATGGCGCCCCCCGAGGCCACGGTCCACGTCGTCTTCTTCTCCACCGAGCTGGACGGCACCGGCGAGCTCACCCTCACCGAGCACGAGAGCAAGATCGACGGCCTCCACTCGGCCCTCGGCCGCATGGGCCGCACCAGCTACCACGCGGCGGTGGAAGCGGTCGTCACCCACCACGAGAAGTCCTTGGATCCCGTCCTGCCCGCCCTGGTGATCTTCCAGACGGACGGCGCCCCGGACACGAAGACGCCCGCCACCCAGGCGCTCACGGCCGCCGCGAAGGACCACCCGGCCGTCTTCTTCTCCTTCATCGCCTTCGGCGACCCGGAGAACAAGGCCTTCGACTACCTCCGCAAGCTCGACCGCCTTGCGGGCGTTCTTCGCGACCGTCGAGCCCTCGCCGGGTGCGGCGGCCGCGATCTGGCCGAGCCCGCTCGGTCAGGGTACGGCGCTGGGCCTGCGGATGGGCCGATAGGCCGGCTGTTGCGGGGGCGGTGCTCGTCACGGTGTTCCTTCGCTGGGTGGCCGTGGCCGTCGGGTGGGGGCCCGGCCGTCCTGCGCGGGGCGGGTGGCCGGACTACGGGCGGTGCGGGGACGTTCCTCTGACTGTCAAGCCGCCGGCGCGAGATCGGTCTGTGTGATTCGTTCCGTTGGTGCGGTGGTCAGGGCGCGATGGACCTCGCGGGCGACGAGTCGTCAGGCAGCACCGTACGGTGACCGGCGCCCGGCACGGAACGTCGGCCCGGTCGGCGGCATCGTCTCAGCGGCACACCGGTCGCTGCGTGGCGGTGGGGCCGCCGCTCATGCCAGCTCTCCGACGTCCACGGGCAGCTCGGCCAGGCGCCATTCGAGCATGCCGTCGTCGAGACGGATCGCGCGTCGACCGCGGTCGGTCAGCAGGCGCACCGCGTCGTAGGCGAGGACGCAGTACTCGCCACGGCAGTACACGACGATCTCGGTGTCCTCGGGCAGTTCGTTGATCCGATCGACCAGCTCCTCCATCGGGATGGAGAGCGAGCCGGGGATATGGCCGGCCCAGTACGCCGTGCTGGGTCTGGACCCCCTGTACGTCGCCAACGAGGGCAAGCTGGTGGCGTTCGTACCGCGCGAGCACGTCGACGCCGTCCTGGACGCGATGCGGGTACACCCGCTGGGTACGGAGGCGAGGGTCATCGGAGAGGTGGTGGCGGACCATCCGGGCATGGTGGTGGCTCGCACCGGCCTGGGCGGCACACGGGTGGTCGACCTGCCGATCGGGGAGCAACTGCCGAGGATCTGCTGAGGGTTGGCCAGCCGCGGGCGCCCGGCCCGCGCCGCCGGGCCCCTGGGCGGGACAGCGGCGCCGCCGCCCGTCCCGGGGTGCCGGGCGCCCGGCGGAAGAGCGGACGGCGGGGGCGGCATCCCGGACCCTATGCTGACCACAGAGCTCGATGGGAGCGAAGTGATCATGGCCGAAGACGACGGGAAGCTGGCCGAGGGGCAGCGGCGCCACTGGCAGGACACCTACGCCGCCCATCCCGGCATGTACGGTGACGCTCCCTCCGACCCGGCCGTCCACGCCGCACAGGTGTTCCGCTCGGCCGGGGCCGCGGACGTCCTGGACCTGGGCGCCGGGCATGGCCGCGACGCCCTGTACTTCGCGCGCGAGGGCTTCGCCGTCCGGGCCGTCGACTTCAGCCCGATCGGCCTGGCGCAGTTGCGGGGCGCCGCCCGCGCCCAGGGGATCCGGGGACGGGTGACTACCACGGTGCATGACGTGCGGGAGCCGCTGCCGCTGCCCGACGCCTCCGTGGACGCGGTCTTCGCCCACATGCTGCTCTGCATGGCCCTGTCCACCGAGGAGATCCACGCACTGGTCGACGAGGTGCGCCGGGTCCTGCGACCCGGTGGCATGTTCGTCTACACCGTGCGGCACACCGGCGACGCCCACTTCGGCGCCGGAACCGGGCACGGCGACGGCATCTGGGAGAACGGTGGCTTCGCGGTGCACTTCTTCGCCCGGGATCTCGTCGACGCCCTCGCCGACGGCTGGGAATCGAACGAGGTCCACGCCTTCGTGGAGGGCGGACTTCCCCGCCATCTGTGGCGCGGCACCCAGACCCGGCCGCGGTAGCGCCGCCGCGCGCTGACCACGACGGCACTTCTTGCACCAGGAGAGCGTGAATAGTCTCCGCCGCTTGTGGGTACGGCCTACCAGGTTGTGGTGGTTCCGCGTCGCGTTGGCGGGTTCATGTCATGCATTTGCCATGCACGGCCCTCTTGTCGAGGACATGCCCATGATGCATTAGTTATCTCGGTGGATGAATCCATCCACTGTCGACCGAGAACCAGCGCACGGGTCGACCCCAGCTCAGCAGCATGGGAGTCACACATTGCGCACTTCTAGGTATTCCAGACCGGCCGCGCGGAAGAACTCCGCACGGTTGGCTGCGTTGACCGCGACGGCCATCGCCGTCCTGGGTTTCCCCGTCGCCCAGGCGACCAGCGCCACGGCAGTCACTCAGGGCACCGCCGCAACCGCGGCCATCGGCTCGCACGGCGAGGTTACCGGCGCCGTCACCGACAGCTCCGGTAAGGCGCTCGCCGGCGCCTCCGTCGTGGCCGGTGACTACCGGGCGACCACCGACGCCCAGGGTCACTACACCCTGACGATCCCGCCCGGCACCTATGACATGGCGGCGTACGGCTACGGGTACAAGGCCAAGAAGGTCCGCGGCGTCGTCGTCGACGCGGACGGTACCGTCACGACCAACTTCGCGCTGGACGCGGTGCCCCACCAGACCGTCACCGGTAAGGTGACCGATGGCTCCGGCCACGGCTGGCCGCTCTACACGAAGATCACCATTAACGACGTGCCTGGCGCCCCGGTCTTCACCGACCCGTTCACCGGCGAGTACAGCGTCGACCTTCCTGAGGGTAACGACTACACCCTGAACTTCACGTCCGTGTACCCCGGCTACAAGGCCGTCACCAAGCAGGTGACCGTGGACAACGCGGCGCAGACCGTGAACGTCGCGGTCCCGGCGGACGCCCAGGAGGCCAAGGCGCCCGGTTACGAGGTCAAGCGGTCCGGCTCGACCGAGCCCTTCGACTCCACCACCGACGCCCCCGCGGGCTGGACCATCGTCAATGCCGACGGCACCACCGGCGGCTGGTCCTTCACCGACATCGGTAACCGGGGCAACAAGACCGGCGGCTCCGGCGCCTTCGCCATGGTCGACAGTGACAAGATCGGCGCAAGCAAGAAGCAGGACAGCTCGCTGATCACCCCGGTCTTCGACCTGACCGGTAACAACAGCCCGCAGCTGGAGTTCGACACCGACTACAAGAGCTTCAGCAACCAGACCGGCAACATCGACGTCACCACCGACGGCGGTGCGACCTGGACCAACGTCTGGAACCGCACCACCACCCTGACCGGCCCGGCCCACGTCGAGGTTCCGCTGACCGACTACGCCGGGAAGCCCGGCGTGCAGCTGCGGTTCCACTTCACGGGTAGCTACGGCTACTGGTGGGAGCTCGACAACGTGTTCGTGGGCAAGCGGACCTACGAGCCCGTCAACGGTGGTCTGGTGGCCGGTACGGTGAAGGACGCCAACACCGGCGACGGCGTCGTCGGCGCCACTGTCGTCAACGCCGACTCCCCGCAGGACAAGGCCACCACCACGGCCACCCCGGACGACCCGGCGCTCGGCGGCAGCTTCTACTGGATGTTCACGTCCAAGACCGGCAGCCACAAGTTCACCGCCTCCAAGTCGCACTACGGCGACGTGGACAAGACGGTGGACGTGGCGGCGGACACCACCAACAAGGCGGACTTCGGCCTGAAGGCCGGCAAGCTGGCGTTCACCTCCAACTCGGTCGACAAGACGGTCGGCTGGGGTGCGAAGGCTACCCAGGACCTGACGGTGAAGAACACTGGCGGGGCACCTGCCAGCCTCACCCTGGGCGAGCAGCCGGGCGGTTTCACCCAGCAGGTCAACGGCGGCGCGCCGCTCAACCTGGTGGAGGGTGACTACTCCCCGCTGGCCCTCAGCAAGGGCAAGACCGCGGATGCGGCTCCGGCCGCCAACGCGGCGGGTGACGCCTGGCAGCCGGTGGCCAACCTGCCGGGCGCGGTGCAGGACAACATCGGTGCCGTCTACGACGGCAAGGTCTACTCCGGCTTCGGCTACACCGGCAGCGCGGACAGCAACGCGCTGTACGCCCTCGACCCCGGCGCCGGCACTTGGACCAAGCTGGCCTCCGCGGCCGACACCCGTGAGGGCAATCCGGCCCACGGCTTCATCGGCGGCAAGCTGTACGTGGTCGGCGGCTGGGGTGCCAGCGGTGCCCCCGACGCCAAGCTGGAGGTCTACGACCCGGCCTCGAACAGCTGGTCCACCAAGGCGTCCTCACCCAAGCCGTACGCCGGTTCGGGCAGCGCGGTGCTCGGCGGCAAGCTGTATGTCGTCGGCGGCTGCACCAGCACCTGCGGCACCACGGACGTCACGGTCTACGACCCGTCGTCCGACAGCTGGTCCCAGATCGCTTCCTACCCGGAGCCGATCGCCTGGCAGTCCTGTGGCGGTATCGGCGGCAAGCTCTACTGCGCCGGTGGCAACGGCGGCAGCAGCTCGACCAAGCACGCCTACGTCTACGATCCGGGCGCCGACAGCTGGTCGCCCATCGCCGACATGCCCGCCGACCTGTGGGGCTCGGCGTACGGCGTGGGCAGCGGCAAGCTGGTGATCTCCAGCGGTGTCGTCAACAACAGCTCCGCCATCACCAACCAGGGCTTCGCCTTCGACCCGGCTGCCGGCAGCTGGTCCGCCCTGCCCAACGCCAACACCAGCGTCTACCGCGTGGGTGCTGCCACCGGCTTCTACAAGATCGGCGGCTCCCTCGGCAGCAGCACGCCGCCGGTGTCCACCGTCGAGATGCTGCCCGGCTACGACCAGGGCAGCGAGTCCTCGGACGTCTCCTGGCTGTCCACGAGCAAGGACAAGGTGACGCTCCAGCCCGGGGAGAGCACCACGATCACCGTCAGCCTGGACTCCACGGTCGCCGAAGTCACCCAGCCCGGCGACTACACCGCGGTGCTGACCGCCCAGACCGACACCCCATACTCGGTCGCCAACGTCGGCGTGAAGATGCACGTCAACCCGCCGAAGGACTGGGGCAAGTACGCCGGCACCGTGCTCGGCGAGGACGGCAAGGGTGGCACCATGCCGCTGGCCGGGGCGACCATCCAGATCAACACCTCGACGACGAGCTACACCCTGCGGACGACCAAGGACGGCACCTACGGCCTGTGGTTCGACAGCCGCCTCAACCCGATCAAGGTGATCGTGTCCAAGGACGGCTACCAGCCGGTGACCACCACGGTGAAGCTCGCGAAGGGGGGCACCGTCACCGGTAACTTCACGCTGAAGAAGGTCTCGTGACCCAGTTCCGGTGAAAACAGCGCGGGCCGGTCCCTCGGGACCGGCCCGCGTCGCGTTCAACGGCTGGTCGCCGTTCAGACCGCGCGCCTCTTGTACAACTCGCCGACGTTCGCGCGCGGTGCGGGACGGTGGTGTGCGGCGGGGCCCTCCGCGAAGGCGCGCAGGAGGTTTTCCGTAGTGCGGGTCACGAAGGTGCGGGTACGGGCGTCCATGCCGTGGTCGCGGCCGCCGTCGGGGGTGCCGGCCATGAGCCCCTCCACCCAGCGCATGGCCGGCATCGTGCAGGCTGCCGCTGGCACTGAGGACCCCAAGCGCATCGGTGTCTATCTGGACGAAGCGGTCCACGGCCCCGTTTTCATCGACACGTCCTCCCAGCGGTACTACGCCCTCGTACCGGCGAGCGCGTCACGGCTACCGCAATGGGCCGACCGTCAGGTGCCGGAAGCGGAGTGTTTTGGGTCCGGTTGCTTCCTCGGTGTCCCGCGCCCGCAGCGGACCGAGCCGGAGCAGTTCCGGTCCTACTGGTGTGTGCCGATGGACGGCCCCGGGGCCCTGTGCAGCCCGGACGCGGTCTCGCAGCTCGTCGCCTACGGCCGTTATCAGCGTGCCCTCGGGGAGCGCCTGGCGGCGGAGGCGGACGAGGACGGTCATGGATAAGGCGACAGTGGGTGTTGAGGAGGCGTACCGCGCCTACGTGGGCCACACGATGACCCACGCCGACTGTAGTGTTGACGGTCCGTGCGAGAAGCTGCGTCGGCTGAAGGACGCGTGGCAGAGCCTCTGCCGGCGGTGCGCCGGCTGCGGTACGACCAGCCTTCCCAGCCTCAGCGTCGTGGGGACGACGATCCCTCTGTGCGACGACTGCAAGCCGCGGCGGTTCCGGTGATGTCCTTCCCGCGGCCGCTCGTTGTTCCGTATATCGCGTCATGGTCGGCGGAGCAGGCCCGCAGCCCTGTGGTGATCGGTCCGCGCGGTGGCATCACCTACCAGGACGAGGGCCCGTACGACCGGGACGCCGACGGCTACCTATGGCTACGGGCACCCGCCAAGCAGGGGTGCGGGCGCCCGGAGTTCGGCAGGGTGCATCCCTTGCGGCAGCGGCGCGTGATGCGCCGACTGCTGTGCCAGGTCTGCGGCGGACCGGCGGACCAGGACGAGCGGGGCACGCTCTGGCTGCTGGAGGACCACCGAACTGACTGGGAAGGCTGGCCGAATGGTCTACTGACGACGCACCCGCCGGTGTGTGTCCCGTGCGCCCGGGAGGCTGTCCGCTCCTGCCCCAACCTGCGCTCTGGGTGCGTGGCCGTAAGGGTCGGGTCGTCGGACGTGAGCGGAATATACGGAGTCCGCTATCTGCCAGGAAGCCCGATGACGTCCGGCGTCGTCGAGTACGGCGACCCCGCCGGGCGGTGGGTGCTCGCCAGTCAGCTGGTCCGCGGCCTCTCGGACTGCACGGTCGACCTGGCCGAGTTCGCCGATGTGTCGGCGCGCTCTCAATGACTCCCGGCCTGCCGTCTCCGTGGAGTAGTCCCGGTTGATGAGGTCGCGCGATGCATCGGGACGCCGCCCGCCGGCGCGGGCGGCCTCCAATCGCCGGGCCCCGCTCGCCTACTACTCTGGTCGGCCGCACTTTCTGCTTCGGCCCGCCGGATGGCTCCTTCCGGCCGCCCATGCCCGGGGTCGGCGGACGGCCGGGAGTGCCGAGGGACGCCGCCCGCCGGCGTGGTGTCGGAGTACGCCGCCCTGGGGCGGGACGAGTTACGGGAGGCGGCCCGCGCTGTCACGGCGGTTACTTCGGGTCGCTGTTGAACTTCGAGGCCGACCAGAAGTAGCCGAGCACCGCGAGACCCAGGCACCAGACGATGGCGAGCCACCCGTTGTGGCCGATCTCGGTGCCGAGCAGCAGACCGCGCAGGGTTTCGATGGCCGGGGTGAACGGCTGGTACTCGGCGATCGGCTGGAACCAGCCCGGCATCGCGTTGATGGGCACGAAGGCGCTGGAGAGGAGCGGCAGCAGGATCAGCGGCATCGCGTTGTTGCTGGCGGCCTCGGCGTTCGGGCTGATCAGGCCCATGCCGACGGCGATCCAGGTGAGCGCCAGGGCGAAGAGCACGAGCAGTCCGAATGCTGCGAGCCACTCCAGGGCTGTGGCCTCCGTGGAGCGGAAGCCGATGGCCACGGCGACTGCGCCGACGAGGACCACACTGGCGACCGATTGCAGCACGCTGCCGACGACATGGCCGATGAGCACCGAGCCGCGGTGGATGGCCATCGTGCGGAAGCGGGCGATGATGCCCTCGGTCATGTCGTTGGAGACGGACACCGCGGTGCCGACGACGGTGGAGCCGATGGTCATGAGCAGGATGCCAGGGACGATGTAGGCGATGTAGGCGGAGCGGCCCGCGCCGCCGCTCATCGCGTCGCCGAAGATGTAGACGAAGAGCAGCAGCAACATGACTGGCGTGAGCAGCAGGTTCAAGGTGAGGGACGGGTAGCGCCGCGCGTGCAGGAGGTTGCGGCGCAGCATCGTGGACGAGTCGCGTACGGCGAGGGAGAGGGAGCTCATCGGACAGCCTCCTTGGGCTGGCTGGGCAGGCTGGACTGGCCGGGCTGCGGGGCGGTGCCGGTCAGGGCGAAGAAGACGTCGTCGAGGTCGGGGGTGTGCACGGTCAGCTCGTCGGCCTCGATGCCGGCGGAGTCCAGCCAGTCGAGGATGGAGCGCAGCTCGCGCTGGCTGCCGTCGCTGGGGATCTGCAGCGCGAGCGCCTCGTCGTCGCGGGTGACCTCGCGCAGCGCGGAGGCGGCGCTCTGGTACGCGGCCGGGTCGGCGAAGCGCAGCCGCACGTGTCCGCCGGGGACCAGCCGCTTGAGCTCGTCGGCGCTTCCCTCGGCGGCGATCTTCCCGTCGTGGAGCACGGCGATGCGGTCGGCGAGTTCGTCGGCCTCCTCCAGGTACTGGGTGGTGAGGAAGACGGTGACGCCGCCCGTGACGAGCTCGCGGATGATCTGCCACATGTTGTGGCGGGAGCGCGGGTCGAGGCCGGTGGTCGGCTCGTCGAGGAAGATGATCCGCGGGTTGCCGACCAGCGTCATGGCGATGTCGAGGCGGCGCTTCATGCCACCGGAGTAGGTGGAGGCAGGCTTCTTCGCCGCCTCGACCAGGTCGAAGCGCTCCAGCAGTTCGGCGGCGGTGCGCCGCCCCTCGCGCTTGGAGAGGTGGTGCAGGTCCGCCATGAGGAGCATGTTCTCCTCGCCGGTGATCAGCCCGTCGACGGCGGAGAACTGCCCGGTGACGCCGATCGCGGCGCGCACCGCCTGCGGGGCGGTGGCCAGGTCGTGGCCGCCGACACGGATCTCGCCGGAGCCGGGGTCGGGGGAGATGAGGGTGGAGAGGATCTTGACGGCGGTGGTCTTGCCGGCGCCGTTCGGGCCGAGCAGGGAGAAGATCGTTCCCTCGGGGGCGGCCAGGTCGACGCCGTCGAGCACGACCTTGTCGCCGTACGACTTGTGCAGCCCGTTCGCCGCGATGGCCAGGTTGGTCATGAGGGGTACTCCTTAAGACGCTGCGGGTTACAGGCTGCGGGCGGTGATGTCGCCGTGGGAGGTGGTGGCGCGGATGTCGAGTTCGGCGGTGCCATCGTTCTTGAGGGCGTTGCTGATGCGGCCGTAGTCGGTGTCGGCGTCCAGGGCGGCTGAGATGCCGGCGGCGGCGGCGACCGATATGTTGCCGGACTGGGTGCGGAGCACGACTGTGCCGCGCACGGCCTCGGTGATCCGGATGTCGCCCCTTGTGGTGCTGATCTCCGCGGGGCCGCTGAGCCGGCCGACCTCGACGTCGCCGTCGATCGCGGTGAGGCGGACGCTCGCGGCCTCGTCGATCTTGATCTGGCGGTACGCGCCTTCGAAGGCGACGTTGCCGAGGCGTCCGACGCCGCGGAGCTCGGCGCTGGCGGCCTTGGCCTCGATGTGGGAGCCGGCGGGCAGTTGGACGGTGACCTCCAGGGATCCCGAGGGGCCGAAGAGCTGGCTGTCGGGGGCCGAGGCCGTGATCCGCAGGACGCCGTCGGCGTAGGCGACGGTGGTCTGCTCGGCGGTCTTGGTGTCGCGGCCCTTGGAGGGGTCGGCGGGCAGGACCTCGACGGTGGTGTTGGCACGGTCGGCGGCGATGAACTGGATGCGTCCGGCGGGGATGTCCAGGACTGCGGAGATCGGGGCGGGGGTGTCGAACTTCTGCATCGTGCTCTCCCGTGCTCGTCTGCTGTTTCTGATGCTGGAAACGCTACGTTGCTTTCCAGATACCGACAACACACCTGTTGCACAGAATCCTCAATCTCGCAGGTAGAGAGCGAGAAACTGTTGCAACAGTGTCGGGAGTAACGCAACGATCACTGTTCTGATCATTGCAATGGATGAGAAGTGAACGCTATAGTCGGGAGATCAGGGACCACGACGAAGGATCACCAAGGAGATCGCGATGCCGGGAGGCAGGCTCACCCAGCAGGAACGCCAGCAGATCGCGCTGGGGCTGGCCGACAGCCTCCCCTACGCCGAGATCGCCCGACGCCTCGACCGTCCGACCTCGACGATCACGCGTGAGGTGATGCGCAACGGCGGCCCCACCACCTACCGCGCCGACCTGGCCCACCGCGCCACCGAACGCCGCGCCCACCGCCGCAGGCAGCCCGCGCCCCGGGACCCGCAGACGCCCACGCAGCCCCACGGGCGCGACGTCGAGGCGGTGCGCGAGTACGAGGAACTGTTCACCACCGTCATCATGGCGTCGGGCATGCCCACGATGATGTCCCGGGTGATGGCCTGCCTCACCCTCACCGACGCCGGCAGCCTCACCGCGTCCGAACTCGCCCAGCGCCTCCAGGTCAGCCCGGCATCCGTCTCGAAAGCGATCGCGTTCCTCGAGAGCCAGGGCATGGTCCGCAGGGAACGCGACGAACGCCGCCGCGAGCGCTACGTCGTCGACGACGACGTCTATTACCAGTCGATGATGGCCAGCGCCCGCTCCACCGCCCAGCTCGTCGAGACTGCACGGCAGGGCGTCGGCATCCTCGGCCCCCACACCCCGGCCGCCGCCCGCCTGGAGAACATCGCCCGCTTCCTCGACTTCGTCTCCGAGAGCATCGCCCGCGCCGCGGACCAGGCCCGCGAGATCCTCCACACCAAACCCGAAACAACCTCAGACGGCACTACCAAGGCGCCCTGACATGCAGTACCAGAAGGCCCGCTCCGGATGCGAGTGCGGCCTTCTGTGTATGAAGGCACGAGGCGAAGATCTGTCAGCGAACTCCAGTGCGGTCTGACATGCCTACGCTCCAACGCGAGAAGCGGCCCGGTCCCGGGGTTTTCCCTGGGGCGGGGCCGCTTCGGGTGTGCGCTGGTCAGTTGAAGACCGCGCGGTCAACCGGGACATCGCCCGCCGGGGCGGGTGGCGTCGCACCGAAGGCGGTCAGGGGGCAGGGGAGCAGCACGGTGGCGCTGGCCCGCTCGTGTGCCCGCTCGATGACTCGCCGGGTGCAGTCTCAGAGGGACAGCGAAGAAACCGCGAACGTTGTTAATACCCAAGTGCCGGAGCAGACGAGTGCGAGCTCGGCTGCTCCGAACGTTACGTAACGCCGTTAATGGTGGGGGAGCGGGGCATGTTCGCGCTGAGCTGGTGGTCAGCCCATCGGCGTCACCGACCGAGGTGATGGACGCTCTAGTCGCTCATCTCTCGCAGCCAGATCTGGTTGCGGTCGCGGAGCCGCTCCTGGACAGGCTTGGTGACGACCAGAGCACGGGTGTTCAGGAGTCAGCTGTGGTGTGACAGCCTCCAACACAAAAGCGGTCCCTGTCCCCCAGGAGTACCTGGGGGCAGGGACCGCTTGTGTGTGGGCAGTCAGATGTAGACGGTGCGAACAACGGTGAGGGGGTCCGGGAGGCGACCCCCGGCTCCGCTCGATCCGGCGCAGCGTTCAGTACTGTTCGGTCTCGATGAAGCCCGTGTCCGCGTCGTCGTCGGCGCCGAAGGCGGCGGCGATCGGGTCGAATCCGGGCGGGCTGTCCTTGAGGCTCATGCCCATGCTGGCCAGCTTCGCCTTGACCTCGTCGATCGACTTCGCACCGAAGTTGCGGATGTCGAGCAGGTCCGCCTCGGAGCGGGCGAGAAGCTCACCCACCGTGTGGACGCCCTCGCGCTTGAGGCAGTTGTACGAGCGGACCGTGAGCTCCAGCTCCTCGATCGGCAGCGCCAGATCGGCGGCGAGCGCGGCGTCCGTCGGCGACGGGCCCATGTCGATGCCCTCGGCGTCGATGTTGAGCTCGCGGGCCAGACCGAACAGCTCGACCAGGGTCTTACCGGCCGACGCCATGGCGTCACG
>NZ_JBHVFU010000042.1:0-70235 GCF_042801455.1 Streptomyces sp. NPDC057565 | reverse complement strand
CCGCCGAGTTCGAAGCCCGCCACACCCCAACGACCACCCCAGAACTCACCCTGAAAAACAGCTAATCCACTCTCCATCAAACCCGGGGCTTGACACGCTTCAGCCCCGCGGCCAGATGGGTGTTGAGATTGTCCCAAACCACCACGATCGGTCCGTCGAGCTGGATGTGTGCCCGCACCAGGAGGTCGCGATAGTCCTGCCAGGAGAAGCTCTTGCGGGCACCCTTGAGCAGGAGGTGCGTGCGGGGGCGGTGGATGAGACGGCTCTTCTCGCCGGCCTTGTAGCAACACAGCGCGGCAACCGAGGTCCGACGGCGGGACCTGCCACGCACGCGGATGACGGGGGTATGCCCGCGCCGGCCCCAGGTGCGGGCACGGGGCGGCGTCATCGAGAAGCCGGCCTCGTCCTCGAAGACGATCCAGGCCCCAGAGGCCGCCGCGAGCCTTTTATCCGGGGCCACACCTCCTTCTTCCACAGCTCCACCGCGTGCTCGTCACGCTCCAGTGCTCTGCGGGCAGGCGCCTGCCAGGACCAGCCGTGCCGCTTCAGCAGCCGCCACACCGTCGCCACCGACAGGCTCACTCGCAGACGGCGGCGGATCACCACCTGGACCCGGACCAGGGTCCAGCGTTCGTCTTCGAAGCCGTACGTTGCCGGGCCTTTGCCGAGTTCCTCCTCCAGGACGGCGAACTGGGCATCGGTGATGGTCGGTGAGTTCGCCGGACCCGCGGAACGCAGGCCCTCCATGCCGCCCTCGCGCCAGGCACGACGCCAGCGTTCCACCGACCGCACGCTCACTCGCAAGTCCTTCGCGATCACCGAGGTCTTCTCACCCGCAGCGAACCGCTGCCCGGCCTGAAGCCGGATCTCCTCACGAAACGCCCGCCGCTCAGCGGTCAGGCCCCCACCCTCCGAATACCTCACCCCACCGGCATACCGCAGAGATCATGAACCGTCACCACCCGACGACAACACGAAAACCTCAGTAGGAGCGAGGTAGGGCGGCTCTGGCGTGACCTGCGTGGATCTGTCACGCAGTAAGTCCCGGCGTCTGCACCGCTGTTACTGCCGACTCCCCGTGAGTCCCTGCGCGTTCTGGCACGAGAGTGGCACGGCCCTGCTGTGGTGGTGAGGCAGCCGACCCTTGTCGCACCCCGGGTCGCGGCCTTTACCGTGCGGACGACCTCACCACCGGCCGAGGATACGGCCTTCTGATCCGTAGCTCTATGTGGATTGGTCAGCTCGGGTCAGATCGGTCATCGTCGGGCCTTGCAGGGACACTACTGGACGTGATCGGTTGCTGTGGTTGCGGTACTTCGCTGCTGTACCGGGCGCTCGCCTACCTATGACAGACGACAGCAGTGCTGTCTGAAGCTTCTCAGTCTGCTGGGAGCAGATGCGCCCAGACGGCACGGAGTCTTTCGAGCAACACACGCTGCTCGTCGATCCAGCCGCGATCCACGTCGAGGGAGATGGCCAGCCGGGTGGTTTGCTGGTCGGCGATGGTGACCGTGATTCGATCGTGGTCGTTCTCTCGCCAGTCCAAACGGATGCCTATTTCGGCGACTCGCGCAGCCTCGCGCCAAACGGCGTCGCGCCCCGCGGCAACCTCGTCCAATACGTGCGACCAGCTGGCGAGGTCGCTTGGGTCCACGAAGGTGTCGTGAATGCCGGCCACGAAGTCGTTGTGGACCAGAAGCTGTCCCTGAACATCCGGGATGCCCGGGGCGTACGAGTCGTTCAACTGGACCACGACACTGCCGCCGTACTTGCCGATGATCCGCAACAGTGTGAACCGCTCGCGCTCCTCCACGCCCCACCCCCGGGTGCTCGATCTTGTGCCGACATTACGCACTCTAGGCGGCACCACTGACTCACCTGGTTTGGAAGAGGGCGTATGCGGACGGGGCTGACCTGGCAAGACGCTGACCTGCGCGGTCCTGGCCCGCTCACCGACATTCCTCGTTGTTCCCTGCTGGGCGCTGCTCGATCGGGCACGCAACGGGCACACGAAGTTGCCTCTCCCGCTCTTGCTGGTCTCCGGCCCCTTTCAAGGGGCCGTAGGCTGCGCTGCGACTCGGACCTGCTTTTCGTCAGCTGAAGGGGTGGGGGGTCGTGAAGGGGTGTCTGGTCTTGGGGTGCGCGACGCTTGTCGCGCTGCTGCTCCTGTTCAGCTTCATGTTCACGATGGAGCAAGAGTCGACCCCGGGGCTGCGGGACAACCTCAGTGGGCTTGCGCTGTTCGTCCTTGTCCTCGGTATCGGGGCAGCCCTTTGTGCACTGGCGGTGGCTGCCCGGGGATCCGAGGTTCTGCAGGTCACCGCCGGCCTGGTGTGCGGCCTGCTGCTCCTCGCGGCTGCCTACCGGGCGTACACGCTCGCGCCGATGCTGAAGTGCTGGAGTTCTAATAGCACTGCGCGCGGGCAGGACGGCTCGTACACCTGCTACGACCGCTGACGGGTGACCCGACGAGATCGGAGCCCACCAGGTGCACCGGGGGGCCGCCGGACCGGCCTGTCTTCTTGCCCTGGTTCTTGTCGGGGATCTCGGTGAGCTGGGTTTTCGCTGGTCCGGGCGGTGGTCCCGGGCGCTTCAGCGGTCGTCCTTGGTTGTCGTTGGCCGCTCACCGGATCGGCGTGCGTGGGTACACGCCTGTCCGGCGTTGTTGATGTCAGGGTTCGGCACGACGGCTATCGGTGCTGTCTCCCAATATTCGTGAGTAATCGGTAGGGGCCCGGCGGTAACCTCCCGCGGTGACCTCACCTGACCAGTCCCTCGTGGCTCCGGATTTCGCCGTACCGCACCCGCCTGCCACCGACCACTTCCGCCTGGAGCCCCTCGGCCCTCAGCACAATGCGGCCGATCACGCCGCCTGGACCTCCAGCATCGCCCACATTCGAGCAAACCCCGACTTCGCCGACCGCTCCTGGCCGCCTCCGGGCGGCATGTCCCTGGAGGCCAACCTCGACGACCTGCGCCGGCACGCGGAGGACTTCGACCGGCGCGTCGGCTTCACCTACACCGTCCTGCCGGTCCCTGGGGATGACGTCATCGGCTGTGTCTACATATACGGCTCACGGCAGGACCCTGGTGTCACTGACGTCCGCTCCTGGGTCCGGGCGGACCATGCTTCCCTCGATACCGAGCTCTACCGCGTCGTCAGCTACTGGCTGGCCCGCGAGTGGCCCTTCGAGCACGTGGCGTACGCGCCTCGCTGAGCCAGGCGATCCGTGCCACCACGCCCGGAAGGGAGCAAGCAGAAGGCCCGCGTGTGCACTCGCGGGCCTTCTGATCTGGTTCATCGGTCCGGGACTTGAAGTCGGAGCCCTTCGTCCCGAAGCAACTTGCGTGGGCGGTCGACCAAGGGCCGGTATGCCTCTTACCTGGTGCGATGGTCCACAGGCGTCCGCCCTTGTTCGCGGTGTGCGTGGTTGTTGTCACGCAGTTGGACACTCACCGACCCGCGACGCTTGAGGCTCCCGACCATGCAGTTCTGATTCTCTGCAAAATGCCGCTCACGACCGTGTGGCAGTCCCGCACCCCGCATCGCCGGCCTCCCGCATGCGTGTTTCCATCGACGTGCTCCGGTCGTACGGGTCGACCTCGGGGCCGTCTCCCGGGCGCGAGGCCGCGCGCTCTGCGCTGAACGTGGGGGTGAAGTAGCCGGTGAAGGTATCGCAGCCGCCGTTGGTGGTGTCCACCTTGTAGGAGACGAGGGAGAACGTATCCGGCTCGACGACGACCTTCGCCGGGTCGTCCCAACTCATCACGACCTCACGGCGCACGATTGTGCGTGTGACTTCGTTGCTTCCCGCTGGAGCGCGCACGACGGGATATACGAATGTGACATCGGTGGTCACCTCGACCGCACCGCGCTTGCCTTCTCGGTACGTGATTCGCCCTCGTGTCTTGACCACATCCCCTACAAGCCGGGTCTTCGTCTTCTCGAACCGGCTGAACAGCAGCAGAGGATCGTTCTCCCGGCTGGGCGCGCCGAAGGCGGTCGCCAGGTAGTCCTGGACATCCTCCTGATGAGGATTGATCAACGCGATCGCCTTCCTCGGCCGCTCCCCGCGCAGCACACCAGGATCCAGACTGGACGCGGCGAGGAAGTCCCGGGACTTCTCGAGCGCCTGCCCGACCTGCCCCTTGCTCATCCAGCCGGTCGCACGTGGCTCAGGCAGGCCGATCCCAGCCGTACCGTCACCCCACTGCCCCGCGGGCGACCCATTGAACGGCTCCTCCAGGCTCGGAAGTTGGGCTGTCCCTTCCGTCGGCGGCGGTTGATCAGGACGTTTCGACTCCGCGGCAAGCGGCGCACTCTCACCGCCCCCGCCTCCGAACCATCCAGCCACCCGCCCTGGATCCAGCGCCACGACCAGCAGAGCAGCCACAACCAGCAGACCGACCGCGTACCAGCCCTTGCCTCCTTGCCGCCGTGCCGGTGGCTGACTCCGCCATGGCTCCGGTCGGCCGGCCTCCTCCCGCAGCTGCCGCGCCACCATCCGGGCCCGTGCCGACGGCTCCTCAGGCGCGCCCTGAGTCCCCGCCTCCGCTTCACGAAGGAAGCGTTCCCACTCTTCGTCCGGTATGGACTCCTCACCCTTGCCCACGATGGACCCCGCTCTTCTCAGGCATTCGGTCCCTTCCCAGGGCCGGTCATCTTCCTGCATCATCACACAGCTCAACTTGGCCTCATCGCCGGTGGGACCCCGGCTCAGGGGATCTACTGAAAGGTCGGCGGAGCGGCTTTGCGGAGTGATTGTCAAGAGTTGTGGATCTGCTGCGGGCAGCAATCAGGCCGCCGGCCGAGTCGAGGTAGGTTGAGGATGACTCGGCCGCAGAGGGAACGGTGAGCAATCGGCCGTATCCATGGTCTGGGCCGCCAACTCGGCTATGTACTGGTTGACTTCCGACCCCAGTGCGGCGGCCAGCATCCGGCGGGCGCCCTCGCGGACGATCTCGTCGATCAGGGAGCCGGACTGGGTCGAGCCGTAGTCAGCGCCTACGCTGAGCACGGGCGTGCCTCTCCGACCCGCGCCGCGAATGCGGGCCTACTCGGTGACCATCACGGGATCACTCGGGAAAGTACGCCCTCCGCGTCCCTCCCGGAATCGATCCACAAGTCCTGAGTATTGCTCCGACCGTGAGAGCGAAACCCACAAACTGATCGACCCGATACGCGCTCTAGCCGTACGGGTTGAGTGCCCAGAAGCGGACGGTGTCGCTGCGACGGTCGAACCACAGGTTGGTGGAGTAGCCGCTGCCGTCGCGGTCGAGCTCGTGCGACCGGACCCACTGCGGATTCTCCGGCCCCTCGCCCTTGAGCGGCTTCTCGAACCACGAGGAAAAGTCATCGGCCGGCCCCTCGGAGACGAAGGTGTGGGCCGCTGTCAGCTCGGCAAGTTTCCCCGGTGTCAGCCGGGCGAAGCCCGAGATCACCAGCTCCGGCGACGATATGCTCCGGTCGTCGTTGTCCCGGCTGCTCACCCACTTGGCGTCGGCGAGAGGGCCCAGCAGCGGGAACGCCCGCTCCAACGGTGCGGTGTCGGTGTGCCAGTCCCCTTTGGCCCCGTTCGCCACCTGACGCAGGGCCCACCAGGCGGGTAGGACCGCCAGCCCCGCCCCGATCCCGATCAGCTTCCGTCGCTCCAACGCGATCCCTCTCATGCCTGACTTCGGGGGCACTTTAACTGTCCGGACCCCGTACCGCCGAGGAACGGTCGCCAATTGGCGACTACCGCGAGCGCGGCCGGACAGCTGTGGAGCGGGCAGCCGTCGAGCCGTCTGCCCCTGCCGTCGAAGACGAAGTGGTGGCGGCGCTGCCGTCTGGCCGCCGCCAGTTGGGCGCCGGGGCGCCGCTTCTAGGGCCTGTCTGGAGACTCCCGTCGTCTGCTGCGGCGCAGACGGGAACCTCCAGACAGGCCCCAACTCGAGAATCATCAGCCACGGTTGGCGCTCACGGACCGACCGTGCACAACCGTTGACAGGTGGCTCGGCCACTACATAGCCTCACCGAGACGTATTGATACGTTTCAAAGATTCTCCCGGAAGTCACCCGGTGGTCACCTCGCCCTGTAACGGGGACCTTTTGCGCGCCTACTGCGCGTCGGCGGGGCACTTGGTCGCACGTGCATTGAAATGTTCAAATCATTCGAATGGAGGCGCGTCATGAGATTGCCGTGGGCAACCTGCAGACGCTTCGGCCTGCTCGCTCTCACATGGGGACTCGCGTTTAGCACGGCGCCCCAGGCGTTCGCCACCGGGCCCGTCGGAAATCACGCGCCGACCGCGCCGGTCGGACTCACCGTCAACGACCGGGTCGACCCCCTCGCCGTGGACGGCGCACCGCAGTTCGGCTGGCTTCCCCAGGACATCGACAGCGGTGAGACCCAGTCGGCCTACCAGGTCGTCGTCCGTGACGGGGACGGCACCGAGCACTGGAACAGCGGCAAGGTGTCCAGCTCGGCACAGAGCTGGATACCTTACGGCGGATCGGCCCTCAAGGCGGGAACCTCCTACACCTGGCGGGTACGCACCTGGGACCACGCGGGCGCCGAGTCGGCGTTCTCCGACCCCGCTTCCTTCGGCACCGGCCTCGGGGACGACGACTGGTCCGGGGCGCAGTGGATCCGCCGCCCCGCGACCGGCAACGACGCCACCAACGAATGGACCGCTGCCCGCAAGGTCATGACGGTCTCGAGCGGCAGCCCGGTGACCGACGCGCGCGTGTATGTGGCCTCCATGGGGGACTGGGAGGTGAACGTCGGCGGACACGTGGTGCAGCGCAGCTCCTCCTACGAGTACGCGGGCGAGGGGTACTACGACGTCTCGAAGCTCGACGGGATCACGGCGGGCCAGAAGCTGCCCGTCGGCGTTGTCACGCACTACTGGAACTGCAAGTGCCAGGGCCGCGCCAACGGGCCCAGCGGCTCCGAAGGCCCCTCGGGCCTCCTGGTCAAGGTGGTGGTGGACCACAAGGATGGGACGCGGGACCTCATGGTGTCCGACGGCTCGTGGAAGGTGCACCGCTACGAGCCCCAGAGCGTCGACACCGTCACCTACCGCAACAGCGACGCCGGTGACCGTGTCGAGTACTACGACGCGACGAAGGAAATGGCGGGCTGGGACACCGCCCCTTACGACGACAACAGCTGGCCGACTGCCACCGCCATCGGCCCGCACCCCCGCCCGAACCCGGCCAACTGCGCCTCATACGAGGGCGGTTCGTCACCCTGCGCCTTCACACATCTGTCCGCGCTGCAGGCCCACCTGTCACAGAAGGCCGTCCACCCCGTCTCCCTGCTCCACCTGCCGGACGGCACCGTCTTCGCCGACTTCGGCAAGGTCTACTCCGCCGTTCCCTCGGTGCGTCTGCAGGACGGCGCCGCCGGACGGCAGTTGACGTTCACCACCAGCTACCGGCAGAACAACAGCACGCTGACCGCGGCCGTCTCGGCCGGCGCCACCACCTTGACCCTGGCCGCTGCCGGCAACGTCCACGTCGGTGACCGGATCACTGTCGACGCTCCCGCGAACGGATACGGAGCGGGCGACCCCGAGACGCACACCATTCAGGCAGTGGACGGCACCACGGTGACCCTCGACGGCGCACTGCTCAGGGACCACGCCAAGGGCAGCTGGGTCGAGAACTCCCGCGCGGGTACCTCGAAGCTGGACACGCAGGGCAGCAACATGCACTTCTACTACACCGAAAAGGACGGAGCGCAGACCGCGCAGCCCTTCACCTACTGGGGCTGGCGCTACCTGCAGATCAGCGACCCGCGCGAGAACCTGACCACCGACGACATCAGCGCCGTGGTTCAGAACACCGACGCCGCCCATCCGGCCACCTTCTCCAGCAGTGACGCCACTCTCGACAGCGTCTTCGCGCTGATGCAGCGCTCCGCGCTCCAGTCGTCGCAGAACGTCTTCCTCGACACCCCGACCCGTGAGAAGGGTCAGTTCCTCGGCGACAGCATCGACGAGTCCTTCGCCACCATGTCTTCGTCCGGCGAGCGCAGCCTGACCCGGCAGGCGATCGTCTCCTTCATGAACTCCCAGGCCCGCTACTGGAACAACGGCGCCCTGAACTCCGTCTACCCCAACGGCGACGCCAAGCGGGACATCCCCGACTACACCGAGATGTTCCCCGAGTGGGTGCTCCGCTACTACCAGACCACCGGTGACAAGGACCTCCTGCGCCAGGCCCTGCCAGTGATGAAGAACGTCGCCGACTACATCTGGCGTGCCGTCGACAGCCGTGGACTGGTCGCCGACCTGCCCGGCGGCAGCGGCGAATACCAGTACGGCATCATCGACTGGCCCGCCCCTATGCGCTACGGCTACGTCACCAAGGGCAACGTCAACCGCACGGTCGTCAACGCGCTCGGCGTGGGCGCGCTGCGCTCGGTCGCGACGGCGGCCGAGGCACTGGACGACACCGGCACCCGGACGACGTACGACGACCGGGCCGACCACCTGACCGAGGCGATGCGCGACCAGCTGAGTGACCCCGGCACCGGTGCCTGGTCCGACGGCCTGGACGCGGCAGGCTCCCGTATCGATCACTTCGGCGAGCACTCGCAGTCCTTCCCCGTCGCCTACGGGATCGCGAACCCCTCCGAGTACACCGCCCTGGGAGACCGCATCTCCGAACTGGGCATGCAGCAGGGCCCGATGACCCTGCGGACACTGCTCGAGGCACTGCGGATCACGGACCGCCCGGACACCTTGGTCAAAATCCTGACCGACCCGTCCCACGACGGCCCGGCCCAGGTCCTCTCCGAAGGCGGCACCTTCCTGTGGGAGCAGTGGACCCCCGGCTGCTCGACCTCCGACTGCACCGGCGCCCAGGTTTCCCAGAGCAGCAGCGAGAGCTTCTCGCACGGCTGGGGAGGCGCCGGGGTCAACGGCGTCCTCGAGGGCGTCCTCGGCCTGACCGTCACCTCCGCCGGCGCCGAGACGGTGCGCATCACCCCTGCGGACAAGGGCCTGACCGCTGCCTCCGGAACCCAGTGGACCGAGCGAGGCGAGGTCGGGGTCGACTGGCATCGCACCAGGTTCGGCGTGAACACCAAGGTGGACATCCCGGTGAACGTCACCGCGACGGTCGCCCTCCCCGCCGTGGCCGGCGGCAGGTATCACGTGACCGGCAAGGCCACCTACCTCGGCACCAAGAACGGCAAGGCCTTGTACCAGGTCGGATCCGGGAAGACCATCTTCCACGCGGCGGCCGGCGAATAGCGTACCCGCGCTCCCATGTCAGACGCCGACAGCACGGACGCGCGACCACTGCGTCCATCAGTGCCCACGGCAACTGATCACTGACAGGAGACCGGGCAGGGCACCGTGACGCCCTGGTGCCCCTCGACCAACTTGCGCTTGGTCGGGGGGCACCAGTGCTGTGCGGCTACTGCTCGGTGGTTTCGCGTTGCGCGGCTGCGATGGAGAGGCTGGCCCCGACGGCGGCCGCAGCAATGCGGCGCTCCATTACTCCCGCGTCGTTGGAGCGGTCTGCCTGGTTCAGCAGGCGCGGCCTCGCAGGCGCATTCGGCAGCGGCGGACGGCGCGCCTTCGTTGTAGTCCATGGTCGGGGTGCTCACCGATCGGTGGGGTGGTACTTGCGCTTGTGCTTGGCCAAGCTGCTCGGTGCGCCTCGGTAGCCGGGCTGGGTGGTGCACTCCACGTTGCGGGCGGATGGTCTGCGCCGGGCGCTCATCGCCGCCGGCATTGGCTCCGCCGAGGCTCCCGCGGCCTGACGGCAGTAAGGAGGTTGAACTGGTGATGTCGGCCAGGTCGACAGGTGGGCACGCCTCAGGGTCGGTGGCCAGTTAGATCTCACCGCCCACGGCCGCCTGACGGGAAATCAAGTGGCCGTGGCTACATTCACTGTCAGGACGAACGGGGGCCCCTCATCTGGGTGGGCCACCGATGTCCAGTTCTTGTGGTGGTGGCGTCGTCGGCCAAGAGGCCGACTTGGGTTTGGGTGCTCTGCCATGCGGCGGACGGTCGCTCGGACGTTCTTCAGCGGCCGTCGCACGGGTCGTCGTCCGCAGACACCGGCTTGGTGTCTGCCGCCAGGCAGGAGGAGTACACCCGCGGCGGCGTGGGCCGCGGCTTCGGTTCCGACGTGGCGCCCACAGCAATGATTGCCCCGGCACAGACGAAGGTTAGGCCTGCCATCGCGGCGAGCCAGGTAGCGCGGCTCACTGATCGCCACGGAAGTGGTTACGGAGATCGTCACGGCAGTCGTCCGCGGTGCCGACCTGGACTCGCGAGAAGACCAGCATTCCGTCTCCCTTGTCTTCCTGCTTGGCCTTGGCCAGCTGCGTCTCGATGTCCGCGATGCGCTCGGCGCACTCGGCACTGACGGACTTCTCGGGCTGCGGGGCCGGTGCCGAGGAGGCGTTCAGTTTGGCGGTGGCGGCGAGGCCAGCCGCGCACAGCACCGCCCACGCGGCAACCCACGAGCGGCGGCTCATCCGTATCGGCTTAGGCATCCAGGCATCCTACGAGCGCCGCGGCGGGCTGTCGCCGAATCGGGACTTCCTCGTCGACGAGACCAACGACGGAGCCAGCTGGCGTCGCCGACGAGAGCGGCGGTGTCTGACCGATCGCGCGTCAACTTTGGCCGGCTGTTGTTCAGCCTCGACTGCTCGCCGAAGTCGACGCGGGCAGTCTCGCCTTTCACGTTCCGGCCGCAGCTCGGGGGCGCCTTCTGCAGGTCGCCGTCGCCTACCGCCCGACACGGCCGCCGGCCTCGCCGCGGCTCGGTCACGCACCGTATCAGGCGGCGCGAAACCGGGAAGCGGAACTGGCCATCAGCGGGGACCGCCTGTGGGGAGTTACTGGCCGTACGCGGGGAAAAGATCTTGACCCTTGTCACCTCAGGGCTTGCGGCTCCACTCGTAGGCCCCCGGCGCCGTCGTGATGACTTCACTGGGCCAGGTCTGCCTCACCTGTTGCAGACGTTCTTGATGTTCATGGACCCAGTTCTCTTCCGGGCGGACTCCCAGGAGCGTGGTGAGTCGGTCCGGATCTTCGACGGTGACAGACAGCCAGCCGCCTTCGTGCATGTGAAGGGTGAGGCTCAGGCCACGATCTCCTCCGATGCTGGCTTGACGGCCTGGGGCGAGGTCGGACAGGCCGTGTTGCCAGGCGTCGAGGTCCTGCTGGAAGAGGTAGACGTCCAGCCGAGCCTCGATGAAGCTCGCGGATACAAGCACGTCGGCGCGCAGGATGTCGTGGCCGGTCAGTATGCCCGGCTGGAAGCGGCCGGTGACGCGCACGATACAACGGTTCCCGTCTGCGTCCTCCAGGTGGATGAGATCCACAGTGGCAGGTTTCGTCACCGGGTACTCGCCTTCCTAAAAGATGGGTTGAGCTTGCATCCTCTCTCATCGCCACGTGAGCGACGCGGACGGCCGAGGGCGGTTTCGGTCACGTCCCATGGGCCAAGCTGGTGCCGGCGAGACAGCCGTCGATGACGTCGGGTCGGTACTGGATCTGCTTCAGCTTGCGCTTGACGGCCCTGGTGACCTGGGTGAGATCGGAGGCTGCGAGGTTGCAGATCTCGCGCTTGACCAGCGACCGGATGCCTTCCTGCGGGTTGAGATCCGGGGCGCAGGTGTGCAGCTGGAAGACGGTCAGCCAGTCGGAGTTGCCGTCGATGAAGGCGCGCATACCGCGGGTGAGATGCAGGCGGACGTTGTCCCAGACCAGCACGATCGGGCCGTCGAGCTGGATGCGGGCTCGGACGAGGAGGCGGCAGAAGTCGTGCCATCCAAAGCCCTTCGGCTTGTCCTTGCGACCCCGGTACTCCCGCAGCCCGTAGATCAGCCTCGACCCGTACTAATCTTCTTCCCGGACCCTCGCACTGTGCCTGCCGCCGAGTGCGGAACGGGCGCCGTGCCAGGGGTGATCGGCGGGGGAGGCTCGTGTTGCCGGGGCTCTGCGAAGTCGTTCACGTAGGCCCCGATCGGGCAAGCTTCTGATCATTGACCACAGAAACGGGATAAAGCGATCGTGTACTTTCCCCGCACTCGTGTCACGCCTATCGTGGTTGCCCTCGCGGCTGGCATGGCACTAGCTGTAATCGGCCCTCTCATGGGCAAATTCGACAACCCGATTTGCCATGCTGCTGCTCTCATCTTCTCCAGTGGGTGGGCGTGGGTATGTTTCGCCTTTCTGGTGGGCTTTTCGCGCCGGTCCAAGATTGAGTCGGCACTGCTGGCTTCCTCTGCACTGGCTTTAGCCGTGGTCGTGTACTACGTTTTCAAGTTCATGTTCCCGACCGTTCCAATCGGTCGGCTCATCTCCTCTGGATCCGGAGAGGGACTCGCTTCCAAGATCCTTGCTTGGGGAATAGTGGCTTTCGTCTTTGGGGCCCCTGTGGGGCTATTCGGGAACATTGCGCGAACGTGCGGTATCGGCGGTCTCCCGTTCCGGCTGCTCATCCCGTTGACTGCCTTCGTCGAGACCTCTGCGCGGTTGGACGCGGAGGCTGCCTCGCAGGGCCTGGTTACCGAGATCACCTGGAACGCGATTCGCATTGCAGCGGGGGTCGCTTTTGTGGCTCTACTGGTGCACGGGCTGATGGCTTGGCGTGCTCAGCGAGACAGGCCTGACGCGGCCGTGGGGGTTGGTGCGCTGACGAAGCGCCCCTGACGTGCTCGTACGCAAGAGCGGACCGCACCATAGGGGCACATACCTGATCACCGAGGCCGAACCCGGCACACGTCACCCGCACGTGGGCGCGGTGGCCCTGTACGCTCCCGCACGAAATGCAGGCGCGAGATCCCGGGCCGAGAGTAGCGCCGCCCATATGAGTACATGTGCCGCTGTGCCCATCTCCCGGACGCGGCGCAGAAGGGGCACCCGTGGCTGAGCGGACGGCTGGTCTGGATCGCTCGTCGACATAGATCGAGAGCATGCCGGGCACCGAGTGCCGCGTTCACCGATTCCTGCAATGCAGCACGAACCGGATGCCACCGAGCCGAACAACACCCCGCAGGCCGACCGTTGAACAACGCTGAACAACCCGGCCGCCCACGCGAACAGCCCCCGGCCGCTCCAGCGGAAGGGGGCAGCTGCCTGTTGTACTCTCTGCCGGTCCAGTGCGTGAGATCAGGCCGGGCGGCCGTCCACGCCGCCCTACGTCTCCTCGGGCTTGGTCGCCTTCGGCCGATGCGATCCCGACCCCTTGTAGTCCCGAAACGCGTCTTGCACCGTGCTCAGCTTGAGGTCGAGACGGTCGGCAATCTGCCGGCAGGACAGACCGTCCCCGCCGTCCCACAGCTCTCGGATCAGCTCGACCCTTTCGCGCGACCAGGCCTTGTTGCGCCGGACCTGGATCGCAGCCGGGGTGCTCCTGTTCCTGGTGTACCGCACCTGACTCAACCTTCGTACCGGTGGGCCCGTCCGCCGCGCCATTCGATCCAGTGCGGGTCGTCGAGGAGATCCCAGGCGTCGTCGAGGCCGGCCCACCTCAGGAACTCGACGAGGTCACGGTCGTCGCGGGCGAGGCCGGCGATCGCACCGTTGATGGTGACCGCCCGACCGCCTGCTGAGGAGGGGCCGTAAACGACTATCGGGGCGCTCATGCCTCCAGGGTGGCCCCGGGAGTCGGCGGGCGCATCCGGCTGGCCCAGTCCGGCATGCGGATCGGTGTATGAGGCACGAGGATCGGTGTGCGGGTGGTGGCCGAGATGTCTCTCCCGGCCGCGGCTGGACCGCCACCGACCGGACCGCAGGGGGGCCTGGAGGTATGCATGCCGTCGACGATCTGGAGCGGGGCCATCAGCTTTGGCCTGGTCACTTCTCTGAACTAACGCGGCGTCGCTCAAATGACGTTGTCCAAGAGCCGATTGCCCAGCAGTGGAACAAGATCGTTCTATGACGCACACACCTTCGGCTGAGGGACTTCAGCCCTGGGCCATGGCCTCCAAGACGGCGCGGACCGCCTCGGTCAGTAGCTGTGCCAGAACCGTCGGTCTGTAACGCTCTGTGAGACCGCGATGTCATTGGGGGACTCGACACAATCCTCGTGCAGCTGCGACGGACCACCTTCTGCCGACGGTGAACACCGGCCCGACCTGGCTGGATGGTCACTACGGTCCAGCCTCATGACGATCACAACACGTACGGTCGAATACCCGGCCGATGCTCTCGCGATGATCGGGCACCTCGCGCTCCCTGCCGGTGATGAGCGTCGGCCCGCAGTCCTGATCGGGCCTGAGGGGATGGGGCTCAGCGACGTCGAGCGCCGCCGCGCCGATGCCCTGGCAGAGCTGGGATACGTGGCGCTGGCCTTTGACCTCCACGGCGGGCGCTATTTGGACAACCCCGAGGAGATGCTGGCCCGTTGCATGCCGCTGCTCGCAGACCCCGACCGGATGCGGGGCATTGGCCATGCGGCACTCGAGGTGCTGCGCGCCGAACCGCGGACCGACCTCGACCGGGTCGCCGCAATCGGCTACGGCACCGGGGGCGCGGTTGTGCTGGAACTCGGGCGCGATGGAGTCGACTTGCGCGCGATCGGTACGGTCAACGCACTGACCACGGGCCGACCGGGCGAGGCGGCACGCATTCGCTGCCCCGTGTGGGCTGGGGTCGGATCGGAAGACCCGATCATGCCGCCCGCGCAACGGGAAGCGTTCACCGCCGAGATGCGGGACGCGGGCGTCGACTGGCGTTGCGTGGTCTACGGCGGGGCCCTGCACGCCTTCCACCACCCACCGGTCAACCACACCACACCCCCGGGCGTCGGCTACCACCCACGACACGCACAGCGAGCCTGGCGCGACATCGTCGATCTGCTCGCCGAATGCCTGCCCGTAACAGAGTGATCAGATCGGCTTCTGGCGCTCACTCCTGCCCTCACCGACCGGGGAAGCTCCGGCCCGTACAGACAGCAGAGTCCGACGCATGCGTCATGGTCACCAGAGATGACCGAAAGACTCCTGGATACCTATCAGAGACACCCCGACCAGACCTGAGCCCGCCCAACCCTGACCCCTGGCGAACGAACTTGCTCACCAGTCACAGAAGGTCACCGATCAAGGGAAATGACATAGGCACTCACCAGCTCCAGGCGGGTCCGCTCCCGTACGGCGGACAGGATGTGGGTGGAGTCGGTGCGCTGGGTGCCGCGGCCCTTGAGCAAGCCGGCCCGCCGGATCCGGGTGAGCGCGAGGCCCAGCAGCCGGTCGGCGCGGTCGCCCTCGGCGAGCCGGTCGCAGAAGTCGGACAGGACGCTGTGGTGGAAGCCGGGGTCTTCCAGCTCCAGGCCGAGGGCGTACTTGAAGCCGATGCGGCAGCGCACCGCCTCCCAGCGGTCGAGGCCGCCCGCGCCAGTCGACCATTTCCATAAACTATGAATATAAAAATGCTATGTTTCGAGCATGAGTCGTCAAGACACCGCTCCTGGCGCGTCCGCCGCCATCGGGGCAGCCCTCTACGGCCTGGCCACCAGGGCCGCGAGACGCCTGCCCCGGGACATGAGCCTGACGTCCGCCGCCACCCTGGCCACCCTGGACCGGACCGGCTCGCGGCGCATCACCGATCTGGCCGCGGTCGAGGGCGTCACCCAGCCCGCGATGACCGCCCTGGTCCGGGTGATGGAGGAGTCCGGCCTGGTCGAGCGGCGGGGCGACGCGTCCGACAAGCGGGTCACGCTGGTGTGCCTGACCGAGGCCGGCGCCTCCTATGTCCGGACGCGGCGCCAGGCGGGCGTCCACGCGTTCGAGCGGTTGATCGGCGAGCTCACCGGCGACGAGGTCGAGGCGCTGGTGGCGGCCCTTCCGGCGCTGAAGCATCTGGCAGAGCTCGAAAGACAGGACCGCGAAGGGCCGAAGCAGTGACCGGGCAGCCGGTCGGCGGGGTCGCGGTGAAGACGTTCCCGGTGGCGCGTTCCGAGGCGCGGCTGCTGGTCCCCGCCCTGATGTTCATCGCTCTGGTCGTGGCGGCGGTCGCCAGCCTCGGGACGCCGCTCATCACCAGCGTGGCGACCTCGTTCCACGTCTCGCTCGGCAGCGCGCAGTGGACGCTGACCGTCGCGCTGCTCAGCGGCGCCGTCGCCACGCCGGTCCTGGGCCGGCTCGGAGCCGGCCCGCACCGGCGGGCCACGATCCTCGCCACGCTGGCGGTCGTCGTCGCCGGCAGCGCGCTCACCGTGCTGCCGCTGCCGTTCGCGTGGCTGCTGGCCGGCAGGGCGGCCCAGGGCGTCGGGCTCGGGCTGACGGCGCTGATGATGGGCGTGGCCCGGGACCACCTCCCCGAGGAGCGCAGCGCGGCCGTGATCGCCCTGATCTCGGTGGTCTCGATCATCGGGGCCGGCGTCGGCTACCCGCTGGCCGCACTGCTCGCCGAGCTCGGCGGGGTACGGGCCGCCTACGGCCTCGGCCTGGTCGTCACCGCCGCCGCCCTCCTGACCGCGTGGCGCTCCATGCCCGAAGCCCCCGAAGGCCGCTCCGCCCACGTGGACGTGGCAGGCGCGGTCGTCCTGGCCGCTGCGCTGCTCCTGGTGCTGTTCCTCGCCGGCGAACGGAATCTGTGGAGTCGGCACCTCGCCGTGGCGGCGGGCCTCGCCGTCGTCGCGGTGGTGCTGCTCTGCGTCTGGGCCGTCATCGAGCTGCGCAGCACGACGCCCCTGGTCGATGTGCGGGCGGTGCGGCACCCGGCGGTCGCCGGGGCGAACCTCGCCATGTTCGTCGGCGGGATCGGCATGTACCTCCTGCTCACGCTCATCACCCGGTACGCGCAGACGCCGCACGGCGCCGGCTACGGCTTCGGGCTGACGACCTTCGTCGCCGGGCTGGTCCTCATCCCGTTCTCGGTACTGGGGTTCGTCGCCGGCAAGCTCACGCCGCGGGTCCGGACGCGGATCGCCGACCCCCTGCTCCTGGCCGGCAGCGCCGTCGTGGTCGGCGGCGGGTTCGCCCTGTTCGCGGCGGCCCGGTCGGACCTGGCCGAACTGTTCGCGGCGATGGGCGTGCTCGGCTTCGGCGTCGGCGGCTTCTCGGCCGCGATGCCCGGCGTCATCCTGGCCGTCACCCCCAAGAGCGAGACGTCGAGCGCCATGAGCTTCAACTACGTCGTCCGCAGCGTCGGGTACTCCCTGGGCAGCGCCATCGGCGGCCTGATCCTCGCCGCGGGCACCGGCCCCGGCCACCTCTTCCCCGACGACAGCGCCTACACCACCGCGGCGCTGGTCGGCATCGGCGCCATGGCGATCACGACGCTGACAAGCCTCGCTCTCGCCCGCCGACGCTCGTCCGAGACCAACCCGTAAGTCAGATGCACTCATCCCAACACTGGAGGTTCCATGCCCAAGGGCTACTGGGTCAGCGCCTACCGCACCATTTCAGACCCTGAGAAGCTGGCTGCTTACAACAAGCTGGCCGGTCCGGCCGTCGAGGCCGGGGGCGGTCGGATCCTCGCCCGTGGCAGTCGGGTCGTGGCGCATGACGCCGGAATCGCCGAGCGCACCGTCCTGATCGAGTTCGACAGCTTCGAGCAGGCCGTCGCGGCGCACGAGAGTGCGGCCTACCAGGAGGCGCTGGTCGCCCTCTCCGACGGCGTCGAGCGCGACTTCCGCATCGTCGAAGGCATCGACTGACCGAGGTCCAGTCGGATCTTCACTGAAGGACTCTGGAGGCGGCCACTTCGCCCCGATCGAGCAGCCCGAACGCTACGCGGAAGAACTCCGCACCTTCTACAGGCCGCTACGGGGCTGACAGCGGCCGTCATGGCCCGTCGACGTGCCGGTGGTACGGATGGCTATGTCGGCGAAGGCCGGCATGCCAAGATCGGCTGCGGAGGAGCGGCGGGCCGCTACGGTTTCAAGTTGGTCCAGCTTGCTCCGGGCGCCAGCGAGGCTCACCTGGAGGCCCTCGACTTCACCCAGCCATCCTTTCTGTTCCGCCTCGGCGATGCGGGCGATCAGGTTGTCGCGGATGTCGGCCAGCCGTGGCCGTTGGGCTGGATCAGGCCGGAGGAGCGAGCATCTGACACAAGCTTCTCTGAACTACATCAGCTTGGTCAGGGTCTGATCGGCACGTATTGTCAAGTGACGACTTCCACGGAAGCGGGTCGAGGGAACGGCATCATCTCCCATCCCAGCGGCCAGTCCGGATCTCGTTGCTCTGAAGCTTCGATCTCAAGGCGCCGGGGAACACGCCATGTCCACCATCGACCACCTTCCTCGGGGCGGCTAGGCCACGGAATCGTGGCGCGGCGATAGCGCTCGTCGATGCCATCGAGTTCCGGTTGCCTGATCGCGCGAACACGTGAGGGTAGCAGCGGCCAGGCTCCCGCGAGCGCGTTCCGGCACCTGAGGTCGTGGCTGAGCTCAGGCGCGCACCACGAGTAGCCCTCTTCCACCTCGTCCACCAAGGCGCTCCACTGTGCGAGGAGAGAGTCGAGGGAGTGGGCTTGTGCTCCAGGTCCGGTCCTGGTGACACCAGCGAGGGCTGCCCTGACGACGTCGTACTCTTCAGCGCTCAATACGACTTCGTCCGTGTGGCTTTCTGCTGGATTCATGCGGCGACTCCTGCTGAGCTTGATGGGATGACGCGGGTGAACTCACCTTTTATCGGAGCTGATTTTCGCGCTCAGAGCGAGCAAGGCGTCGTCGTATTGGGGCCATTTGAAATGGAACGGGCCGAACGCCGTGTAGTCGCGTGCTGTGCGGTGAGGTTGCGCGAAGGAGTCCCAGGTCACGAGGTCGGCTGTCGCGGTGATGCGGGCCATGAGGGGCCAACATCCCCACTCGCCGCATTCACAGCCGAGAACGGGTGTCTTCGGCCCCATCGTGTTGGTGGACCGTCCGAGGAAGTGATCCTGCATCGGGCCGAACCGGAAGAACTCCGGGATCAGACCGCCGTAGGCGTCGCCTGCGGGCTGCATCCCGGCGGCGATCTCGAACCCGTCGATCAGCTCGGTGAGTGGTGCTCCGTCGATGCGGGGGATGATCACGAGCGGGCCGCCGTCGCCACGGTGCCGGCAGTCGAACCGGATGTCATTGCTGGTCATCCAGTGATTGTGCCAGCGAAGCCGTTCCCTCCACCTGGGTAAATTGAGCTGGGGCTATGCGTGGCATGCCGAGGTCGACCGCCGTACCGCCGGAAGCTCGTCGGTCCATGTGAACGAGCTTGTCTTCGGCGCCAGCCAGGCTGATCCGGAGCCCTTCGACCTCCCCGAGCCAGCCCTCGCGCTCGGCCTCGGCGATGCGGGCGACGAGGTTGTCGCGGATCTCCTCCAACCGGCCGCGCTGGGCCGGGTCCGGCCGGAGAAGCGAGCAACGAACGCAAGCGTGTTCATGAACACATGGGCTTAAAAAGGCGCGACCGCAGGTGCCGATGGAGACCTTGCGCTTCTCGAAGTGCGCAAGGAAAGCATCCCATTCCTCCTCGGCCGGTGTCCGATACTCTTCGCTGGGCCGGCTGGCCCGGCGACGGGCGATGAAGGCGCGGTGGGCCTCGATGGTCTCGGCCGGGTAGATCGCCTTGTAGCCCATCGTCGTATCAAGGCTCCGATGCCCGCAGATCACTTGGGCGATGTGCGGTGGCAGACCGTTCATGATGGCGTCGGTCACGAAGATCCTGCGGAAGTCGTGCGGGGAGAAGACGAGCGGTTCTCCGCCGGCATCGGTCAGGCCCGTGGCGGCCAGCGCGTTGATCAGAAGCTTGCGGAGCGCGGTCGGGGTGAAAGCGCGGTGTTCGGTGCCGATATCGCGCTGGAACAGCAGCGGCATCGGCGGGTTCCAGACCCGCTCGTGGACATCGTAGGAGGTCACCAGCGGGATCGCGCGGCTGCTTCCTCGCAGGCGGCGGACGATGGTGGAAAGGACGTCCGCCAGTTCCGGGGTGACCAGCAGGAGCCGTTCGCTGTCGGTCTTGGACGGGGCGAACCTGCAGCAGGGGCACGACTTCGCCGGTGCTCGGGAGCCGGTATTCGGTGACGCTGTGGTGGGTCAGCTCCAGGAGCTCCTCGTTGCGGATGCCGGTCAGGCGTAGGACCTCGATCGCGGCGAAGGCCCAGAAGGCTTCAGTCTCCTCGTATGTGAGGTTCCGCCGTCGCCCGGTCGAGGTCTCCTCGGCCCAGGTCATGTGCCCGGCGGCCTTGGTCGTGACGGCTCTGCGCAAGGCTCCAGCGGTGTCGGGGATCAGGTCCCCGGGCCGGGTGTGTTCGGCGGCGGCAAGTAGTCCGGCTGCGGCACGTCGCCTGCGGTCGACGGTGTCGGCCAGCACCGGCAGGACGGGAAGCCGTTCGCGGGTGCGCTGGTCCATCCGGGCCTTGCGGTGTTTGCGGTCCTTGGCCTTGCTGATCTCTTCGTCGCTGATCGGGCAGGACACCACCCACCGTGCCCAGCGGGCTGGCTCTTCCGCAGCCCAGTGGGCGATGTCCAGATAGAAGGCACGGACGCGGATGAGCTCGTCCTTGGCGTTCAGCCTGGGGCTGGCGACCTCGACGGCGGTGCCGTCCGGACCGATCGTGGTGCGTTTCTTGGTGGCGATGTCTGTCTTCCAGGCGCGGGCCAGTGCCGGTGGCAGCCGCAGGGAGTCGATGCCTGGTGAGAGGGCTTCGACCCGGGTCCAGAACAGCCCGGCCAGGGTCCGCGAGACCGCGTCCAGGCTGGTGTAGTCCAACGACGGCTGCCGTTCGCGCAGGTAGTCCACGATCAGGTCGCGGACCGGGCGGCACCGGATCGGATAGCGATCCACGAGTTCTTCGATGCTCAGTCGGCCGGCGGCAAGCCCGAAGGCCCGGATCGTGGCCGGGGCGTCCTCAGGGAAGACATCCAGGGCCCGCAGTCGAAGGTAGAAGTCGACTTTGCGCTGACCCCCGCGGACATGGACTCGGCGCAAGGTGTCGACCAGCTCCACGCAGTCGCCGACGGTGATGTCCGCGATCGACCCGCCCTTGCAGGCAAGAATCATGGCGATCCGGGTCGCCGCGATGGTGGCCTCTCCCCGGGCGCTGGCCGGCCCAGACTCGGCCAGCCCTGCCAGCCCTGCGAACCCCTCGGGGTCGCGGACCTCGGCCATGACCGGAGCCAGGTGCTTGTGCGTGCGGGTGAGCATCCAGGCCAGGTCGGGACGGATGACATCGCCGCAGACCAGCATCAGTAGCCCGGAGGTCAGGTCAACGCGCTCATACGACGGCGACGGCCCACTCTCGCGCAAGAAGCGCAGTGGGATATCTGTCCAGTCCGCGCCGGGGATCTCCTCGGCGCGGCTGGCCTTCCACCGCTGCTGCCAGGTATCCCCCGGGAGGCTGGACAGCCAGCGCAGAAGTTTGGCGACCCCGCGCCGCCGCCCGGCCCGGGTGGCGTTCGCGGCAGCCAAGAAGGGTGGCGCCGTCAGCCGACGCAGCACCTCGTCCGCTGACTGCTCTGTCGCTGGCCACCACGCCTCCGCAGAGCGGGGCGGGAAGCGTTCCCGCAGCACGTTGTTACGCGCCCGGGCCTGTTCGACTGTTGCATTCGCGGTCTGCAGCTGGCGGCGCGTCGAGTGCTTCGTGGTGCTGGTCATAAAGACCGCCCGAACAGCACGTCCAAGGCTTCAGGGTCGTAGCCGGGCGCTGGAGGCGGAGGAACCGGCTCGGCGAGCCGGTCTGCCCGCCGGGCGTGGTGGGCCAGCACCTCGGCCACGACCTCGTCCTGGCGCGGCGCGAGGTAGAGCTCGGTCGTGGTCAGATGCGCGTGCCCGAGGACCCACTGCACGTCGGTCAGCGTCAGCGCCGGGTCGCGCACCATCCGGGCGGCGGCGCTGTGCCGAAGGTCGTGAAGGGTCCAGTCCGCGCCGAAGGTGGCGTTCACCCGCTCGAACATGCGGTGGGCCCCGTGGTAGGTCAGCGGGTGAAACGGACGCCGCACCGTCCACCACACTGGCTGTGTTCGGCCCCGTGGCATCAGCCCGTGCAGCTCCTGCTGGTAGAGCCGCAGCCACACGAACGCATCTGCCGAGGCCGGTACCTGCTGCCGGGCCCGGGAGCCCTTCCGCACAACGCTGATCAGCTGCTGCCCAGGGTCGACGTCGCACTGCCGGACGCCGATCAACTCGGATGCCCGGACTCCGCTGGAGATCCAAAACGCGATCATTGCCCGGTCCCGGTTCGACCGCAGCGCTGCGAATAGCGAGTTGAACCACTCGTCCGGGATCGAGCGCGGAATCCGGCGCGGAACCGTGGGCCGGTAGCGGCCGGTTCGCTCTGGCGCCCAGGCTTCCATCGGGTTGTGGTGTGCGTGCGCGCGGCCGGAACGACGAGCCAGGTCCAGCGGGAACGGGTTGAGCAACGGCCCGGATCCGGCATCACGGTGGAGGTCGTAGAACTTGCGCAGCACCGTCTCGCTGTGGGCGACGGTCGACGGGGCATAGCCGAGCCCAGGGCTCGTTTTCCCAGTCACCGGGTTCGGGGCGCCGACTGTACGGGCCGACCGCCGCCCGGCTGCGGTCGCTCGCGGCTTGACCGCCAGCTGGATCCAACAGCTGAAATCCCGAGCATCCACGCGTGTCGCTCGATCCCACGGCACCTCGACCGCGTGCAGGAACCGCCACCACCGCAGCAGGTCCATGCCATACGAGCGGACGGTCGCCGCCGTCTTCCCGGCTGCGAGCAGTTCCTGGAAGAACACTGCGGCAGGCACCACGGCCGCGCCGTCGGCGTCGACGAGCCGGTAGGGCTCGTACCGGTCGCCGGTCTCCACCAGCCGACCCCACCGAGGAACGGTCAACCTCGACAGATTCCGCTCGGGCACACCATCGTTCATCACGACCGCAGACCGTACTGGGCGACAACCTCACCCGTGCCCTGAACTGCACAATCAGTGTGGTTCGTTCAGTCAACGAGGCGTGCTCATGGATACAGGCGGTCCCATAGGTACGGGCGCAGGTGCCGACAGAGACCTTGCGGCGTTCGAAGTGGCCGAGGAAGTTCTCCCATTCGGCGTCGGTGGGAGTGCGGTATTCCTCAGCGGGGCGCAGGTTGCGGCGGCGGGCGATGAAGGCACGGTGGGCTTCGATGGTCTCGGTGGGATAAACCGCGTTGTAGCCCATGGTGGTGTTGATATTGGCGTGTCCGGCGATGACTTGTGCGATGTGGGGTGGCAGTCCGGTGCGGAGGGCGTCGGTGATGAATATCCGGCGGAAGTCCTGCGGAGTGAAAGTCAGCGGCTGGCCGGCGGCGTCGGTCAGCCGCATGAAGGCGACGGTCTTCTTGAGGATCTCGCGGATGGTCTGGGAGCTGAGGGTGCAGGGCTCACCACCGCGGTTGTATTGGAAGAGCACGGGCGCGGGTGCATTCCACTGCCGCTCTTCGCAGTCGTAGCGGGTGACCAGCGGGATCAGGCCGGTCTTGGGGTCGCGGACTCGGCGGATGATCGTGGCCAGAACGTCGGCGAGCTCCGGACCCGCGCCAGCGGCGCCGAGTGCTGGGAAGTCCGGGACGTGAACGGCCACCGCAAAGTGTGGGCCGAGGCCGACACTCGGCGGGAAGCAGTCGGCCTCGCCCTCAACGAGATCGCCCGGGTCCGCCGCGCCCGCGCGGCCGAAACCGCCGAACGGCGGGTGAACATCCTCGGCTTGACCCCGGTGGCCGTAGAAGCCGACACCGACGACGCACCGGAGGACGTCGACGAGGGCAGCAGCGTGGCCACCGACCCGGTGACCGCCGCCTTCTCCGCCATGTTCGAGGACGCCTACCTGGAGGCGAAGCGGACCCGACAGGCAGCCCTGGCCGCCGCTGCCGCCTACGCCGCCCACCTCATCCGGCCCCACCTGCCCACCGCGGCAGTCCTCACCGTCGACGTCACCAACGGCGGACTGCGCGCCGTCCTCGACACCGACCGCAAGACCTTCTGGTACGCGCCCGCTTGCCCGGTCGGCCTGGACGACGCGACCGTTGAGGAAGTCGAGGACCTCATGAGCGACGCCCTGGAATTCGGTGCGGACGAGAAGTCACTCGAAGAGGCCGGGTGGCAGAACCCGGGCGCGTACGACGACACGTACGACCTGGAACTGCCGCAGCAGTAGCCGCCTGATCGCCCGTGGGGCCGTGACCAGCACCAAGTCACGGCCCCACACGCGTTTCCAAGCCGCCCATCGTCCCCGGCTCACCACCCCCCAAGAGACGGCAATGAGGCGCCCACAGCCCCGACCATGGGCCCCTGTGGTGGATTTCGCGCGCCCTCCACTGCCGGAGGCGGGTCCGGCTATGCGTGCACAGCTCCCTCGGGGAACTTCTTGAGGAATCTGTCCATCTCATCGCCGAGGTGGAAGGAGATGTTCAGCCGGGTTGGCTTCGCGTTGCCGGGAAACTGCAGGTACAGGGCGTTCCAGGCGTTGCCTCGCTTGACGCGGGTGACCAGGCCGTCAGCCTGAGCGAGGGGGATGACGTGGAGCAGATTTTCAGGACGGTTCCTCAGGCGAGGCCCGCGGTGAACGTAGACAGACCGGTTTGTGACGGTGATGAAGTAAGTGTTGATCAGGAGCAGGCTCATCGGCGCGAAAAGGCCCATAAGGTACTGACTGGGCCCGTCTATGCCTATGAGTACCAGGCGCGGCACCTCGGTCGGATCGGCGCGCAACACCGCCTGCCTCGCTTCGGACTTCAGTTGGAGCTTCAGCTCGACGTTTGGATCGGTCATTCCGAGCTTTGTCATAAGGATCCGCCCTTCGATGGAACGCGTCCGACCTGGACATGAGGGGAGACCCTAGCTGGCCGGAGCAATGGCGGCCCGGCCGAGGCCTTTCGCGAGCAAGAGGTCGACCGACCATCTCAACTGTCGGGCCGACGTGGGTGTAAGCGGTTCGTTGAACTTCGCTACGACACAGCGCGCAGTGTGTGTGTATCGTTGCTTTCTGTGAGCGGCTGTCCTGAGCAGCGGCGCAGCCGACCACGCGCGTCAGTAGTGCAACAGCAGCACACCTGCCTTCCGGGCGGGAGGTCCTGGTGCGAATCCAGGCTGGCGCTCCACCACGAAGCCCCTGAATGGCCCCGGCCGGTCGGGGGCTTCGCTGTACCGCCCTGGCCTGCACCGATGCCCCAGGAGCGGTTCCGTCAGGTCGGCTACCATCGCCGCTCGCTTCAGCGGAACCGTCACAGGAGCGGCCCAATGTTCCACGGCTCGATCCCCGCGCCCCTTCGGTCGATCATCTACGAGCACGCCGGTACCTGGCCCGGCAAAGACATCTACGTCGGGTGCTCCGGCAACTTCACCATCGAACGGGTGCTGCACTCCCGTTTCGGTGCGGAGCGGAGCATCCACGGCAACGACATCACCGCGTACTCCTGCGCCCTCGGCTGGTATTTGGCGGGCGAACCGCTGGAGTACACGCTGGGCGAGGAGTACGAAGACTCTCTCGGCTGGCTATACCCGTACCTGGAGGACCGCACGGACCTCCTCGCCACCCTGATGCTCGGCACCCGGTTCCTCCAGTACGTCGGGAAGGAAGGCGTCTACTACCGGCGGATGATGGACGCCACCCAGGACCAGTGGCCGCGCATGCACGAGAAGACCGCCACGAAGCTCCGGAACCTGGAGACAAAGCTCGGCTCGTTCTTCGCCGGCGACGTCCGTGACTACCTCGACCAGGTCCCCCCTAACGCACCGGTCGTCATGTTCCCGCCCTTCTACGCTGCGGACTATCAGGCGCAGTTCGCACCGATCGACTCGGCCTTTGCGTGGCCTGAGCCGAAGTTCGACGAGCTCACCGAGGACGGTAAGGAACGGATCATCGAGCAGGTCCAGGACCGGCCGAACTGGGTGCTGGGCCTGCACATCGAACGCCCCGAGCTCCGCGACCAGCTCGCCGGTGTCGTCCAGACCGCGAACCGCGGCCTGCCGATCTACGTGTACGCCGCGGCCGGACCCCGGCGCATCGTCCGGCCCCGGCAGCCCGTCGAGCCGATCCCGATGCGCAAGATCGGCGTGGGTGACGAGCTCGGCGACAAGATGACGCTGCACGTCCTCACCGGCGGCCAGTTCGCCGGTATCCGCTCACAGTTCATGTCGAAGAGCATCAAACCCGGGTCGCCGCTCCTCGCGTGCGGGGTCGCGGTCGACGGGAAGCTGATCGGCGCGTTCGCGTACCTGCCGCCGAAGTTCGACCCGGCGACCGCCTACCTGATGTCCGACTTCCCGGTGTCGTGGACGAAGTACCGGCGCCTCGCGAAGCTCATCGTGATGGCCGCATCCACCTCGGAGGCGCAGCTGCTGCTCCAGCGGTCGCTGTCGAAGCGCCTCACCGGCTGGGCCACCACGGCGTTCACCGACCGGCCCAACAGCGCGAAGTACGGGCGCGGCATCCCCGGCGTGAAGCTCCAAAAGCGCACCGAGGCGATCAGCAAGGACCCGGGCGATGGCATCCACCGCTACCAGCTCCAGTACGGCGGCCCCCTCGGAAACTACGACCTCGCCCAGGCCCTGGACCTGTGGAAGCGGAAGCACGGCAGCGACATGAAGAAGGACGACGCCCGATGAGGTTCGGCCGGTCAGTCCGTCTCGGGCGCCTCGTCCGAGCGGGCCGACCACCAGTCGTACGGCACCAGCACGGCCCTCGGCTCGCCGTTCTTCTCGACGACCGTGTGCGTGCCCCGATAGTGCGCCTCGTCGACCTGCCGACCGAGCTGGTCACGCAGCTCCCGGACTCCCATTCGCTCCATGCCGTGAAGGGTACACACGATCCACAGTGGCCCACCGGTACACACGGTACCGTGTGTACCGTGACCATGATTGTGTGCAAGACCTGCCGGGTCGAGAAGGACGAGAACGACTTCCACCGCCACCGCGAGACTGCGACTCGACGCCACCCGAGCTGCAAGGAGTGCAGGAAGGCCGAACGCCGAGCTTCGTACGGGAAGAACCGCGACAAGCAGCAGGCGCAGATGCGCGCCTACTACGAGAAGAACGGCGACACCATCCGGGCGCAGGTACGGGAGCGGTCTGCCGAGAAGCGTCGCGACCCCGAGTTCGTGAAGCGCGAGACCGAGTACAACCGCGAGTGGCGACGCCGCAACCCCGACAAGATGGCAGCCGCCAACGCCCGGCAGCGCGCACAGGGCCGCTTCACACCCGACTGGACCGCCGAAGAGTGGCAGCAGCTCCTCGACCTGTACGGGCGCAGCTGCCTCGCCTGCGGCAAGACCGGCGTCAAGCTCCAGCCCGACCACGTGATCCCGCTGTCCTGGCCCGGCGCCAGCAACGCCATCGATAACATCCAGCCGCTCTGCGGCCCCTGCAACCGCAGCAAGAGCGACCAGCACATCGACTACCGACCCACGCCCCAGGAGGCGCTGTGACCGAAAGCCACCGGGGCATCAAGCCGCGGCTCGTACGACGCGACCCCCGCCAGCTCACCCCGCTCGACATGAACGCCCGCTTCTTCCGCAAAGAGGAGTGGGACCGGCTCGTCGCGAACATTGCCGCCGACGGCTGCCTCACCTCCGTCCCGCTGATCTACGGGGCCGGGGAGTACGAGGAAGGCCGCGAGCTGATCCTCTCCGGGAACCACCGCACCGCGGCGGCCGTGGAAGTCGGGCTCGAAGCGATCGACTGCATGCTGATCGACGACCCCCAGCAGAAGGACGAGCTCCTCGCCCGGCAGCTCTCGCACAACTCGATCGCCGGCCAGGACGACCCGGCCACCCTCAAGGCCCTGTACGACCAGATCGAAGACGTCGACTGGCGCGCGTACTCCGGCCTTGATGACGACGTCTTGGGCCTTCTTGCCGAGGTCTCTCCTGAAGGCCTGTCCGAAGCCAACCTCGACTTCGCCACCGTGTCCCTGATCTTCCTGCCCAACGAGCTGGAAGCCGCACGGAAGGCGTTCGACGACGCCCGCATGGGCCAGAACGCTTCCTGGCTTGCCGCACGCGCCGACTACGAGCAGACCCTGGACACGCTCGCCTCCACGCACGCCGCCCACAAGGTCGGCAACGTCGCGACCGCGCTCCACGCCATCCTCACCATCGTCGAGAACCACCTCACCGACCTCCAGGCCGGCTACCAGTCCCCAGACGGCACGCCCCTGCACACCGGCACCGTGGGACTCGAGACCGTCCTCGGCGCACGCACGCTCCCAGCACCAGCAGCCATCACGATCAACAAGGCCATTGCCGCAGCAGAGGGGCGCGGGGAGATCGAGCAGGGGCAGGGCTGGCGTCTCCTTGAACGGTTGGCGGGGGAGTACCTGTCCGGACCGAACCACTCCAGCACCGGCGGGGACGGTCAGCCGTGACCACCAACCCCCCGATCACACTCGACCCCGCACTCGACCCCTGGGAGCGCCAACCCAAGGAGTCAGCCCGCAAACACGGACAGTTCGCCACGTACCGGGACCTCGGCCGCGCCAGAACCTTGGCCAAGGCTGCTGAGAGCCTGACACTCGCGCAGGGGCACGTGAGGAACGTCGCCTCCGAGTTCCGGTGGCGGGAGCGCGTCGAGGCGTATGACCGGCACCTGGACCGGCTGTACGAGGCGACGTGGGTAGAAGAGCGCCGCAAGGCAGCCGAGACGGACTCGAAGATCCTGGGCGCAGCGATCGGGAAACTGGCGCAGCGCCTGGGGACGCTGAACGCCGCCGAGCTGTCGCCGGGGGACTTCATCCGGCTGATGGACGTGGCCATGCGGCACCGGCGGGTCCTGTTCGGCGACCCCACGGAGACGATCGCGGTCACCAGGCAGGGCGGGAACCCGCTTGCGGTACAGCTCGCCGAGTTCGCACAGATGCCCGCCGAGCAGCGGCGTGTACGCCTCGCCGACCTTGCCGCGTCGGTGAACCGGCGACTCCGTGCGGTCGACGGCAGCGACGACGACGATGACGAGCCCGCGCCCCACGCGGGTGATGGCGGCGACGAAGAGTGAAGGGGCAGCCGGCCGCCGATGAGCTGCGGCACCTGGACGACGCCGCGGTGTTCCAGCAGTTGGAGGCAGCCCAGCGGGCGATGAGCCGCGACCTGCTGCGCGACCCTGTGGTGCTCGCGCGCGGGCTGGATCGCACGTACCGGATGCGACCCCACCTGCGGGTGATCGGCGAGGCGTTGGCGGGTGTCCAGCGCGGCGACTACGACCGGCTGCTCATCTACACGCCGCCGCAGGTCGGGAAGTCCACGACGGTCGCGGAGTGGTTCCCGTTCTGGTGGCTGTGCCTGTTCCCGATGGACCGGATCGCAGCCACCTCGTACGGCGACGACCTGGCGCTGCGCCGGGGCAAGACGATCCGTGGCTACGTCGAGGAGTACGGCGCCGAGTACGACCTGTACATGCAGCCCGGGTCAGGGGCGATGCAGGACTGGTCACTGACGCGCGGTGGTGGCGTGCGGTCCGTGTCCGTAGGCAAGGGGCTGACCGGCCACCCCGTGAACCTGCTGATCGTCGACGACCCGCACAAGGACCGTGCGGACGCCGAGTCGGAGGCGTCCCGGCGGGCGCTGCACGACTGGTACTCGTCCACGGCATTGAAGCGCCTTCAGCCGGACCGGAACGCCGTGGTCGGTATCCAGACGCGTTGGCACCCGGACGACTGGGCCGGCCGTCGTCTCGCGGACGAGGGGCGCCTGGAGGAGGGCGGCCGGTGGAAGGTGATCCACCTGCCCGCGATCGCCGACGCGAAGTTCGGCGACGACCCGCTCGGCCGCGCCCCGGGCGACCCGCTGCCCCACCCGAAGATCCCGACGAGGAACCGGCGACGACTGCTGGCGTGGTGGGGGGACATGAAGGCCACGTCGATCCCGCGTGACTGGCACGCGCTCGCCCAGGGCGACCCGCAGCCTGCCGAGGGCGCGTTGGTGTCCGAGGAGTTGCTGCGCCTGCTGCGAGACGGGACCACGACGGTCGAACCGCAGAAGATCGCTGTGGCGGTCGACCCGTCCGGCGGCGGCCGAGACGCGGCCGGTGTCATCGGCGGGTTCCTCGGGGACGACAAGCGTGTCTGGATCACGCACGACGTGTCGGCCCCGATGTCGTCAGCCGAGTGGTCCACAGCGGCCTGCCGTCTCGCACACGAGACGAACGCGGCGATCATCTACGTCGAGGGGAACTACGGCCGCGACATGTGCGAGCTCGCAATCCGCACCTCGTGGGAAACCCTCCAAGAAGCAGAGGAGATCCCGAAGAACGTCCTCATGCCGGCCATCGACCTCGTGACCGCCAAGCAAGGCAAGCTGCTCCGCGCCGAGCCGGTGGCGCAGCAGATGGTGCAGGACCGGGTGCGGCTCCGGGGCCTGTTCACGGACCTGGAACGCGAGTGGGCGACGTGGCAGCCCACGGACCCGGCCTCGCCGGGCCGGATCGACGCCTCGACGATCCTTGTGTACGGCCTGATCCCGGAGGCGAACAAGGGCGCCATCGTCCACGCACCGCTACCGCAGGCCCCACAGCCGGGTGGCGGCCGTCAGCCGTCACAGGCGGCGGGTGTGTACGGGCGGCGTATCGCGAAGTGATCGAGGGCCGTTGGCCGCAGGGCGCGTACGCCTGCGCCGTCCGGACGCTGCATCGGCATGACCACCAGGCCTCCGGTGCGGGATGACCGGCCGGTCCTTCCTCGGTGAGCCGCTTACCGGCTACTCGAAGTCCGGGAGCACCTCCTGTCCAAGGCGGGCACGCTCCTCCTGGAGCTCCAACATTCTTTTGTGGAAGGCACTCCGACGGGCGAGTGTTTCGGCACCCGGTTGAAGTTCGAGCTCTGTCTGCTCCTCCAGAACATCGGGATCGCCAAAAGGCCGGACTGAATGGCTGGAGATGTCCTCAAGCGTGGCGGGGAACAGGTGCTCGGACCTGAAGATGGTCAGCCCCTTGCTCGGGGCGGTGGGGCTCAGCAGCACGCGTGTCTCCAACGAGGAGATGGCCCAGTGGTTTTCGACGAAGCGGAGATCTTGAGCGAGCCCCGAGATAAGCCAGCGCACTGTCGCCGTGTACCACCTGTGTCCAGCGATCTCATGGGCACGGATGTCGGATACGCGGCTGAATGAGATGGTGACTGTGTCGTGCCACCGTCGGACCAGGCGTTTTTCTACGTGCCCTGAGGCAGATACGACCGTAGTCGAAAAACCGTACTCTCTCTTGGCGGCGCGGGCGACGACGCTAGGGTTCAACGGTCTTTCCAGGAGGCTTTTTAGCTCTGCTTCATCGACGTCGACCTCGGTTGCGAATTTGGTCAGCACCCCGTCGAGTGAAGTGATCAGGACGAATCTGTCTTCAAGGCCTTGAAGGTCCTCGCCCATGGGATGCTTGAAGGATGAACCATCACCGAAGTCCTCCGTGTTGTTGCTGACGAAGTAGATAGTCTCGTCCGGATTCTCCCGGGCGTACTCCACAGCCGTGAGCCAGATCGCAGCATCCCGGGCTCCGGTTTTGTGCCTGCCGCTGTTCACCGTCTTACACGGGGCTAGGAGATTCGCCTCACGGAACAGGGCCTCCTGGTACGCGGTCGGGCTCGTCGGCAGGGTGGCCACAATCGCCTCGTATTGCTCGCGCCAGTGTTTACGCACATGTTCCGGTGGAGTCTTCTCCGGCAAGGGGACCGTCTTCCACGGGGTGGCCCTGTTCAGCGTGGCCATGGCGGCCTTCGCGTCCTCGTACTTCTTGTCGTAGAGAAGGGCCTGCTGCGCTGCCAGTTCCTCCAGGACGATCCAGGGTGCTGCAATGCGTTCGGCTCTGGTGGTGCGGATGGCTCGGAGGAGCTCGGCTTCTGGGCCACGGAGTGACGTCCCCTTGAGTATGTTCGAGTCCAGGATGATCAAGGTGGGCTGCTCCGTCTCGCGTCGATCCGATTCGTAGGGCGCCACTCTCTCAAGAACTGATCACTGTTCGCGGTGAATTGGCCGGTCCGCCCAGGGACCGGGCTGGCTGTACGTAAGCGGCCGGGTACGGCCACACTGGGCGGTGTGATGCTTCTCCGTACGGAGCGCCTGAGTGTCAGCGTTTGATGCGGCTGCGCATAGCGAGGATGGCCAGCGCGAGCAGGACCGGCTCCGTGAAGCGACTGACCATCTCCGTGTAGGTGCCCCAGGTGGTGAGGTCCTGGCCGCTGGCGCGGAACACGACGGAGTTCAGTACCACTTGCATGGACTTGTCGAAGCGTTCCACGGTGAATCGGTCAGCGACGGGCAACGTCAGCCGCGGGTCCTTTTTGTCGACGACCAGCGTCACCTTCCCGCCGCCGGCGGGGACGGCACCCGTGGCGACTTGTTGGGGCGAGGAGTCGGGGAGGCCGAGGCCCATCATGAGCACGATGGTGGCCGCCACGGCTGCGACCAGCCAGCCGAGGGCTCGGGAGGCGCGCAAGCCGTAACCGGAGAGCAGCCAGTACTCCCAGAGCAGGGCCCGCTCGCCAGGCGGGGTGTCGACACGGTCGTTGCGGCGCATCTCCATCTCGCCGTAGTAGAAGTCGGCGGCGCCGGGTTCGTTCTTGCCGTCCTCGAACGCCTTGCGCAGCTGCCGGTAGAGCGCAGCCACGTCCTCCGGATCAGGGGTGAGGTCTGGGTCGGGGTGGTCCGGACCGGTGCGCCAGTCCCGTGGGGAGGGCACTTGGCCCCTGGACGAGGTGGGCTGGTTGGCTGTGTGGGCGCGCCAGTGGTGTTCCTCGGCCAGGGCCCGCCGGCGGCTCCACCGGTAGGGCCATATGTGGTTGCGGCGGTGGAGGCCCGTAGGGGTAGGGGCGAACGCGCAGCGACCTTCGAGGCGTAGCTGGTCGAGGTGGAAGGCACCGGAGAACAAGCAGTCGCTCAGGTCGGTGTCGGTCAACATGAGGTGCGCGGCGTCCACGCCGCGTACCGAGGCCACTTGTACCGCGGGCAGGTGGCCAGCCAGCAGGCTCTCCGACATCGCCATGGACGTGCCGGTGAAATTGCTCACGCGGAAGGCAGTGGGATGGGCAGCCACCGCCACGGGGAACGACAGCACCGCGTGGCTCAGGTCCACGGTCGCGTAGCGCAGGCGAAGAGTCGCTGTTGACTCCCAACGCGTCCTTTCGCAGCGAACCTCACGGCCAGCGACCTCTAGCGCTACCGGCTCTTTGAACACCACGCCGGACAGATCCATCACGCCCGCACACACCATCGCCTCTAGTCGAGGCGTGACCGCAAACTGCGCTCCACGGAAGTCGGCGTCGTCGGAGAAGTGCACCCCGACGAATCGAGCGGGCCCGGAGAACTGCGCGTCGCCGAATCTGGCGGGGCCGGAGAACTGGGTATGGCCGAACACTGCGGCGCTGGAGAACTTTGCCTGGAAGAACTCGGAGGCGCTGAATTGTGCCTGGAAGAAATGGGCGTCGCTCGTGAATTGAACGTCTCTGAAGCTGGCGGTGCTGGAGAAGTGCGTCTCGGTGAAGTTGGCGGTGTCGGTGAACTGTGCCCCGTTGAATTCGGCCTCGCCGGAGAAGTGTGCCTCCCCGAAGTAGGCCATCGAGAATTGCGCGTTGTCGAATATGGCCCTTCCGTTGAAGTGCGCCCCATGGAACCCGGTACCATCCGCGAACTGAGTCTGCTCGAAGGTGGCGGTGCTGAAGAACTGCGCCCCGGTGAAGTGGGACATGCAAATGTGCGCATCGTTGAAGTCGGCTGTGCCGGTGAACTGAGCCCCGTCGAAGATGGACTCGCCGATGATCGTCACCGAGCCGAAACTGGCCCTGCCGGAAAAGTGCGCCCCATCGAATAGTGCCTCGCTGTTGAACTTCCACGCGGCGAAGCCGGCATCGCCGGAGAAACGCGCCCCGCTGAACAAGGCTTCTCCGACATGAATGCTCCTGGTGGTGGGGTCCGTGAGGGCCTCGCGGAGGGCGAGGACGAGGGCTGAGGTGAAAGGAGTGCCGCGGTGATCGACGTCCGCGCCGGGAAACAGACCGTCGAGATAAAAGGTGCGGTCGTCGTCGTCCAGGTGGGCCAGGCATGTGGTGTGGCCGGGAACGTGGATGCCGGGGCAGCCGACGGGATCGGTGGCCCGGTCGGAGCCGTGGCCGCAATGAGGCCACCCCGGCGGGATGCGCATGGGGGCAGGTGGGGTGCTCATGACAGCGACTCCGGTGGCTTGTCGGCTAATGGCGGCTGGGGGCATCAGGTCCTGACGTGGGGAGCCACTCTCTCAAGAACTGATCACGCCTCACACCGAATTGGCTGGCCTGCCCCGGGATCGGGCTGGATGTACGCGGCCGGTCCGGTACCGCCACACTGGGCGCTGTGAAGCTTCCCCGTGTGGACTGCCCGCGCTGGGAGCGAGACGGCGACGCCGGCTCCGTCGCCGGAAGTCTCAGCAAGGGCCGCATCTGCCGCCACGACGCCCCAGGCGCGCGCCGTGACGCGGACGGCTCGCTCATCTCGTGCCGAGGGTCGCTGGAAATCGTCGACCTCCCGATGCCCGACCAGCAGCTCGCGTTCGACGTCGACGAACCGCAGCCCGAGGACGACGAGACCGCACCAGTCCTGTTCATGATCGGAATATGGGCTCTGACCTGCGAGGATTCGGCCCGGATCTGATCTCCCGAGATGGCCTATCATCCACCGCTGCAAACAGCCGGATGATCGGGAACGGGAATGGGCGCAGTCGTCAGGAGTGCTCGGGGGCCTCGGCCTCCGATCCGCTCTGCCCTGTCTGCTCCTGCCACCACGAGTACGGGACGAGGACGGCCCTCGGCTCCCCGTTCTTCTCGACGACGACCTGTTGCTGGTGGAAGTGCGCCGCGTCGACTCGTCGGCCCAACTGCTCGCGTAGCTCTCGAACTCCGATGTGTTCCATGGGGCCATGGTACTCAAAGTACCGACGGTACACTGTGTACCGTGATGACGAAGAAGCGTGCCCCGCGCATCCCCGTGAACCTCAACGAGTCGCCGCTGATCTACATCGGCGACAACCACTACGTGGAACCGGTCACCGGCATGGTCCTCAGCCGCGTCGGCCACATCAACGTGTACGGCTACGAAAAGGTCGAGCACAAGGGGCAGCGGGCCGTCAGCGTCCACCGCCTCGTGTACGAAGCCGTCCACGGCCCCATCGCTGAGGGCCTGGTCATCAACCACATCAGCGGCGACAGGGCAGACAACCGCCCCGCCAACCTGGAAGCCGTCACGACGCGCGAGAACAACGTCCACGCCTACGCGTCCGGCGGCCGGACGCGCCTGTCCCCGCACGTCCAGGGCGAGCGCCACCCGAAGGCCAAGATCAGCAACGCCCAGGCGCAGGAGATCAAGAAGCGCGCCGCGAACGGGGAGCACGTCCCCGCGCTCGCCGAGGAGTTCGGGTTGAGCGTCGGCCACACCTACAAGATCGCGCAGCAGCGCCTTGGCGGGCGAGCGCAGTACGGGACGAACAACAGGCCCAAGGTTCGTACGCGCCGCAAGGTGACCCCCGAGCAGGAAGCCGACATCCAGAAGCGCGCCGCTGCGGGGGAGTTCGTCCCCGACCTCGCCAAGGAATTCGGCCTCAGCAAGTCGAACACGTACAAGATCGCACGACAGAGGCGGGAGTCCCATGCTGTACCCGACTGAGCTCGTCCTGCTGGCCTTCGCTGGCTACCGAGGCACCCAACTGATTGTTCATGACTCCCTGCTCGACCCGGCACGCGACCGGGTCTACGACTGGCACCAGCAGCGTCTGGACTCCACCGCCCGCACCTTCGTGGTGACGCTGATCTCCTGCGTCTACTGCACCGGCTGGTGGGTGTCCGGCGCCCTGCTGCTGACGTACCTCCTCGCCACCAGCCAGTGGCACCAGGCGCCGCTGCTTGTCCACGGCATCGAGTGGCTGGCGGTCGCCGGCGCGGCCGTCCTCCTGAACCGCTGGGACGACTCGCGTAAGGACGGCGCCTGATGGCACGTAAGGAACTGACGGCGTCCGCCTCCCGGTACACGTCCCGCAAGATCCGGGGCCAGGGGGCGGGTAACCAGTCGTGGCAGGGCCGCGCCTACGACATGTACCACCAGGTCCCCGAAGTGCGGTTCGCCGCCTCGTGGATCGGCAACGCCATGTCGGGGTCGCGCCTGTTCGCCGGGCGCCGCGCCGACGACGGCACGATCGAGCCCGCCCCGGCAGGGCATCGGGCGCACGAGATCGTCGCCCAGATCGCTGGTGGCCCCGACGGCCAGTCGAAGATGCTCGGCGCGTTCGGGAAGCACCTCACCGTCCCTGGCGAGGGCTGGATCGTTGTCCGGCCCAACTCCGAGGTGCTGAGCCCGTACAGCCCCGAGGACGGCCACGACTGGCGTGTCCTGTCGGTGAAGGAAGTCCGCCAGCAGTCCGGGAAGCTCACCGCCGAGATCGACGGCGAAGACGTCGCGATCCCCGCAGGCGACCCCGACACCATGGACCCCGACGGCCCTGTGGCGCTCCGCGTGTGGGAGCCGGACCCCGAGCGCGCCATCGAAGCCGACAGCCCCGTGCGATCCAGCATGGAACTCCTGGAAGAGCTGATCCTCCTCAACGCCGCGGTGAAGGCGATCGCCCGGTCACGCATCACCGGCCGTGGGCTGCTCCTCATCCCGAAGGGCACCCGCTTCCCGTCCTCCGGTGCGAACGGTGACGCCGAGGACGACCTGATCGAGGTATTCATGACGATCGCGGAGACCGCGATCCGTGACCCCGAGTCAGCCGCCGCAACCGTCCCGATCGTCCTGGAGCTCCCGGCCGAAGCGATCGCCGAGTTCAAGCACATCAAGTTCGAGTCCGAGTTTGATGAGCTGGCGCTGAGACTCCGCGAGGAAGCAGTCCGCCGCTTCGCGACCGGCCTGGAGATCCCCGCCGAGATCCTCCTCGGCCTCGGCGACGTCAACCACTGGGGAGCCTGGGCGCTCACCTCGGAGGCGATCCGTCTCGGTATCGAACCGAAGCTCGCCACCGTCTCGTACGCCCTCACCCAGCAGTGGCTCCGCCCGATCCTCGAAGCCGAGAACATCGAGGACTGGCACCGCTGGCTCGTCTGGTACGACACCAGCCCGCTGCGCGTGCGCACCAACCGATCCGAGACCGCGCTGCAGGCCTACGACCGAGGTGTCATCAGCGCCCAGGCGCTGCGCCGCGAAACCGGATTCGACGAGTCGGACGCCCCCGACGCCACCGAGGAGCAGGAACGCGCCGACGAGCAGGACCAGGCCGACGAGACGGAGGAAACCCTGCCTGCGCCGCCCGACCTGCCTGTCGACGAGTCCGAAGCCGACCCGGGAACCCTGCCCGCCTCCGCCGCCCCGCGCCCCACCGAAGGGCTGCTTGCCGCAGCTGACGGCCTGATCTGGGGTGCGCTCACCGCGGCGGGCGAGAAGCTCCGCAAGACCCCCCTGTGCCCCCGCAGCCAGCGAACCAACGCGGGCCGTGTGCCAGGAGCGGAGCTGCACACCCTTTTCCCCGCCGAGCGTGAGCAGGTGGACACCCTGCGACTGCTCGACGGGGTCTGGGACCGTGTGCCGGAGGTTGCTGGCCGGTACGGCGTGGATGCCCACTGCTTGGAGGGGCAACTGCACGAGTACTGCCGTGACCTGATCTCAGCTGGGGTATCCCACGAGTTCTCTCACACGCGAGGCGTCCTGCTAGCACCCTGCGGCTCCGGAGGCGATCAGTGAAGCCAGTACCAAGTCTTACCCCGGGCGATGTCGCCGATCGTCTGGCGGCACACGCCGAACTGCTTGCCGATGGACCTCTGTGTTCGCCCTTGGGCGAGAAGCCGGCGGATCTCCGGAACGTCAGCGTCGGTCAACTTCGAGGTCGGGGCCTTCACGCCCTGATTGCTGCGCCCGGCCTCAGCCATGTCGCCCATGTTCCGGGCATGGTCGCCGAGGTACAGATGCCGGATGTTGACGCACCCCTCGTCACCCCGATGGCAGGTATGGAGAACATGCCGCTCTGCGGGATCGCCGTAGCGGATCACCCACGCCGCCCGGGAGGCGAACATGAGCTTCCCGTCGACGCTCACCCTGGGCCGGTCGACGAAGCCGTCGAGGATGACGCACTCTGCTGTGGTGGCGTGCGCGGCCTCCCGCACAAACGCCAGCACCGATCCCTTGGCGCGGCCTCGCCTGCGCCCCATCGGGTCCTTGTGCCCGTTGTACCGCCACCAGGCGTAGCAGTGCTCACACCACTCGCTGGTGGGGCGCCTCACTGGCCTGTCGCATCGGATGCCGTCCGCGTAGGTCACAGAGCACGCGGGGATAGGGTTGGTCACGCCGGTACCTCTTACACAGGTTCGGTCATCGCCCCGTCGGTATTCACGTACCGTCCGGGCCGCGCTCGGGGGGTGTTCACGCACCCTCCGAGTTGCTGTCTTCAGCAAGTCAATTCTATCGGCGCGATCGTTCCGCCGTGGGCGTCTTATCCCAGCTCAGCCGCCGGAGCCTCGTCATGACGCCCCGGCGCGCCCAGCGTCCCGACGCGACGCAGCAACCCGCCCCCGACGGCCCGGTGCTCTACCCCGGGACGACACGGGAAGCGTGGTGCCCCGATTGCCGGGCGTGGACCGGCATCACTGCGGAGCTACTCCTGCTGACCTCGGAAGGCGTCGCCACGGCCGGCGACCTGACGTGGTGCGAGGTCTGCCAGGACCCGACCAGTCCTCTCCCCGTAAGGCGGATCGACCGTGGCTGACTGCCTCCACCAGATCGACCTGTGCCCCGACTGCGACGGCCTGCGCACCGACTGCGACGGCCTGCGCACCGTGCTGCTCCAACGCCTCCCCGGCGTCACGAGCTTGACGCTCAGCGCGGACAGCCCGGCCATCAGCTACCAGGGGCCGGCCTCGGTCTACATCGGCCCCGCGCCCGGCCCGTGCCCCAACCAGCCGGACGGAGCAGCCCGTGGCTGACCGAATCCGCCAGCTCGACCAGGCTGAGGCCGACTTCGCCGAAGCGGTCGCCCTGGTGCTCACCGAGACCGCCGACGAGTTCGCCGACGCCGTCCAGGACGCGACCGAGCTGGTAGCCGCCCGGTTCTCCGTCGGCCGGATCGCCCGCATGTGGGGGAACCGCACCAGGGGCCTGGTGCGCCGCCTTCTGGGGACTGCTGAGACTGCCGCGGTGGCTGCCGCCGAGGACGTCGGCGGCGAACTCCCTGACGGTTGGGACGACCTGCCCGGCCGGTATGACGACGACACCTTGCCCGAGGGCATCGGCCAGTACGTCACCACGACGGAGCACCTGCTCCGCGCGGTCGGTGACCGGCTCGCTGAAGCCGCCCGCGCCGAGCTCGCGGCCGGCGTCGACGCCGGGGAGGACATCGACCAGCTCCGTGCCCGCCTCCGTGCCGCGTTCACCCGGGAAGGCGCCCAGCTCGGCCCCGTACGGGAGCGGCGCATCGCGCAGACCGAGGCGTCCCGGGCGTGGAACACGGCGACGCTGGCCGCCGCCCAGGCTGCGACCGGCCCTGACCGGCCCGTGGTGAAGCAGTGGGTCACCCGCCACGACAAGCGGGTCCGCACTGCTCACGACCAGGTCGACGGACAGATCCGGCTGCTCGCTGAGCCGTTCACCGTTGCTGGTGTCGAGATGCAGGCCCCCGGGGACCCGACCGCCCCGCCCGGGCTGGTCATCAACTGCCGGTGCCGTCTTGCGGTGGCCCCCGAACTCCAGGCCGCTGCCATGGAATCTCAGACAGGCCCGTCGGCGGAACTTTCAGACCCAAGGGAGAACCGTGTGGAAGTTGCACAGCCTGTGACCGCCGCCGATGGCAGCCACCTCCAAGGCGCGATGATCGCCCTCCTCCCCACCGAGCAGGACGCGGCCGGCCTCGCCATCGAGGGCGGCGAGAGCGCTGAGGAACTCCACCTGACGCTGTTCTTCCTCGGCTCCAACGGCGACGACTGGACCGACGACCAGCGCGACGAGCTGATCGGGAACATCCGCGCCGCCGCCGAAGGCATCGATGGCCCGATCACGGCCCGCGCGTTCGGCGCCAACCACTGGAACCCCGACAGCGACAGCCCGTCATGGGTGTGGGCCATCGGCGACGACCGAGACCGCGACCCAGGCGCCCCGACGCTGAACGCCGTGCACCACGCCGTCACGTACGCCGTGGAAGACACCCACGAACGGCCCGAGCTGCCCGTCCAGCACTCGCCCTGGCAGCCCCACGTGTGCGCGATCTACAGCGAGGAGTCGTGGCCGCTGGACGTGCTCGTGGAACGCCTCGGCCCCCTCACGTTCGACCGCATCCGCGTCGCCTTCGCGGGCGAGCACACCGACATCCCCCTCGGCCCCACGGAAGAGGAACCCATGCCCGAGACAACCGCGGCCGGGCTGCCGGCCCGCCCCTGGTCCACACCCGACGACTGCGCGATCGCGTTCGAGAACCAGCAGACCGGCGACGGCCGGATCTTCTCCGCTGGTGCCCTGTACTGGAGTGGCCCGGGCCCGTGGCCGCTCCAGTACGCCGACGAGATGCTGATGGGCCACCAGGGCGCCGAACTCGCCGGAGCGATCCAGGAGATCGGACGCAGCGGCGACCGCATCACCTCCAGCGGGGTCCTGTACTCCACCCGGTACGCCGGGCAGGACGCCATCACCCTCCTGGAAGAGGACGCGCCCCTTGGGATCAGCGTCGACCTCGACGACGTCGATATCGAGTTCGTCGACAAGACGCTCACCGAGGAAGACGCCGGATGGCTGTTCGCCTCGGCGACCCTGTCGAGCGTGAGCCTGCTGCCCATGGACGACGGCGCTTTCGTGCTGTCCGCGTCGACGAGCGCCGAGTGGACCGCTTCGGGTGGGATCCCTTCCCGGAACCGGTACGACGTGCAGCTCATCACCGGCCCCGGCGGGCAAGTCAGCGCCGAAGGGCTCCGTGCCGCGTTCGCCGGCACGAGTGTGCTCACCGCGGCGGCCGGTGACCCGGACGACGACACCGGCCTCGTCGTCCACACCGAGAGCAGCGGTGACTTCCTGCTGCGCATCACCCGCGCCCGCCTCCGTGGCGCCACCCTCGTGGCCATGCCCGCGTACGACCGGGCGCGCATCGTCCTCGACCCGATCCAGGAGAGCGAGGAGCATGCCGTGGTCGCTGCCCCGGTCGTCGCTGCCACGAGCGACACCCACCAGCGGGTCGTGACGTACGTGTGCTCCTCGCCGGTCGCGGTCGGTGCCCGCGAGGTCGCGACAGCCGTGGAGGTCAGCATGTCGACGGCGCGCGGCCACCTCGTCCGCGCTACGAAGGCCGGACGCCTCATGCGCCTCGCCCCCGGCCTGTACGTCGGCCCGTCGACTCTCCCCGAGGGAGAGACCGTGGCATCCGCTGACACCCTCGACGACGACAGCGACGAGCTGGTGGCCTCCGCGTGGACCGCGATGCGCGACACCGACCCGATGCCGGCCGCCTGGTTCCAGGAACCCACGGAGGACGAGCTGCCGCCCGGCTCCGGCGGCGTGCACTACTCCGGCGGCCGCGTCTACGGGTGGGTCGCCCAGGCCGGTGAGCCGCACGCCGGATACCCGGGCAGGAACCTGACGATCGAGTCCCTCGGCAAGCTCGACCTGTCGCACTTCCTGCGGGCGCACTTCCGCCTCGACAACGGATCCACCGTGCGGGCCGGGGCGTTCACGATGAACGCCGGGCACCACCGCGACGGCGCTGAGTGCGAAACGTCCAGCTGCCAGTTCGACGACACCCGCACTGTCGCCGGGATCGTCACCGTTGGGATGAACGAGCGCGGTCTGTGGTTCTCCGGTGCGGCCGCCCCGTGGCTGTCCGAGTGGGACCGTCAGGTCTTCCAGGCCTGCCAGCCCAGCTACCACATGAAGCAGGGCGGCGACGGGCGTTGGCAGCTCCGCGCCGTGCTGTCCGTGCCGGTGCCCGGGCACAGCTCGCCGCTCCTGGCATCGACGATCGCCGAGCGGTCCAACCTGGCCCTCGCGGCATCAGCAGCGGACGCCCTGACCGCCCCGGACACGGCGTCCGGACAACACCCAGACAACCCGGCGGACCCATCAGCGGACACAGCCGTTGACCTGCCCGGACAGCGTCCGGACATCGCACCCGGACAGCGTCCGGACAATGTGTCCGCGCAGTCGGCCATTGACGTGGAGCACCTGGCCGCCGCGCTCCTCGAAGGGCCGTTCATCGACGGTCTTCTTGCCGCCATGGACCGGCGGGAAGCCGACCGGCGGGCGGAGATCGACCAGCTCGCCGCCTCCATCGCCCTCACCCCTGAAGAGATCACCGCCAGCGCCAACCCGAACGGAGCCAACTGATGGCTTGCTCCTGCCAGAACAAGAACCGTGAGACGCACGAGGTCGTGACCGAGGCCGGAAAGGTCGTCTTCACCTCGTCCTCGAAGCCGACCGCCGAGGCGGTGAGCAAGCGGTACCCGAACAGCGAAGTCCGAACGAAGCCGAAGGCGGGCGCGCAGACGGCTGCCAAGTAGAGCTCCGACTTTAAAGGGCCCTCGCGGCGGTGGTCACCGTCGCGAGGGTTCGGCCGGCTTGGTTAGGGCTTGGCCTTCTGCTTCTTTCTCTTCTGCCGGGGAATCTTCGGCTCTTCGACAGCTTCCGTATCCAGCGCGTACGTTCTCCCGCTCATCGCGGCACTGGTCTTCAGCACTTCATGGATGATGTGACGGCGCATTTCGTGACGCGCACCGTCCTCGAGACCCTGGCTGAGCCGTTCAGCGGTCAGGTAGTAGCTGTTCAGGACCGGTTGATCGAAGTACCGGTTCAGCTGGGCGATCGACTCCTTGTACATGAACAGGTACGTGCGCGTGAGGTACCCGGCCATCGTGGAGCTGATCGCCGCGACCCCCGCGACGAACCACCTGACCTCAGTGACGTTGAAGTAGAACCCAGCGAAGAGACAACCAACGAGCATCAAGATCCCGACCCACATCGCCGTCTGCGAGGACTTGAACGACTTGTCCGCTTGCTGCGTGACGATCTCGTGGTAGTCATCGATCTGACCCTGGTTGAGTTCCATGAGCGTGGCCAGCTCGGTGGACTTCCTCAGCTTCTCAAGGGCTTCTTCTTCGAGCCGTTTCCGGTACTCCATGGATTCCGTGAAGCGCTCGTTCTCGTTCTTGAGCTGTCGAGACTTCTGGATGAGGAAGGGAATCGCGACCACAGCGGCTACCGTGACGGCAGCCAAGGCGGTCACGATGGCTTCGGTAGGCACCTCCGGCCAGTCGGCCTTTGGTGCGGCGGCCGCCACGAGGATGGTGCTGAGAACACCTCCGGCCACGCCTGCACGGGCCGCCAAGAGGGACGCGTCCCTCTTCGGGGGTGGCGATGCAAGCAGACGGTTCAGCGTCGCCTGCGCGTCAGTGCGTTTGATGAATTCCGTTATACGACCGTCGTCGTTACCCATAGCCCGCCCCCCGGGTGGTGATCAGAGAAGGATCCTACGACCAACTAGCGCGCTGGATGACCTGGGAGCGGCACTGCCTTTCAGGAAGGGCGTGCTTGTCTACCGGATCCACGCGGGCACAGTTCAGACGTGGCTGCCCGCTGACCCGGCGTAGGCCAGAAGCCGTGACGCCGGTAGCTGGCTATGCTAGGCGGCACGTTGCTGGTTTTGGGCCGGGCGATCTTCGCAATCACTGGAGATCCGTCCCATGGCCTTTGAGCTTCCCGAGGACATCCGTTCCCTCAACGACGATGAGCTGGCCGCAACCCTCGAAGAGGCTCGCGCCGCATTCGCCGCCCTCTCGGCAGAGAACACGATCGACGACCAGGGCATGACGCGTATGCGCGCTCTTGCCACTGGCGTCCAGGACATCCGCCAGGAGCAGGCCAACCGGCTTCAGGCTGCGCAGCAGGCCGCCACCGAGATCGAGCAGCTCGCCGCCCAGGTGCGTGGTGATGACCCGGCTGCCGAACCGGTTGAGGAGACCCTGGCAGAGCCCACCGCGGCCGCCGACCCGGAGCCCGAGCCTGTGGTCGAGGCGCCTGTGGAGCCGGCCACCGCTACGGCGTCTCTGGTCGCCCGCCCGGCCCTGAACCTGTCGAACGTGCGGCGGCACCAGCCGCGCGTACTGCCTGAGCCGCCCGCGCCGACCACGTCCGTCACCGCGGCGGTTGACGTCCCCGGCTACACCCCGGGCAGCCCGCTCGGCTTCGGCGAGATCACCGCGGGCATCATCAGCCGCGCCAACGCCCTCAAGACGGCCGGCGGCGGTGTGGGCCAGGTGATCAGCTACCGGCACCCGTACCTCGAGGACCTCATCGTCACCGACTCCTCAAGCGCACACGGACGGGCGGTCTGACCACCCTGCCCACCAAGACCCGGACCTCGGAGCGCCGTATCGCTCTGCCGACCGAGTGCGTCCGCTCACTGAAGAAGCACTGGGAACGTCAGGAAGCAGAGCGCAGCGGTGCTGGAGAGGGCTGGAGAGACAACGACCTCGTCTTCGCCACTCCAACCGGTGCCCCACTCGACCCGGCCAATCTGACCCGCAGCTTCCGCGGCCCCCTCATTCGAGCAGGGCTGCGCCGCATCCGCTTCCACGACCTCCGGCACTCGACCGCCACCCTGCTCCTGGAGCAAGGAGTCGACCTCGTTGTCATTAAGGAACTCCTCGGGCACGCCCACATCGGCGTAACCGCCGGCGTATACGCACACGTACGGCTGCGCCTCCAACGCCAGGCCATCGACACCCTCAACGACGCCCTCGGGGTAACCGATTACGGCGCTGACGACCCACCCACCACACCCGTGGTCCGCTGAGGTTGCCGTCAAACGGCTTGGGGCCTCGATCGCAGAAATGACCGGCCAATCAACTCCCCACCTACTAAAAAGGTGGCTCGTCAGCTGATCCCCAATTTTCCTGCGAATCACGAACCCGCTCACATTCTTCAGAAGGGAGCGGATCGGCATACGATTCAATCAACATTCGCCCTTGCCCCCAAGCATCCAACGCCTGGGAGGCCAGACTTCTATACCATTTATTGGAGCTTCGCGCTAGAACGTTCTCCACCAAAGGAGTCAATCTCTTGCGATGCATCGCCAATGCCGGGGACTCCAAAAATCGAACGGCGACGACAACAGCCTCCTCCACTACTCTCGAATCAGAGTCATCAAGGTGGCAAGCGACACCCGAAAAAGCTTCCGGGTAAATACTCCTAATAGCTATGAAATCAGGAAATGGCTCGGTCGGTGAAAATCTTCCCCACTCTCGAATGCGCTGCTCCTGGCCAACACTGACATAAAAGGCCACATTGGCTAGCCATGCAAGAAGTTTGCCTCGAAGTGGGAATTTCCCCCCTTCCCACGGAGGGGCAAGTGCGGCTCGACTCGGTCGGTCACCCAAAAGCGCGGCAACATACCTGAAAGCTGGCACGGTTGCAGGATACACCACCCCATCGTTGAGAAGGGTGTTATTAAGGTAATAGAGTGAACTCGCTATCGCCGAAAAGTCACCCGACGTCAAATCGCGAAGCTTGGCCAGAGTGCCCGAGAAGGTAAAGCCGTCAACATTTTCGAAATTATCCCAATCGGTGAAATTAACGATCTCGCATGGATTCAAGTTATCGCCATTCATATCTATACGCCACCATAGCGACCTACAGGGGAAAGCAGCCAAGGCGCGGCAGCAGGGACCGTGCCTTGGCTAATCCTCAGAAGGGTTCCTCACTGAAAACTTGGCCGAGCTGAGATCGAACCGTTAGCGATGAGTTCGCCGGCAGCATTCCTGCCACTTTTGATGAGCAGAAACCGCATGGCCCGCCAGGCTTCGTAACCATCAGCCGAGCAACCAAACCCTCACCCCCAGATCCCGCCTGTTTAGCCAGAATCCTCATTATGGTGGCAGCCTGAACCTCAACATGCGAGCCGTAAAACCTATTGGGGCCGGGGCGTGCCGCAGCAGGCATCTCGTTCCTGTTAGCTCTGATCAACGGATGGAGCCTATCGGAAGACAGGTCAAACAACTCTCCATGTCCCTTAATCCAAAGGAGCCCACCGGTAGATTGGTCTGGCTCTTTGGAATATGCGGCATTCTCCGATGCTCTGGCATGCGCCCGTTCATCCGTAGTGGGGCAGGTGCTGTTGTGTGCGAGGACCGGGGTGGCGCCTGCGAGCACATAGTACGTGTGCTACGCGACCCCTCTCTACCTGCGTTTTCGCAGGTCAAGCGGTATTCGGCGGTCCGCTGAGGTGCGGGTTCGGCCGTGGTTGTTCGTGGTTGTTGCCCTCACTACTGCCGTCAAGGGTCTAGACCAATCAGGCAGGCTGGGTGCCCGGCGGGCAGCTGCCGGGCCACCCTCGGTAGGCGTGCGGCCGGGCTCGTGCGTCGGCCAGTCTGGCGGCGCGGGAGCCGGGGCGGGAAAGGGCGTCCAACGACGGTGGCCGGGAGCTTGGCTCCCCGCCGGAGGCGTCGCCGGCCGCCACCCTCGGTGAGCCCGGCGACGGACGTGAAGGGTCGGCCCCCTGGTCGGCCCTGTGCCTGCGATCCGGCCGTAGGACGGTTGTCGGCGACAACTTGCTGTGCGAAGCGCCGGGACTCTACGCCCGCAACCTGCCTCTGGTGGAACCAAGTTGGGCCCAGCTCGCGCCTGGGTCCGGTCGCTCGCCGGCGCTCGGCACGGGCGTCAGATACTCGCCCGGGGGTGGGCCTGTCGGCGACGACGGCCAGCTCTGGCGGGCGGGTGCCGCCTTGAACCTCGAAGAGAAAATCTGGACGCGCGCCCCCGAGCCACCTAGCACAGCGGCGTGTCAGTGGCCCCGTAGGCGACCGGGTCGGTCGCGGGGGCGGGCTGATGGTTGGCGCCGAGCAGAGCGAGCGTGGCGGCTGAGGCGGCCAATGCGTCTTCAGCGATAAAGATCAGGGGGTCCCACCATGGCTGGTGGGACCCCCTGGGGGTGTGCCGAAGTCAGCTGTTACGAGTCATGACCACGGGCACTTCTTCTATCCGGCACTCAGAACTCTTCCTCTTGCCACTCGATGCACGTCGGAATCTCGCCGCCATTGCAGAGAAATTCCTTCACTGCCTGACGGACACGTTCGACAGGGATTTCTGAGCCAGGCATGAACTCCCTCACGTGACCGAGCAGCATGTATTCGACTATGCCGCGATCCACCGAGCCCTTCGATGCGAAATTTTCATCTTCAGCGAAGGTCAGCGCGCCCATCTGGGTGACCCTGTTGAGTCCGACGGCCAGCTCATGATCCGCGTATCCCGATGCCAGCGAGGGGCGGTCAAGAGAATAGACGATGGCACAGTTCTGCTCATGCTTCCCGTTCAGCAGGGAATCGATGAATGAATCCACTTCATCCGCGCTGCCGATAGCATAGTGAGTTCTACCGTGCTCGGACTCAAATTGCACCCGGAGTCCGCTGGTCGTCATTCAATACCTCCAAACAGTAGGTCTGTCATTCGGCCCGTGTTGTCGCGCCAGTGCACCCTCAGCGTCTTGCTGCCCAGTAGATCGCTCAAGTTGCCCAAGCAGGAAGGACGATCCGCCTTGAAGCACGGACCATTTGCGTTGTTGATCACGACCTCAGCGTGATCAATCCCGCCCTCGTGCATCATGTGGACCACCTTCGTTTCGACGTGGTCGGCGTCCCCCCAAACGTTGCCCCGAAAGAGGCCCCGATCCTTGAGCCGCGTGGCAAGAGAACGCTTCGCCGCCTTGGTGAGGGGATCGCTACTTCCGCCGCTTATGATGTCGTCATCGCTGATCGAACTACGCCCCATCGTCGGCCCCTCGTCATTTGGCCGAGAAGGTAGCTTCGCCAGTTCACACTCGGCATTGAAGTTGTGAACCAGGACCGGCGTGGCGCCCGCCAGTACATAGTACGTGTGGACGCCGTCGACGGTGAGGTTGTGGACACGCTCACTACGATGAGTGTCATCGATCGCGGTGATCTGGGTCCAGGTGCCGGCCGAGGTCTGGAGCCACATACCTGGCTCGAGGTCCTCTGCGTTCACCCACTTGCCGAAGTCCGGCAGCCAGAACGGGTGCTCGTCCGTAGCGGTGATGGAGCTGGCTTGAGCCTTGCCGTTCTTGCCGTCGGGGTCGACGGTGAGGGTGATCAGGTGCTTGACACCGCTGTGGTTACGGGTATCGGTGATCTGGCGCGCTTGCAGGTCGCCGGTCTCCGGGTCGGAGGCCAGGACGTACTCGCCCTCCTTCAGGTCCTCGATGTTCTTCGTGGACCCGTCGGCCATGGCGACCTTGGTGCCGGGAACGAAGCTGTTCTTCTTCTTGCAGGTGCCACCCTTCTTGGTTTTGGGTGCGCGGTGTTTCCCGGTGCCCTTGCTGACGGTCTGCTTGGCCTTCTTGACGCCCGCCTTGGCCTTGCCCGCGACCTTCTTGCCGCCGGCCTTGGCCGCGCCCTTGACCGCGTCGACGGCCTTGGCGCCCTTCTTGGCCCACTTCGCGGCCGTGACCGCGTTGCCGGCGCCGGGGATGGCGGCGGCCATCGACATGGCACCGTCGACGTAGTTGCCCTCGGCCATGTACCAGACGCCGTTGGCGACGTCCGCGACCTCTCCGATCACCGGGACCATGCCCGCCACGTCGAGCGCCGCGTGGCCCACGTCCGACAGCGAGATGTCGATGCCGAAGAGGTGACCGTCCAGCTCCACGAAGGAGATCGGGTTGCCGCCCGCGAACGCGTACCGGTTGCCCGTGTACGGGTCGGTGGCCAGGGACATGTCGTCCAGAGCGCCGCCGTACATGTCACGCGTCAGGAAGCGGTTCAGGCCCGGGTCGTAGTTCCGGAAACCCATGTCGTAGGTGCCGGAACCGTCGTCGTGACGCGCCGCGTTGTACCGGTAGTCGTTGTACTGCTCCTTGTCCGGGTTCGCGGCATCCGGCTTGTCCGCACCGGTGAACTGCTTCTCGTCGTCGGAGCCGTACGCCGAATACCCGTACGTGGCACGGGTGTTGCCGTCGTCCTTGGTGATCGCCTCCACATCACCCTTGGGGTGGTAGAGGTACTGCGAGTACTCCTTCGCCGCGTCGGTGTGCTTGATCTGGGTCAGCTTCTGGCCCCACGGCGAGTACTGGTAGGACTTGGTCGCCTTGCCGGCGACCTCCTCCCGCAGCACCTTGTCCTCCATGCCCAGGTACGTGAAGACCGTGGTCTTCCCGCCCGTGCCCGACGTGGACTCCGAAACCGTGCGGTCGAAGGCGTCGTACACGTACGACGTCGTCTTGGCCGAAGCCCCCGTGCCCGCCGTGCTCTTCGCGATCCGGTCGAAACCGTCGTAGGAGTTCTTCTGCTGCACCGACCCGTTGGAGGACACCGTGTCCAGGCGGCCCAGCGGGTCGTAGTTGTACGTCGAGGAGACACCGCCCGCGGACGTCTTCAGCAGACGGTTGCGGTCGTACGTCGAGGTGGAGGTGGTCCCGCCCACCGTCTGCTCGACGATGTTCGAGTTGCCGTCATAGGTGTACGTCTCCGTGCCCGCCGCATCGCCGGTCTTGGTGACCTTGGCGATCCGGTCCTGCGGGTCGTAGTCGAACGTCGAGACGGTGTCGAGGTAGTCCGCCGCGTTGTCGGCGTTCATCACCTTCGACGTGTCCTTGGAGCGGTTCCCGTTCGGGTCGTACTCCAGGTCGTGCGAGGCGACGACCGCCCCGCCGCTCTTCTTCTCGGTCTGCGACTTCACCGCGCCGTTGAGCCAGTACCCGTAGTCGACGGTGTTGCCGTTCGGCTTCGTCTGCTTCAGCGGCTGGCCGCGGTCGGTGTAGGTGAAGGTGGTGATCTGCTGGTTGCCCGCCGTCGGCGAGTCCGCGTTCGTGATCTTGTCGACCAGGTCGCGGATGTCGTACTCGGACTTCGACCACGTCAGATCGTGGGTCGTCGTGACCGGGTTCCCGTTGGCGTCATAGGTCAGCGCGGTCGTGTTCTTGACCGTGCCGGCCAGCTTCTCCTCGACCTTGGCGAGCTGGTTCAGCTCGTCGTAGGTCATCGCGTACGCGTCGGCCCTGGCCCCGGGGGCGAGGTCCTTGACCTCGGACAGCAGGCCGTTGACGTCGTAGCGGTAGGTGAAGTCCTTCTTCTCGTTGTCGGTCTCGCCCGTGTTGGCACGGACGAGCTTGATTCCGTCGGCGACGACCGTGCCGTCGGCCAAGTCGGACAGAGTGATCTTCTGGGTGCCCGACTCGGTGAAGGAGTACGAGCCCAGCGAGACCCACTCACCGGACCGGGTGGTCTGGTTGACGGGCTTGGTGACCTCGCCCGACGCGTGGGTGATCTTGAACGGGGCGTTGGTGGCCGCACCGGTCACGTCGCCGTGCCGGGTGAAGACCTCGTACGTACCGTCCTGCGGGATGTTCAGCTGCCAGGTGAAGGACGAGGTGCCGGTGCCCTTGGGGTGCGTACGGACGTCGTAGCCCCACTGCCCCATGGCCGTCGAGGAACCCCAGGTGCCCTGAGTGGCGGCATTGTTGACATCCGTGGAGTCGACGACCACCACCTGATTGCCGACCGGGATGCCGTCGTCCGAGCGCGCCTTCTGGTTGCCCGACGGGTAAAAGTCCCACGTCATCGTCCGCTGCGAGGAACCGCCGGCCGAGGTCAGCGTGTTCTTCGTCTGCTGGCCCAGGACGTTGTAGTCGTACGCTGTGGTGATCTCGAAGGGATCCTTCGCCGACTTCGTCCAGCCGTTGTCGAAGTACGTGTACTCGGTGTCGTTACGGACCGACTGGCCCTGCGACGGCGGAGCTGAGACCCGCTCCAGCTGCCCGACCGTGTCGTAGAAGTAGAACGTCTTGTCTGGGGTAGCGTTCTTGACGTCGTCCTTGTCGAACGGCGTCAGCGTCTCCTTGACCCGGTTCAGCTCGTCGTACACCGTCTCCGCGGTGTAGTCGGTCGCGTCGTCCGTCGTCTCGACGCCGCGCGGGCTGATCTCCTTCGTCTGGTTGCCGACCTCGTCGTACTCGAGCCTGGTCGTCCGGTAGGTGATGTTCCCGGAGCCGTCCTTCGAGTACGGGACCTTGATCTCCTTGGCAAGGCCGCGCCGGTCGAAGACCGTCTCGCTCGTGTTGCCCTCGGCGTCCGTCGCCTTGTCGGTGCGGCCGTCGAGGTCGTAGTTGACGGTGGTGAACTTGCCTGCCGCGTCCGTCGTCCTGGTGACCCGGTGGTTCAGGTCGTAGGTGTACTTCGTGGTGTAGTCGGCCGTGTCGGCGGTGGCGTTCTTCTTCGGGTCCACCACGGTGACCAGGTTGCCGACGTTGTCGTACTCGCTGGAGACCTTGTCGCCCTTGGCGTTGACCACCGAGACGGGCTGGTAGATCTCGTCGTAGGTGTACGTGGTCGTGTAGTCACCGGCCGTCGCCGTCACATTGCCCTTGGGCTCCGTGACGGTCAGGGGGTTCCCGACCTTGTCGTACGTGGTGGTCGTGCGCCGCTCATCGTCCGTCGAGATGTCCTTGGGCGCGAGGGACGCGGTGACCTGATCCGCCGCGTCGTACACCGACGAGGTCTCCGCACCGTTCGGCGCGAAGGCCTTCTCGATGTTGTTGTTGGCGTCGTAGACCGGGGCCGGCGTCGTGATGATGATCCCGGCGGCCTGTTCCTTCGGCGACTTCTGCTCCAGCGGGCGGCCGAAGTAGTCGTACGCCTGCGTGACCTTGGCGCCCTTGGCGTTCACCACCTCGGTGGTGTTGCCCCGCTCGTCGTAGACGAAGGTCGAGCTGTTGTTCAGCGCGTCCGTGATCTTCGCCGGGTAGCCGGCCGGACCGAAGTCCGCGTAGGTCGTGGAGTGGCCGTTGGCATCGGTCTGCTTGGTCGGCTGGCCGTAACCGTCGTACTCGGTTGTGGCCGTGTAGTCACCGTCGACCGTCGCCGTGGCGACGCCCTCCGGGTCCGTCACCGACGTCTGGTTACCGAACCCGTCATAGCCGAACTGCCAGACGTTGCCCAGCGGAGACGTCTTGTGGAAAAGGTCGGCGGAGTAGCCGTCGATCCGCGTGGTGTACTCGAACGCTGTCGCCTTGTCCGGGTACGAGGACGGGTTGCAGTAGTCCGTCGGGTTGAAGGACGTCCAGGACTTGGTGACTTCCGCGTCCCACTGACGCAGCGGATAGCCCGTCTTGGGGTCGTAGCAGTACGCAGCCTTGGCCTTGTTGTGCTCCTCCATCAGAACGACGTTGTTGTCCGCATCCCAGCTCAGCTTGGAAGTCTGGGACTTGGCATCCGTCATCTGCACCGGACGGCCGAAGTCGTCCAGGATGTGATCCGTGGCGTGCGACTCGGCGTCCGTCACCTTGGTGTCGGTGAACTTGTCGCTGATGGTGGCGTTGGGCTTGTACGCGAAGTCTGTGGTGAATCTGCGACGGTCGGTGATCGTCTGCGTCCACCAGTGGTACTTCGGGTCGTCGCCCTCCTTCGGGTAGTAGTACGCCAGGTCGGTCGCGTTGCCGCGCGGGTCGGTCGCCTTGACCAGCTTGACGTTCTTGTTGCCCTGCGTCGCGTCGTAGGTGAACTTGAAGACCTTCGGCTGGGTCCACGCCTCGCCGTCGACGAGCTGCCCGAGCAGACCCTTGTCGGTGTAGTAGAAGCTGATCTTCCGGCCCGAGATGTCCGTCATGGACTTCACGTGGTCGTAGATCTTCGAGTTGGTCAGATTGGTGCCGGAGACCTTGGCGCCCGTACCGTCGATGTACTGGTAGGACGCGTCACCCTTCTTGTAGTACTCGATCGTCAGCGACTGACGCCCGGCCGGGTCCGTGATGTAAGTGAGGAACTTGGTCGGCTTGTTGTTGGACTTGCGTTCCTCGTACGTGTACGTCTGTGTGTTGCCGTCGTTGTCGACGACCGACGTCATGTAGCCGTCGCAGCCGAACAGGAACCGCGTACCGTCCGGGCGCGTCAGCGTCCACGCGTCCGGGATGGGGTCCTTGAGCGGGGTGCAGTCCAGGCCCGCCTTCGGGGTGACCTTGTAGTGGACACCGGCCGGGGCCTTCCAGGAGCCGTCCGGCTGCTTGCGGAAGACATGGGTCGTACCGTCGCCGTCCGGCAGACGGATCTCGGTCGGGTTCGGGTTCGGGTGGAAGTCCAGCGGAGCGCCGAGCCGAGTCGGCCCGGAGACCTGCGCGGACCAGCCGTGGCCGAGGACCGTGTCCGAGGTGTCCAGCGTGTTGTACGCGAGACGGGCGAAGGTGTTGACGCCACGGCCCGGGTTGTTGATGGCGTTGTACTGCCACACGCTGTTACCGGCGGCCAGGTTGTTCATCAGCGACGAACCGGCGCCGGTGTTCTTGCCCGCGTACGAGTAGAACTTCTCCAGACCGAGCTGGTTGGAGGTGGGCTCCTCCACCGCCACGTTCTGTGCCAGGCCGGGGATGGCTGGGCTGCCGGCGGACTGCCACTGGCCGGTGGACTTGTTGCGGATGTCCCAGGTCAGCACGTAGTCGCTGCGCTTGTTGCCCTCGGCCGAATTGATCGGGGTCTTGACCTGCGCCTGCAGGGTGCGCGACTGACCAGGCAGCAATGTGGCCGACAGCGCGGTGGCGACCTGGTTACCGCCGGTGGTGGCGTCCGTGCCGTCGGGCAGCGACCAGCGGTAGGACAGCTCGTGGCTGGTCGGGGTCCAGGTCGTGGCCGTGGTGTTGGTGACCGTCACTGCCACCGTGTAGGTGGAGTTGGGGGTCATACGGGCCGGGGTCTGCTGGGCGGAGTACGTCGACGGCGTGGTCGAGTCGACATAGGTGACCTGGAGCTGCGGGCGCAGCTGCGGCTCGGACGCCTCGGAGGACAGGAAGGTGGTGCGTTCCTGTGGGCCGGTCGCACTCTCGTCGGCGAGCCGGATCGCCACACCCTTGTTGCCGGTCGGCGTCTTGATCCAGTTCTGGGTCAGCGAGGTCGCGTCCCACCGGTACCGCTTGGGGTCGTTGGTCGCGTTGGAGACCGTCGAGGCCTCGGCCGCTCCCATGTCACCCCCGGCGGTGGTCCAGTTCCCGGCGGCGCTCGCCTTGGTCCAGGTGGCCGTTTCGTCGAAGTCCCGGGTCAGCGGGTGCATCCGGTAGGTGGCACCGTTGCCGTTGGGGTTGGTGGTGGTGCCCCACAGGTCCAGGTTGGAGGAGATGACGGTGGCGCTGGCAGGGATGTTGGTGCTGACCGGGAACTTCAGCAGTGCCCGGGTCTTGCCGAGGGTGGGGTGGTTGTTTCCGACGCTCATCCACTTCTGCGCGACCGCTGTGTCGGTGATGGTGTCGTGCGCTGTCGTGGACTCGGTCGAGGACAAAGTGGTGTCCGCGATCCCGGACTGAGTCTGGATGATCTCCGTGGTGCGGCCGGCCAGCGGCAGACGGACCAGCTGGACCGGCGAGCCGAGCAGCGAGCCGTCCTTGGTTTTCACCGCGATCTGGTAGTAGTACGCGCGCCCCAGGCCGCCGCCGTTGGCGTCCGGCTGAGTGACGAGGGCGGAGGTGTCGGTGTAGCTCGTGCTGCCCGACGCGATGGGAGCGACCAGGGTGGAGGCGTCCGGGGTGAAGCCCTGGAAGACGCTGCGGTGGATCTGGTACTCGACGATGTCGTCACCAGTGTCGATGGGGTCGCCGTTGTTGTAGGCGCTCCACGACAGTTCGGCACCGGTGTCGTGCAGAACGGTCGGGGCCTTGAGGCTGGTCCCGACCTTGCCGAAGGTGACCGTCAGCTTCGGGTACGTGGCGGTCTCGCCGCCGAAGCCGTACTCGCTTGCCTCGTACAACGGGCCGCCCTGACCCAAGGTGGCCTCGTTGGAGGCCTGTAGCACGAAGCCGTAGTTCGTGGCGGTGCCGGACACCCACTTCTGCACGGTGTCGGTCACCGGGAAGTTGTGCCACTGGTTGTACTCGCCGGCGTCCTTGACTATGGAGCCGGGGTTGACCAGGCGGACCGCGTCGGCGACCGTGCGATGGTTGGCATCTCCGGTGTCACCCAGGACGACCTTGCCGGCGGTGCCCTTGGCGAAGTTCAGCTGGGAGGAGCCCAGCTGCTTCCACACCGGGCTCGAGCCCGCGCTCTGGTCGACGGTGTAGTTCGCCGTCGCCGGGGTGCCGTTGTTGTCGTAGGTCACTGTGTACGGGGCCGCAGTCGTGGCATCCGACAGCGGGGCGAAGTGTGCCTCGACCTTGTACGTCCCGGCCTCGTTGACCTTCGGCTGCCAAGTGTAGGACTCGCCGGTCAGGCTGTTCTTGTTGTACGCGTAGTCGTTGCCGACGTTGACGCTGCCGATGGTGCCCACACGGGGCCATTCACCGACCGCAGCGGTGCCCGCATCGCCGTCGTCGACCTGGACCGTGGTGCCGGACAGCTCGCCGGACAGGGAACTGGTGTTGTTCCAGGTCGCGGCGGTCTGCTCCCATGGACCGGTTGCCCTATGGGCCTCGACCGTCACATTCTTGTCACCGGTGGTGTGGGTCTGGTCGAAGTACAGGCCGAGCCGCGCACTGTCGATCTTCGCGCCGGCGGGAATGCCGTCCAGGGGGAACTTCACCAGCGAACGGCGCTTGCCTGTAGCGGTGGTGCCCACCCCGAGCTGCCAGTTGCCGGTCTTGGAGGTGCCCACGCCGTTGTAGTTTTTGTCCGGCACGGAGGAGTCGACCATGACCCCCTGCGAAAGGCAGCCGACGTAGTTCGAGTCATCGCACGGCGGCGGCGCATAGGTGATGGTCGGGTCGATCATCACCGGATACGAACGTGCCTTGGAGGCAAGCCATGCGGCGTCCGGGGTGACGGTGAGCTTGTAGTCCTTGCCGTCCCGGGTGAGCTTCTGCGTCACCTTGGTGGAGGCGGCGTGCCCGTAGGGGGAAGACTTGTCCTTCTTGGCGTCCGTCATGAAGGCGGCCGGGATAACCATCACCGGCTGCTTCACGCCGTCCTTGTACAGGGCGATGGTGCCGTTCTTGAGCGCCTTCGGGGTGAGCCCGTCGGTCTTGAGCGTGAAGACGAACTTCACCGCCTTGTCCGGCTTTTCGGCCAGGACGATGTTTTCCTTGACCGCACCGTTCTTGACCTCGTAGACGAGATCGGCGCCGGATACGGCGTCCCTGTAGGTGACGGTGTTGCCCTTGACGCGGGGCTTGAGCGAGTCCTTGGCTCCGCTCAGGCCCAGAGACACGGCGTGGGCGGAGTCGGCCTCGAAGCGCAGCAAGTTCTTCGAGCTGTGCCCGAAATAGGAGCGCCCCAGATTGTCGGTGTTGCCGAAGTCGAAGCCCTTGCGACCAGTAGGCGCGACCTTGGTGTCGATCGGCTTCCACTGCTTGCCGTCCCGGAACGACTCCGGCACACCCGACAGTTCGGCCTCGATACGACCGTCCGAGAGCTGCCAGTACCGGGCGGACGCAGTCCGTCGCGAGGTCAGTTCCCTGACCCGCTTGGCCTTAGACCGGGCCTTGCCCTTCGGCAGTTTCTGCCGGCTCGGTATCTCCAGCTTGCCGCCGGTCGGTGGCTTCGCCTCATCGTCGGAATCGTCGGCGCTGATCCAGCCCTTGATGGTGTCGACGAAACCCCTGTCATCGTCACCGCCCGAGGCCGGTGCGGCATAGGCGAGTTGCGGCAGTGCCGTACTGGCTACCGCCGAAACGATCAGACAGGAGATTAGTCTCCTGTATCGGACTTTCACGTCTTAGGTCCCTTTCGTTGCGGCGCCCGCGCGAAGTGTGTGCGGACAGCGCAAATGGGCCGACGGCATGCCTAACCGTCGACCGGACCGCCCGATCGGCTGTGAATTCACTGTGTGGCGGAGGAGTTGTAATCCCCTGGATATACCCACGTCAACTGCTTGAACAATTGGGGCAGTTTATGTGAATGCAGTAGTCATGGGACGAGGCGGTCGGCTGAATTGACCTGGTCTGTCCAGGCGTTCGCCGGGGCGACTATGCATGGGATATAACCGCCGGGCTCGTGTGCGGGCCGTCCCGCAGCATCCCGGCTGACCCCACCGCCACGGCGTCCTTCGCTGCGACTGTGCGTCTCTTTAAGGAGATTGTTATGGCGCTTGTCCCCGCCCGCCTGCGTTCGCGTATCGCCATCGCAGTGGCCGTCGTTGCTGGTGCGGCCCTGCTTGCCGTGCCCCAGACCGCCTACGCCGTAGCCGCGCCGGTGACGGCCGATTTCAACAAGGATGGCAAGGCCGACCTCGCCGTTGGCATTCCGCAGGCCGCCGACACCACCATCACTGGCGCCGGCGCCGTGTCGATCGCCCCCGGCTCCGCCACCGGGTCCAACGGCGCCACCAAGATCACCCTCACCCAGAACAGCCTCGCCGGCGGGATCGACCTGCCCGGCAGCTCCGAGACCGACGACCAGTTCGGCGCCACCACCGCCTGGGGCGACATCAACGGCGACGGCTACGCCGACCTCGCCGTCGCCGCCCCCGGCGAGGACGACACCTCCGGACACACCGACGCCGGCGGCATCACCCTGCTGTACGGATCGGCCACCGGCCTCACCGCGGACACCACCATGTACTTCGCCCCCGCCTCCGCCCGCGTCGGCGGCGACCGCTGCGGCGAAGCCATGACCATTGGCGACTACAACGCCGACGGCAAGGCCGACGTGCTGGCTTTCTGCCCCGGCAGCTATGCCATGTGGGTCATCGACGGTGCCACCCGGACCGTCAAGGACACCGCGCCGCAACAGGTAGCCGCGGGCGCGTCCGCCCTGTCGCTGACCTCGGCCGCCAACGCCGAAGCAGCCTCGGGGGACATCGACAAGGACGGCTACCCGGACGCCGTGGTGACCTTCACCCAGTGGGACGGCACCAGCCCCCTGTACGTCCTGCCCGGCTCTGCCACCGGACTGCACACCGACACCGCCACCAGCCTGGAGGGCGCGGGAGGCGTCGACGTCGCCGTCGGCGACCTCAACAAGGACACGTTCCCCGACGTCGTCGTCGGCCAGCCGGCGGCCGTCATCGGAGGCCGCGTCACCGCCTACTATGGCTCCGCCGCCGGCCTGTCCGACACCTCGAAAACGACCCTGGACCAGGACTCCTCCGGCGTGCCAGGCGCCAGCGAGTCCGGCGACGACATGGGCGCATCCGTCGCTGTCGGCGACGTCAACAAGGACGGCTACGTGGACGTACTCACCGGCGCCCCCGGCGAAGACCTCACCTTCAACGCCGCCAACCAGGCCGACGCGGGCACCACCCTGCTCCTGAAGGGATCCGCCACCGGCCTCACCGGAACCGGCTCCGTCTCCCTCAACTCCGGCACCATCGACGCGACCGGCGACATGGCCGGCGCCCCTGAGCCCGGCGACCGCCTCGGCACCGCCGTCGCCCTGCTGGACGCCACGAATGACGGCTACGCCGACATGGCAGCGGGAGCCAGCGGCGAGAACACCGGCGACGGCATGGTCCTGATGGCCAACTCCAGCGCCACCGGCATCCTCGCCTCCTCCAGTGCAGGCCCTGGCATCGGCACCTTCAACGTTCCCGCCGGCGCCCACATCGGTGACGTCCTGGCCCCCTGACCACACCTGCAGGAGTCCACTTCCATGACCATGTTCAAAACCACCGCCGACACGGCGCCACCAGCCTGCGAAGCCGAACCGTCCAAGCCGACGGGAGTCTCGACCGAGGACGGCAGCGAGCCCGCCACGACAGGCACCCCCGCCCAGCGCGATCTCTCCCGTCTGATGCGAGTCGGCGTCCCTACGGTGCTCGGCATCGCCGGCGTCGCACTGCTCGCCGTTGGGATCGCCGTCACCTGGGGCGGGAACGGCAAGACACGGCCGTCCTACTCCGTACCCATTGCCTACCACGTCACCGGGACCGGCACCGCCGACATCACCTACCACGCCGGCCTCAAGACGGGCTCCAGCAAGATGGCCGCCTTCGGTCATGAAGCCACGGCCCGACTGCCTTGGCGCGCAGCCGCACGCGTCACTCCCGCCAGCGGCCCTGCCACAGTGACCGTGCAGCTCGGTGCCAAGGGTGGCCACGCCTCCTGCCGCGTCGACCTGCGTGGCAGAGAGGTCCACATGGCCACGGCCTCGGGCCCGTACGGACGCGCCACCTGTACCGCTGAAATCCCGCCCAAGCAACGCTGAGACCTTCATGCCGGGAGACAATCGTCACCTTCATGGCGACGGTTGCCTCCCGGAATGTGGCGTGAAAGTCCCGCATTCAGTCACGGATTCCTCTGATGCCCATCGTGAGCGGCGTCAGCAGGGTGTGACGGATGTGGTGCCTGGTGCGCTGGAGTGGAGTGCAGACCATGTACATCGAGATACCAGGGCGGGAATCTGTGTCGAACAGCAGTAATACAGGGTTGGGTAGACGTCGGCTGTCGCAGCGAAGAATGCGCAGGATCGTCCTGCCCGCCCTTGCCTCGGCGTTGATCGGTTCCGGGGCGCTTGCCGCCCTGGCCATCGGCAGCACTTCCTCGCCCGAGGAGCCGCAGCGCGAGGTTCGTCCCGCCGCCGTCCGCACCCTGGCCCTGGAGGGTTCGTCCGCGACGGCGCGTGAGCGGCAGCAGACGGCCACCGAGGATTTCTCGATGGTGGCCGTGAGCTGGCCCTCGGCCAAGGCGCGGCTCAGCGGCGAGGTGGAGATCCGCACGCGCGCCGCCGGCGGCAGCTGGAGTGGCTGGCGTGGGCTCGAGATCGCTGACACGCCGCCCGACTTGGGGCGTGACGGCTCGGGCAAGGGCATGCGTGGCAGTACCGAGCCGCTGTGGGTGGGTCCGTCGGACGGCATTGAGGCCCGGGTGAGCGGCAAACGGTCCCTGCCCGCGTCGATGCGTCTGGACCTGGTCGACCCCGGGACGGGCGGGTCCCCCACCGCGGGCAGCGAACTCGCCGCGTTCACTGCCGAGAGCGCAAGCCCGTCGCCGACCTCGGTGACCGGGCCGCGTTGCCTGGACGGCTTGTCGACTGCGCCCGCGACGCCGGCCACCGGGCCTGTCCCCAAGCCGGCGATCATCTCCCGTGCTGCCTGGGGTGCGGATGAGTCGATCGTGCAGTGCCCGACCGTTTACAGCCCGGCAGTCAAGGCCGTCGTGGTTCATCACGAGGCGGGCAGTAACAGCTACAGCTGTGCGCAGTCCGCAGCCATGGTCCGGTCCATCCAGGCCTTCCACGTCAAGACCCAGGGCTGGGGCGACATCGGGTACAACTTCGTCGTCGACAAGTGCGGGCAGATCTTCGAGGGCAGCAAGGGCGGTGTCGACAAGCCGGTCAAGGCGCGGCACACCCTCGGCTTCAACCCCGACACGGTCGGTATCTCTTTGCTGGGCAACATGGAGACCGCCAAGCCCACTCCGGCCGCGCGCGCCGCGATCTCCCGTATCGCCGGGTGGAAGCTCGGCCTGTACGGCGCGGACCCGCTGTCGAAGACGACGCTGACCGCCGAGTTCGACAACGGCCGCTACACCGCGGGCCAGCAGGTCGAGACCGACCGCATCACCAGCCACCAGGACCTCATGGCGACCGCCTGCCCCGGTGCCAACCTGCACGACCGGCTCGCTGACCTGCGTGCCCTGACCACCTCACCCACAGCCTCCGCCGCCCGCCCCACCGCGGACCTGGGCCGCGACGGTGTCAGCGACCTCGTCGCCGCCATGCCGAAGAACGCCAGCGGCAGCCTCACCGTCGTCCCCGGCTCCCTCACGGGACCCTCCGCAGCCGCCAGGAAGACGCTGACCCAGGCCAGTTCGGGCGTCCCGGGCACGGCGGAGAGCGGCGACTCGTTCGGTGCCGCCACGGCAGTAGGCGACATCAACGGGGACGGCTACGCAGACCTCGCCATCGGAGTACCCGGCGAGGACGACACCTCCGGCAACGCCGACCGCGGCGCCGTCACCGTCCTGTACGGCCCCGGCCTCACCTCAGGCCTCTCGTACACCACGGTCGGTACCACCGCGGCGGGCGCCAAGCTCGGTTCCGCTGTCACCGTCGGCGACTTCAACGCCGACGGCAAAGCCGACGTCTTCTCCGCGGGCACCGGCAGCGGCGGCAGCTGGAACACCCGCCTGACCGGCACCACCACGCAGTACGGCACCCTGACCACGTCCACCACCCAACTTGCCTACGAGGACGCCGCATCCGGCGACTTCAACCGCGACGGCTACGCGGACGTCGCCCTCACCTACCGTGACGCCACAGGCATCGGCCGCCTCCTCTGGTTCAAGGGCGGCAGCGGTGGCCTCACCAAGGCCGGGCTCCTGTCCGTCAAGGGCGGCCGCTCCCTCGCCGCCGGCGACATCAACGGCGACGGCGTCGACGACATCGCCGTCGGCCAGCCCTCCACCTCCGAGTCCGGCGCGCACGCGGGCGGCCAGGTCAGCGCCCTCTACGGCACCGCCGGCACGGGCCTGACGTCCACCGGCGTGTCGGTCGTCCACCAGGACACCTCCGGCGTGCCGGGCGCGGCCGAGTCCGGCGACGCCATGGGCGCCGCCGTCTCGGTCGGCGACTACAACGCCGACGGTTACGCGGACGTCCTGACCGGCGCCCCGAACGAGGACATCACCCGCAACTCGGTGAACCAGTCCGACGCCGGCACATCGATCCTCCTCAAGGGCAGCTCGACAGGTCTCACCGGAACCGGCGCCCAGGCCATCTCGCAGGACACCAGCGGCGTCCCCGGCTCCACCGAGACAGGCGACAACCTGGGCTCGTCCGTCTCCCTCACGGATCTTTCCGGCTATGGCCGCGCCGACCTGACGATCGGCGCAGCGGGCGAAGACGCGGGCAACGGTACGCTCCTGGCCGTCCCGAGCAACAGCACGGGCCTGGGCCTGTCCGCGTCCACCTCCTACGGATCGACCCAGCTCGGCACACCGGCCGGGGCGCACCTGGGAACAGTCCTGGCCCCGTGAACCACAAGTTCGGTCTTTTCGCGTGGCACGGCAACAACCGAGCTTGGGCGAAGGCATCGTAGGTAGGGCGGTGGGCGGTCCAGTCTCCAACTGAACCGCCCACCTCAGGCAACGCGAGTCGTGATCGCCGCCTGCGACAGCAACCTCACGGAAGCTGAAGGGCGACTACAACGGGATGCCGATGACAGTCCGGCTCTCGCGGCACGGAAAGCCCGTGCACGCCTGGCCGCCCGCGCCGTCCGAGATCGCCGATCTCCCGAACGACGGGACGCTGCAGGACGTCTGACGTGACGACGTCCTCCGAGTGAAATTCCTTCGCACGCGGGTGAAGGGGTCGACCAAGGCCCTGGCGGAGCGCCTGGTGTCCTGTGACGCCGGTCTCTTCGTTTCGCAGCTTTACCCTTCGCCTGATCGTTCGCCTTGCAGAGTGACCTTTCGTCGCGAGGTGGGGTTACTGAGCTTTGAGGCGTGGTGTCGTCAGTTTGAGTCCGGTCTCGGTGAGGCATCCGTCGATGATGTCGCTGCGGTATTGGAGTTGGCGGAGGCCGTGTCGTAGGGCTCGGAGGAGGTGGTCGGGGTCGGTGAAGGCGGTGTTGGCCTGGGTGGTGCGGCGGAGTACGGACCATATGCCTTCGACGGGGTTGAGGTCGGGTGCGTAGGGCGGCAAGTGGCAGGCGGTGATCCAGTCATGCGTGTCGATGAAGGCGCGCATCCGGGCGTCCTTGTGGACGTTCAAGTTGTCCCAGATAAGGACGATGGGCCCGCCGAGCTGTTGGTGGGCGGCGATCAGAAGGTCGCGGTACTCGGTCCAGGCAAAGCTCTTGCGGCCACCTCGCTTGTGGTCGGTATGCCGTTGGGGCCGGTAGATCAGGCGCGAACGCTCGCCGGGCTTGTAGCAGCACAGGGCCGCGACGGAGTAGCGGCGCTGGGATCGTCCGCGAACCCGGATCACCGGCGTGTGTCCGCGTTTGGCCCAGGTTCGTGAGGTCGGCGGCGTCATAGAGAACCCGGCTTCGTCTTCGAAGAAGATCCAGGCATCGAGCGCCGCCGCGATGCTTCCACATGTGGCCAGGTCTCCTTCACCCAGCCGGCCACCGCCGCCTGGTCACGCTCAGCCGCCCGGCGGGCGGGAACCTGATGGCTCCAGCCGTGCCGCCTGAGCATCTGGGAGATACCTGACAGCGTCATGCGCTTATGAAACCTGCGGCCGACCAGCGTCTTGATCCGGGCCAAAGTCCATCTCTGATCCGGCCAGCCATGCGCGACCGGGCCCTTGGCCAGCTCCTGTTCCAATACCCCGAACAAAACCTCGTTCAACTTGGGCCGACAGGCCGGGCCGCGTGAACGCAGAGCGTCCTGCCCAGCCTCCAGCCAGGCCCGCCGCCACCGCTGAACCGACCGGACACTGACGCGTAACTCCTTCGCGATCACGGCACTGTCCAGCCCATCGACGAACATGCCGACCGCTTCCATCCGGACCCGCTCACGGAACGCTTGTCGCTCCGCGGTCAGACCCCCACCCTGCGGATACTTCATGCTTCGGGCATACCGCGACGATCACGAGCTGTCAGCCCCCGCGACACCACCCCTACAAGGTCAGTAGCGGAGGGTCACCCTTGCCTGCCGAGCACAGTGTCCGGCTGGCATACCTCGCAGGCCGGGATCCCTTCGGCCAGGGCGGCAGCGGCCTCCTCCCGGCTGACTGCTCGCAGCTCTCTCCCTACCCAGCAGTCGCCGCGGTGGACCTCGGCCCGTGGGACGCCGATGCCGACGTCGGTGATGCCCCAGTCCGGGGTGCGCGGGCGTGGGCGCCGCTCTTCGCTCGGCGGCTCCGTGGGCTGCCGCTTTTCCTGCTCGTGCTGGCCGGCCTGCTCCGCGCGTTGCTGCTCCCCGCCTCGCGGCTTCCCGCGCTCCTGCTGTTCGACTTCGCCGATCCGCTGGCGTGCCGGGCCAGCAGCATGACGAGGAACGTCTCCAGAGTGCGGAGGCGTGGCAGGTAGGGGGTAGGTCGTACATGTGTTCGAGTCTATGCCCGTGGGGATTTGTAGCGCAGCAGGCCGTGAGTGTCCTGTGCCATCGAACCTTGGTCGTTGCCATCGAAGGTTGATGATCATTAGGTTTGTGCCATCAAAGTTTGAGTGGCACGGGATGCTGAGCGTCAGGCCTGGCCGTCCTCGGCGACGAGCTGCACCACACCCACCCACGGGAATTCGCCGGTCTGATGGACCGCACGCACCCTCCACCGACCCGCCGGGAGCTGCACTGGAGCCTGGTCCGGCTGACCCCCGTCGGGATACTCCACTCCCAGATCGGCGCCCGCTTCGGCCGAATCCATCAACACCGCCGGGCCATCGGTGACCCACAGTCCGCCGTCCTCCCAAGCGGTGTCCGGATCGGCCAGGACCGCCTCGGCTGCCGCGAACAACTCGGCCTCGGAGTCCGCAGCCAGCCACCGCACGAACAGCAGCTTCTCTGGCAGGAAGCACGTCTTTGCAGGTTCATCGGCCAGGACAAGCGCAGTGACGGCGCCCGCGCCCACGGCGATCACACCGGCCCAGTCCTCCACCTCGCAGGCGCGGTCGTAGTCATCACGGCCATCGGCATCACCGAGGACGGAACCGTCCTCCGTGCATCCACCCCAGGCGTTTACCGAGGACTCCGGAACGACGATCAAGGGGCCGCCCATCGACCGGACCCACACCAGCCCAGCACGGTCACAGCGATCGGTGTTGTGAGAAGCATCCATGCGCGCAGTCTGCCGCCCCCTACTGACACCGCTCGGAGGCCGGAGCTTGGTCGGCCGACCTGGTCACTCAAACTTCCCTACCTTGTTGCACGGGATCGGGCCAGCCCTTCGTATGGTTGGCCCGCCCAGGGGTGTCGGGTGTGGCTTTCAAACTTCTGCCGCTTGTGGCTTCCAACGATTGACCGCCCGACACCCCACGACGACTCGGCTGCCAATTAGGAATTGCGCACGATCGCTCCGTAGGGAATCGACAGCGAGGTCGTCCGTGGCAAGCCCACTGAACCCTATTCACGGAGGAACCGAGTGGCCGCCATCTGGGCCGGTATCGACGCAGGCAAGACCCACCACCACTGCGTGGCGATCGACGAGACCGGCAGCCGACTGCTGTCGCGACGCGTCGCCAACGACGAGCCGGAACTCCTCCAGCTCCTCGCGGACGTGCTGGCCCTGGGCAACGAGGTGACCTGGGGCATCGACCTCGCCGACGGCGGAGCCGCCCTGATCATTGCGGTGCTCCTCAACCACGGCCAGCGCGCCTTCTACATCTCCGGACGGGCCATCAACCGCGCCTCCGAGGGCTACCGCGGCGAGGGCAAGACCGACGCCAAGGACGCGGCGGTGATCGCCGATCAGACCCGCATCCGACGTGACCTGCAGCTCGTACGGACCGGCGACGAGATCGCCACCGACCTCAAGCTCCTCACCGGTCACCGCTCGGACCTGGTCGCCGACCGCACCCGCACCGTCAACCGCCTCCGAGCCCATCTCACCGGCATCTTCCGGGCGCTGGACCGGGCCCTGGATCTCACCAACGCCGGGCCGCTGACGCTGCTGACCGGCTATCAGACCCCCGCCGCCTTGCGGCGCCTCGGCGCCAAACGGCTGGAGACCTGGCTGCGGAACCGCAGTGTTCGTGGCGTCGGCCAGATTGCCGAGGCGGCGCTGGAGGCTGCTGGAAGCCAGCACACCAGCGTCCCGGGCGAGAGGACAGCCGCGCGGATGGTCCACACACTGGCCGCCCAGGTGATAGCTCTCAACCAGCAGATCGCCGAGATGGACAAGGTCATCGCGGCCAGGTTCCGCGAGCACCGCGATGCCGAGATCCTCGCCAACCTGCCGGGCCTGGGCCCAATACTCGGGGCCGAGTTCCTGGCCGCCACCGGCGGCGACATGGCCGTTTTCGCCAGTCCCGACCGCCTCGCCGGCTTCGGCGGAGTCGCGCCCGCACCCCGCGACTCCGGCAAGATCAGCGGAAACCTCCGCCGCCCACAACGCTACAACCGCAAGCTCCAACGCGTCTTCTACACCTCGGCGCTGATCAGCATCCGCTGCTGCGACGAATCGCGGCGCTTCTACGATCGCAAGCGCGCCGAGGGCAAACGCCACACCCAGGCCGTCCTCGCCCTGGCCCGGCGCCGAGTCAACGTCATCTGGGCCCTCCTTCGCGACCAACGCTGCTACCAGCCAGCCCGGCCCGGGACGCCCGCACCTGCCGGGAGGAGCTGAGCCTCGGTCACGCTGCCTGGAGTCACACGCCTACTCGTTGGACTTGCCCGCTTGGCTTCGATCTACGGCATGCTCTTTGCTATCTCGAATCCGGACATCTCATCCCAAGGGGTGGCGCTCCAGAGGCGGAGCAGTGCATCCCAGATGCGGTTGACGAGCGGCCAGTCAGGGATGTCCCCGGTGAGGGTGACCGTTGCGAGCAGGTCGCAGCCCCAGATGCCCTGCTCGTTTTCGGGCGATGTAGCGATCACCGACTCCGCGATCCACTCCACTCCTACGTGGACCTCAAGGGTCAGCCAGTCAGCCGCGGGGTCCCCGGCGGGCCCCCGGGTCGCGAGCGAGCAAACAGCAACCTCGTCCACGAACGGGCCAGACCGGTGCGTCAGCAGGAGGGCACCGGCTGGCAGGAGTTCGTCCAGAAGGCGGCTGATTGCCGCCTGCCCGTTCTCCTCGCCCGATCGACAGAAGAACGTGAGCTGGTATGCCACGGCCGGATCCCGCCTCCCCCAACGACTTGTCCCGATCATGATAGAGACCGCTGCTCCATACCTCCGGCGCCGGGGCGACGGCGCTCATCGGGGCCAGTGGGCCTTGACATACGGCATTAGGAATCGATGTCACACGCTCAAAGTTCGATGTCACAGGACAGTGAGGCCGCGGGTGGGGTGGCATGGCTGCTGACCTGTCGCAACGAAGTTAGTCGACCAGCTCGTGTTGACCTGCGCGGACTGGATTGAGTGAGACGCGAGCGGGTCGGCGATTTACCTGTGTGCGAGGTCGCTGTCCTTGACGCTGAGGTTTGACGGCTCAGGCACTCGCCCGCGTGACCAGCCGCCGCGTCGGTAGGATGCGGGCGAGCACGTTTGCGGCAACGGCTCGTGTGTGCTCCAGGCCGGGGCGTGTAGGTTCGAATAAGGGGAGCACTGTGGCTCTGGCAGAGCGGCCTTCGCTGGCGTGGGATGTCGCTGACCTGGTGGCTCAGCAATTGCTAGTCGTGCCGAATCCCCTGGCCGCATGGAACAGCGACCCGTTCTGGGTCTCCGTATGGGACTCGGACCCTGGACAGGTCCTTGTCTCCCTGCATGTTCCGCGTGAGAGCGCCGATCCGTCCATCCAGTTGAAGATCGGGTTTGCGGTGACAGAGGAAAGCCCGAAGCTCCAGGCCGAACGTATCGTCGCCGCCGTCCGGCGCCCGCACCCCCTGAACGGCGCGGTGGTCTGCGGGGGCTATCGAGAGTGCGCCGAAGCCTTCGGGTATATCTGGCCGTTGTCGCTGGAAGAGTGAGTCACGAGCCACCGGTCAACTTCGGTAGCCAAGGACAGCTGCCGCGGTAGGGGGCGGGGTCCGACGCCGGGCGCACCGACTCGGCGGACACCCTGCCCCGTCGGCGGTGCATCTTGGCCAACTAGCAGATGGGTGGCGCCACCTGCTGGCTAGGCTCCCGGCCATGACTGAATACGTGCAGGTATCCACGGCCACGGAGACGAAACAGCAGGCGATCGACCTCGCGGGTTCGGCGGTGAAGGAGCGGCTTGCCGCAGGTGCCCAGATCATTGGGCCGGTCACCAGCGTGTTCTGGCACCTGGGTGAGTACGGCACTGGCGAGGAGTGGCAGCTCCTCCTCAAGACGACGACCGACCGCTACCCGGAGCTGGAGGCGCACCTGCTTGAGCGCCACCCGTGGGACAACCCCGAGCTGTGCGCCGTCCCGATCGTCCTGGGCGCCGAGCGGTGCAAGCAGTGGATCGGTGAATCCGTCTCCTCGGAAGCGTCCTAGTCGGCCGCGCGTTCCAAGGCGTCCCGGACCGTACTGAGGGCCGCGTGGGGCCGCAGCTTGGTGAGGAGCGGCTCGATGCGCTGCCGGGGCCGGATAGAGGCGACGCCCGTTGCGAGTTCGAGCGCGCGGCCGGTCTTCTCGGCTGCCTGCTCGACCTCGCCGGCAGTGAGGTAGGCGTCGGCGAGCCAGGACAGGTAGAGCGCTTTGTCGCGGGCGTGGTCGTCGGAGTACCGGTTGAGGGCGTCAGTGAGGACGGGCACGGCCCGCAGGGGGCGGCGGAGTTCAGTCCAGCAGCGGCCAGTCATGATGTCGAGCTCGGTGCGGTCGACCCAGGCGGACCAGTCGGGTTGAGGCTCGCCGTCCTGCGCGCCTTCAAGGGCCTCGCGTGCGGCGTCGAGGGCGAGTTCTGTGCTCTTCGGCTGGTTGTCGACGGCGCAGGCCCAGGCGAGACGTTCGTAGAGCAGGGCTCGGACTGAGGACGGTGTCCGGGCGGTGATCGTTGCACAGGAGTCCTCGGCGAAGGCGACGGCGGTGCGCCGGTTGTCTGCGAGGGTCTTGTAGGCGAGGAACGCGAGGCTGTTGCCGTAGAGGTCGGCGTCCTGTGCCTTGCGTGCGAAGTCGCGGCTCTCCTCGTACAGGGATCCGGCGTCCTTCGTGCGCCCTCCGTCGAAGGCCGCCCACCCTGCTTGCTGGGCCTGCTCCGCAAGGAGTGCGGTGAGACGGCGGCGGGTGCCGTCGGTGAAGCTGGCGCGCCGCAGGAGGCCCTTGGTGTACTGCACTTCGCTGAGATACGTGCGGTAGGTGTCGCCGCCGCCGAGGATGTCGTCGAGGCGCCGTAGGCGGGTGGTGCGTTCGCGGAGCCGGTCGATGTAGGTGTCGGTGATGCGACGCGGCGGGTCAGGCCGGTGGAGGGCGGGGAGGGCGGCAGCGAGGCCGGTACTGGTTGCTGCCTGGAGGATGGTTCGGCGACGCACGTGCGGTCCGTTCTCTGTGCTGGAAGTTCCAGCAGGAGCGTCGTCGGCCTCCCAGGGTCGGGGAGCGAGGCCGAGCAAGTGCCCGGGGACGCGTAGAGCATCCGCGATCTGCACGATCTTCTCGAAGGACGTGATCCGGCCTTGGCCCCGTGCGAGTGTTCCGACCCGGTCAGGTTTGATGTCGCACTCGGCGGCGATCTTCGAGTAGCTGATCCCTGCCCGCTCGCGGGCGATCCGGAAGACCGCCCCAAAGTCGTGGGCCGTCAGTGCGCGGTACATGTCCTCGTCGTCGAGGAGACGGCGCGGCAGGGCCGTAGGTGGCTGGTAGATCATGCGGCACTCTTCCTGCTCGCCTGAGTCTGCGCGGTAACTGTCCGCCGCGTGTACCCATCATGGGTATACCCCGCGGCAGGAGGCGGGTCTTTCGCAGGAAAGTCACTCTTTGCGCTAAGGCCCCGGGGTCATGCTGACCGCCGACCCCGGGGCATGGACGACTGGCTAGGAGTCGCCATGTTTGAGCGTACCCAACTCCTTTACCGTGCAGACGAGTTCAAAGACACCGATCGCGGTGCCTCGGGGGCCGCGCGGTGAGAGACGTACAAGCCCCGGACGAGCTGAGCCCCGGAGTGCCCGTGCACTCCAGGCAGGAACGGGAGTTAGCGGTAGGCCACTGGCTCCTCACCGCAGCTCCGGACATGAACGAGGCCCGCGACCAGTGGGCGACGAGGGGTATCGCGCTCCTGCGGTGCGGCGGAACCTTCGCCGCGATCCGCATCCCGGCCGGCATCGTGCAGGCTGCCGCCGGCACTGAGGACCCCAAGCGCATCGGTGTCTATCTGGACGAAGCGGTCCACGGTCCCGTTTTCATCGACATGTCCTCTCAGCGGTACTACGCGCTCGTACCGGCGAGCACGTCACGGCTACCGCAATGGGCCGACCGTCAGGTGCCGGAGGCGGAGTGTCTCGGGTCCGGTTGTTTCCTCGGTGTCCCGCGCCCGCAGCGGACCGAGCCGGAGATGTTCCGGTCCTACTGGTGTGTGCCGATGGACGGCCCCGGCGCCCTGTGCAGCCCGGACGCGGTCTCGCAGCTCGTCACCTACGGCCGCTATCAGCGGGCCCTCGGGGAGCGCCGGGCGGTGGAGGGGGACGAGGACGGTCACGGATAAGACGACCGTGGGTGTTGAGGAGGCGTACCGCGCCTACGTGGGCCACACCATCACCCACGCCGACTGCGGCGCTGACGGGCCGTGCAAGGAGCGGCGTCGGCTCAAGAACGCGTGGCAGAGTCTCTGCCGGCGGTGCGCGAGCTGCGGTACGACCAGCCTCGCCAGCCTCAGCGTCGTGGGGGCAACGATCCCGCTGTGCGACGACTGCAAGCCGCGGCAGGTCCGGTGACGACCTTCCCGCGACCGCTCGTCGTTCCGTATATCGCCTCGTGGTCGGCGGAGCAGGCCCGCAGCCCCGTGGTGATCGGTCCGTGCGGTGGCATCACCTACCAGGACGAGGGCCCGTACGACCGGGACGCCGACGGCTACCTATGGCTACGGGCACCCGCCAAGCAGGGGTGCGGGCGC
>NZ_JBHVFU010000041.1:0-83450 GCF_042801455.1 Streptomyces sp. NPDC057565 | reverse complement strand
CAGACCCACCCCCCGCGCACCCTCGAAGCCCTGAAGAGCGTGATCGAGCAGCACGACAACATGATCGAAGCAGCCAGTAGTTAATTTACGGCTCCTTAACTACGGATTAGGCATACAGCTCCCGCGGATTCCGCGCCTACCTGCGACGCCGCGGCATCGGCCACACCACCCCGGAGAAAGCCGACCAGAGACGGCACCGGCACAACAGGGGCCGCCGCGGCGGCCGGCCGCCCGGCTTCGACCGCGAGGTCTACCGCCGGCGCAACACCGTCGAGCGCTGCTTCAACACCCTCAAACACTGCCGCGGGATTGCGACCAGGTACGACAAGACCGCCATCTCCTACGAAGCAGCGGTCAGCCTGGCGTCGTTCCTGCTATGGGCAAGATCCGTTTGAAGACGGACCCTAGCCCCCAACTGGTGGCAATTCGCGGCGAATTAGCGGGACCTGGTCCGCTGCTGCGGCCACCCAATCGCCTTGCTTGCGCTCTCGAGGGCCGGATCACCTTCCCCGGCGTCCCCTCAGTGAAGTGGACCCATTTGGTCGGGACTCCGAATCCGGGCAAGCTGTGGGGCGTCTGCGGCATGGCTCGTTCGATCCAATATCTCGACACCGCCATCGTCGCAGTCGGCACGGTCGAAGTCGAAGACGACGGCACTGCACGTCAGGCCGTCATCGACGGGTTCACCCTTGCCGTCGGCAGGGACGGAAGAGCAGAGCTTTCGGTCTCGGCCGGACGCGAGGTCGCCATCGTGACTACCCCAGCCTGACCACCAGTCAGCGAAGCTGCTAGGGAGGCCTCCATGAACGACACCGGAGCGACCGAGGTCCTCAGCCGGTCATGGCTCACCGCCCAACTCCTGCGGTCGGGAGTCGAAGCAGCCAGGCCCGGGAACGGGACATGGGTGTCGATCTCCTCGCCTACACCTCCAGCGCCAACTGGATGTTGCCCATCCAGTTGAAGACGGTCGGACTCAACGGCCTCACCGTCTTCCGGAAATACGTCGGGGAACCGGTCGCCCTCGCTTACGTCCTCCTCGGCGACCAGGACGGCGGCACGGCCCGGCGGACCGAGGTCAGTGCCTACCTGCTGACGCCCGAGGAAGCCTGGGACCTGCCGACGGCTCTGGGGCAGAAGTTTGAACCAAATTTCCTCAACACCTACCGCTTCAGCAGCCTCACCCGCCCGCTCGCCGAGAAGCTCGAAGCCCACCGCGTCCGGCCTGGAAGCTGGCGTGAGCGCCTGGGACAGCTCGCACCACCGCGCAGATCCCTGCCGCCGCTCGACTGACCGACTCACCCTCACACCTGGGGGCGGACCCGAAAGGGTTCGCCCCCAGGCGGCTTGCAGGGCCAGCAGGACCGCCATCACAGAACCATCTCACGGGCGACGCCGAGAAGCGCTGATCCAGCGTCACGGAGATGCAGTCTGAATCGTCGCAGTTCAGAGCCGGTATGCGGGCGCCTGCGGTCGGCAATATCGACCACCAGTAGAGCCGTGAATCTGCCCGGCCCCTCCATCCCAGCAGGCAAAGTGCGGCGTCGGGTGTCTGTCACGAGCCGAAGGCTGGACATCCGACCGCTAGTCGCAGTAGGAGGATGACACGCGCCGTCTCGAACAGGTGCGATTCATTTCGAGTGCCGGCCACGATCAAGCGCTCAGGCATGAGGACGGAGGCGTGCGGAGGAGTCCGCAAATCCGAGCGACCGATATGCTCAGGCCTGACCCAGGGGGACAAATGCCTAATAGCACTGAGCCGCTGATCGCTGGTCAGGTTCCACTGCACGAGATCATGGCTCGCCTGGCCTGCGAACGGCCGGTGTTCCACTCCGAGGCGGACCTGCGCCTGGCGTTCGTCCGCGCCCTGTGGACTCTGGCACCGGAAATCGCACCCCGTCTGGAAGTCGGCCAGCACCAGACCGGGCCAGTTGAGCTGCTCGACCTACTCTGTCTCGGCCCGCTCGGCACCACCGCGGTCGAGTTCAAGTACTTCACCGCCCGATGGACCGGCACCGTTGCTGACCACGGCGAACAGTTCGCCTTGCGCGCGCACAGCAGCGACGACGTGGCCCGGCAGCGGTACGTCAGCGATATCGAACGTCTTGAGCGGTTCTGCGCCCCCGCGCACTCGCGCAACGGTCTCGCGCTGATCGTGACGAACGCCGCCACCCTGTGGTCGCCGCCCCTCGTCCGCATGCAGCCAACACGAGACGCCGAGTTCCGGATCCACCACGGCCGGTCCCTCTCCGGGACTCTCCTATGGGGCGGGGGAGACTATCGCGCCAACACACGTGTCCTGCACGGTCGATACGAACTCCACTGGCGCCCATACGCCCAATTGAAAGGCAGGAACGGCGAGTTGCGGTATCTGGTCGTGGAAGTCACCTCTGGCCCGGCGCCGCAGGACCCCTGACCACGACTGCCTGCTCCTGACCCGGCCAATCCGCTCCCGGCCGCCAGCTATCTGATGCACGTGCGGGGCCAGCTGCATGCCCGCACCTGGTGCAGCGCACCAGCCGACGCCTGGAAAGCGTTGCCGGCGCCGCCAACTGACCGCCCTTATCTGCTCGAAGTCCACCCAGGAAGCAGCTTCACTCCTCCTCGTCCTCCGTCACACGCCACAGGTGACGCACCTTCTCCCGCTGTTCCAGCGCGATCGCCTCGATCTCGGGGCGGAGGCGCTCGTGGAGAGCCCGCGCGTACGCCAGAGCAGCGTCACGCTCCTTCGTGTTGGTCACTAACTGGGCTCGCAGCCGCTGGATCGACTCGTCCCGCTCACGGAGCTGCTCATAGAGGATCGCTGAGTCGAACGACGTCTCCAGTCGCTCCAGCAGCGCGCGGACGAGGACGGGAACCGTTTCGCGGATGTGATTCATCCGTGCCTTGTGATGGTTGTACGCGGAACCGCGGGAGACTGCCGCCACCTCACACAGGCTCACGATCGACACCGGCTTGTCCGCGGCCGCGATGACAGCGGCGGCCAGGACCAGCCGCGCGGGCACAGGTAGCTCAGCAAGGTAAGTCGTAGCGTCTGCGGTGTCCGCCGCCTGGCAGGCCACCGCGAACTCCGCGGCGGCCCGCTCGATGACCTCCAGGGCATCGGTCATGGTTTCAGCCCCAGGGCAGCGACGAGATAGCCCTCCAGCTCGACCGCGATCACCCGAACGAGCTCATCATCAGTCATGCCCGTGAAGTCGTCGACGACTTCAGGCATGGCAGCCGCGAACTTCAAAGCGCTGCGGTGCAGAGCGGGATCCATCTCCAACTCGATGCGGCGCCGCAGTTCGCTGCGCGCACGCTGGGCCTTCGTCATCGCCGAATTACGGCACTCGAACGGGCGGCACAGCCGGAAGTCCGCCGCCCCGTCTCCCCCGCACATCGCCCCATCCCGGCCGTACACGCAGATGGTGTACGGCCCCACCGCGATGTTGCTGTTGCGCCGGCCCGCTGCTATCGCACGGGCCGTGCTGTAGGGGGCGGGATTGGACAGAGCGGGCCCTTCACGCTCGATCACGCGAAGCAGACGGGGAACCCCTTTGCCGCGCAGGTCATCTGGGTCAAGCGCCGCGCTGTGCAGCACCCGGCCGATGTACTCATGCTGCAGCTCCACGGCGTCCTTCGGGTCCGCCAGGTGGATGATCTTGAAGACGTCCGCGTGGTAGCCCATCGCCACAGACTTGTGGTTCCACTGGCCGAAGTGGGCGGCGAGCGCGTTCCCCAGCGGGCGGGCGGCGTAGGCCTGCAGTGCCGTGATGCGCACCTGGGTAATGTTGACCTTCGTCACGTCCGCGAGGCGGGCCGGGGCGACCCCGCTGGCGTAGAGGCGCTCGGCGCCGTTGATGAGCCAGTTCATGAAGTTCAAGTCCAGATGGACTGTTTCGCGGGACGCACGTACCGACGCGGTGATGAGCTGGCTGTCGAACAGGACCCGTTCACCGGTCACGGTGCTTCGGGTCGGCTCCACCTTCAGGATCTCGTGCAGTTCCTCGATGCACTCGATGACCCGGGCGATCCGCGCGTTGATCTTCCATTTGGTCGGCTGCGGCGCCAGTCGGTTCTTGCTCTTGTAGCCGCGCATCTCAATGACTTCGTACTCTTCATCAGTCGGACGCTTCTTCGTTGTGCGCGTGACCGACCCGAACGGAACACAGGCAAGATCCTTGTCCCGCAGCCCGCACACCGCACCGAGGTAGTACATCGCGTAGTACACCAGGGCGCTCTGCCACATCTGCAGCTCATCCCGAGTGGGGAGAAGACGTCGGGTCCACGGAGCGGCGCCTTCACCCGATCGAAGGGGGAGCTCGGTGATCGGCAGCGGGCACGGGTTCCCGCCATCGACATCGAGATCATCAGGGCTGAACCGGCGCATGGCGAAACGCCCCCAGAAGAAGGCCTCGTCAGCGTCCGGGCACCCCAGCAGGAGCCCGAGTGCCTGGTGCGCGAGAGCGACACGGCCATTCTTCCTGCGCCCTGGCAAAGCCCCCGTGTCTTCCTTCACCTCGTACAACAGGTTCGTCATGGCGGCGTAGCCCTCTTCCTTGCCGAGAACACCATCACCGGGGGCGACGGTGTTCTCGGCCCACCAGCGCGAGTGGGCGAGGATGTCAGGGGCGATGTGATCGAACACCCACGCTACGAACCCGAGACAGCGACCGACATCCTCGTGGGGCCGGGTCCGATTGCGCCGCGGCGCCGGCCCGCTACCGAAGAGCAGCGTCGACTCGCGACCATCGAAGGGCTCGGTGCCAAGCAGCTCCGGGCGGTGCAACACCGTGCGGACCTGCCACAGGGACTTCAGCTGCTGGGCTCGGCCGCGCAACGTGCCCGGTGCGAGCTCGGCGCCCTTCAACTTCTCGTCTCGGTTCTGGGGCTGACTCATGAGGATCTTGACACGCTCCCAGCCGTCGGCGTCCGGCGTGAACAGACCGTGCTTGAGCATGACGCCCAGGGCGAGCCTCAACTGCTTCAGATTCGCCCGAGCAGTGACGAGTTTCACGGGCTCTTGCGACTCCGGCCACGTCTGTGCGACCGGGTCATCAGGTGCCCAGCGCAGGGCGAGCGCTGGATCGAGCTGCAGCAGCACCCACTCCTTCGCCGCTGTCCGCCAGGGCTCGGGGACCGCGTCGAAGTCAAAGTCCGTCTGCTGTCCCTGTTTCGTCGTCCAACTCCGGTGACCGCCCGTTCGCCAGCGGCTGGTACCGAAGAGAATGGGCTCTTCGATGTCGAAGCCGTTGGGGATGAGCATGCGAACATCCTTCCCCGGGTCGATGACGACGCTGGGCGCCTCCGCCGGCGCGGCGGCGAACGGGAGACGGACCACCTTCTGAGGGCTCTTCCTTGTGCTCACCGGCGCAACTCCGTATACAGGCCGTTGATGATCACGATGTGGCGCGTCAGATCCACCTTCGCGCGGACCGTATTGACGAGACTTCGGGAGAACTTCTCCAGCGACTTCGACGCGTAGTGATGCAATACGCTCGCCTCGCCGTTCTCCCACTCATCCGGATCGTTGTCGCGAATGATCTCCGTGAACGCGACCGTGGCAAGCAGCCCCGGCACATTGTCGGCCGTGCGATAGCCGCACGGGCAGGTGAAACACGCAGCCAGGCCGAGCGAGCAGGGCCTCTCCGGTTCGTCCGGGTCGTTCCCGCCGTTGCTGCACACACTGGCCTGCAAGTCGAGCAGCTTCTCCGGCTCCACCTGGGCAAGTTCCTGCGCCGGCCCGCTCGTCGCCACGCTGACCGGGGCATACTTCGCGAGCGCCGCGTCCAGCCAGTCGTTCTGCGCCTCCCCCGCCAGCTTCGTGAGGGTGTGGTCGGGCAGGACGTTCGCAAGGTAGTGCAGCCGGGTCCGCTCGCTGTGGCCCTGCACGTCGGCGTTGGGATCCTTCGCGATGGCGCGTTCCAGCGACTTGTTGCGCAAGGCCCGGAAACGAAGCCCGAGGCCACGGCGGTCCACATCGGGGTTCGGCCAGTGCTCGTCGAAAGCGCTGTTGCGCCAGCCGTGGTGGATGCGGGTCGTCGGCAAGATCTCGGCTTTGCCCGGATCGTCGCGATGCTCGATGTACAGCTTGTTGACGATCTCCGGGACGTCCTCGTCGCCAACGAGACTCTCAGCGCGAAAGTGCCGGGAGAAACGGGTCAGACCGGTCAGCGTTTCAACGACCCCTCCGAGCGAGTACATCGACTCAATGCGCACCGGAACGTCGTCCTCGCTGTGGCTGCGCGCTTTGGCGGTCTGGAGCACCCCGTGGCGCGAGCCGGTGTAGAAGAGATCGCTGGGTTCGGTGCGCAAGATCGTGGCCAGGTTCAACCCCTCATTGTCCGCCAGGCACTGCAGGATCAATGCCGCGGTCAGCACCTCGATCGGCGGGTGCAGAGCTCTGCCGATCTCAAGCATGGTGGGACCGAGCATGCCGACAAACCTTTTACGGCCCCACGTCACGACAGCCCGGGGGTTCAAGAGCGTCCAGGCGATCAGTTTCGCGCGCGGCTCGATGGGACGCGGCACCCGCTCGGAAAGCGCCGGGTACCGCGCTCTCGCGTCGGCAATGAGGTCCGCCGCCCGCACGGACAGCCATGCCCGTTTACTGACGTCGACCCCGAAGTCAGCCAGGACCGAACGCTGCGCGATGAACGCCCCGGCAAAGATCCCCCGGGCGGACGCTTCGATGGCGTCGGCGACCTCATCCTCGTACGGCTCGGTCCTCGACTCGCGCACCATGTACGTCGTGTTGCTGAGAGCCTGGGCAAGCGCTTGTCCCCTCGGATGATGGACGCGCAGCACCCTGGCCAGGAGCTTGTTGAGGACCCGCTTCGTCGTGTCCCCGAAGTCGTCGAGAGCGTCCCGCAGGATCGGCAGCGTCACGACCGGGCTGGCGAAGTCGCGGACGCCCCTCGCCTCCAGCCGCACCAGCAGCCGGGTGCACGCCGAAGCGAGCCCGTTCAGCATGTAAGCGGACTCCCAGTCACCGTCCCCGTACACCTTCAGGCTGCGCGCCATGCCGACCAGCAGCTGCCGCGCCGCCGGAGTCGCCGGCAGCCCAGACCGAAGCGAGATCGATTGGCGCTCGGCATGAGCCGCGTCGCTGTAGGTGATGGTGAGGCGGTCTTCGTCGACGCTGTGGACGGCCTTGACATCATAGGTGTGGCTCGTGAAGCCACGCGTGCGGTGAGCCACTCAGCGCCTTCCCAGGAACTCGTCGAAAGGGATGTTCAAGAACCTGTGCGCATGCCGCAGATATAGCTTGGTGGACTCCTCGCTGCTGTGGCCCAGGCTCAGCTGGGCAATCTCGAGCGCGTCCCTGAGCTTCGCGGCCGTGTACGCCTCGGCCATATCCGGATGCACCCACGCGGCCACAGCCCCCTTGAAGATGCAGATGGTCAGATGCGTCGCGTACGTGTGCCGAAGGTCATGGGCCCTGAAGCGCTGAGGGAACTTCGGCTCCAGGTGCACACGCGCCCAGTCGCGAGCCGATGCGGTGATACGCCCGCACATGTCATAGCCGATCGGCTCACCAGTCCTGGTGTCGAGCCACATCAGCGGGCTCGACCCATCGATGTCGATCATCCGGTAGCGGAGCTCTTTATCCGTCTCCGTCCAGTCCCCGGACACCTCTCGGTCACCGGCCAGCGCCGTCCAGCCACGCCGATCCGCACGCACCAGACGCAGCGGATCCTTCGGCCGATAGCTTCGACCCAGCGAAGCAAGCTCGGTCCGGTGACCCGCAAGATAGTTGTGCACCTGAGCAAGCCGGTACGTGAAGGCGAGCGTCTCGCCGCCGGCGTCGCCCTTTGTGATGAAGTCAGGCACCGCGAAGTCCGTGAAGTCCTCCTCGGACTCGGGCGGGATCTCGTAATGCGTGATGGCCGCCAGGGTCCCCCTACGAAGGCCCGCGGCCAGCCCCAGACTGACAAGGGCGGCATCCCGGTCGACAGCCGCATTGGTGCGCTGACGCCCCCTGCTGTCGATCCGCAGAGCCGCCTGAACCAGGAGATCCGCGAACTCCGGAGTGATGGGCGTCCCCCGGCTCCCAGCCCGGCGCCTCGGCTGAAGCCCCTCCATCGCCTCGACGGACTGCCCGCTCTTGAGAAACACCCGCCGAAGAGTGAAAGGCAGCGGCACACCATAGGTGTTCAGCAGGAACTGGTGGAAGAGCTTGATCGTGACCCGCTGATCCTTCCACGTGGAGGACGCGACCAGCTTCTCCGGGTCATACTGACGCTGCCGGTAAAAGGCCTTCAGATCCTCCGCCGTGGTGGCAAAGACGTCGCTGCGGAATTCATCCGGATGGATCCGGTGACGCTCGTCGCGAAGGAACTGGATGTACGTGACCAAGCGCCGCGCATGAGCGACGCTCGTCTCCGATACCGGCTTGCTGTCATGCCGACGCTTCAACCACCGACACGCGGCCGTATGAAACCGCCCGTCGACCATGATCGACGGAGCGGCGACCGCCTCGACCGGGAGAGGCACCGCCCCAAGCGCGCGATTGAGTAAGTCGAGATCCGGCGAGCGACCGGGCAGAACGATCACAGACGACGTCATGCCACCTTCCCCTGGGCCTGGTGCATGCAGCGCAGGGCTGCTCCAGACAGCAGGGTGAGAGGTAAAGGCATCCCCTATGGCGACTTTTCACGTTCTTGCAAGATGCAACCTCGATCCGTGCTAAAGGCCCGCCACGACGAGACCGCCCCGGATCCGTCACGGGATCCGGGGCGGTCGCCACCTCAGGAAATGCTCACCAGCGGGCCGAGAGACAGGCCCCCTGCCGACTTCCACACCTCAGGCCGGGCAACTCGACCCTCCGGCGTCAGAGGCAGGAGACATGCGTCTTTTTCCGGAAATCAGCTGCAGCCGCTGGTCGAGCCGCAGCCCTCGCAGATGTAGCAGGACCCGGCGCGCTGCATCTTCGTACCGCAGGAGAAGCAGAGCGGCGCGTCCGCGCTGATGCCCAGCTGCATCTCGACGAGCTCCGCCGAGGTGTGCGCCGTCCTCGGAGCGGGCATCTCCGCCTCCTGCGGAGCGGCCACCGCCTTCAGCGGCTCCGTCCGGAGCGGGGCGGACTGGGCCAGGCCCTCGACGTCCAGCTCTTCGTCCTCGAGAGACGGCTCGTACGAACCGGTGTCGAGGTGGCGCTGACGCTCCTCGGCCGAGTGGATGCCGAGTGCCGAGCGGGTCTCGAAGGGCAGGAAGTCCAGCGCCAGGCGGCGGAAGATGTAGTCGACGATCGACTGCGCCATCCGCACATCCGGGTCGTCCGTCATGCCGGCCGGCTCGAAGCGCATGTTGGTGAACTTCGAGACGTACGTCTCCAGCGGGACGCCGTACTGCAGACCGACCGAGACGGCGATGGAGAAGGCGTCCATCATGCCGGCGAGGGTGGAACCCTGCTTGGACATCTTCAGGAAGACCTCACCGAGACCGTCGTCCGGGTAGGAATTGGCGGTCATGTAGCCCTCGGCGCCGCCCACCGTGAAGGAGGTGGTGATGCCGGGACGGCCCTTGGGGAGACGCTTGCGGACCGGTCGGTACTCGACGACCTTCTCGACCGCGGTACGGATGGTCTCCTCGGCCTTGGCCGTGACCTCGGCCTTCTCCTTCTCCTTGGTCTTCGCGGAGAGGGGCTGGCCGACCTTGCAGTTGTCGCGGTAGATGGCGAGCGCCTTGACGCCCATCTTCCACGCCTCGAAGTAGACCTCCTCGACGTCCTCGACGGTGGCCGTCTCCGGCAGGTTCACCGTCTTGGAGAGCGCGCCGGAGATCCACGGCTGGATGGCCGCCATCATGCGCACGTGACCCATCGCGGAGATGGAACGCTCGCCCATCGCGCAGTCGAAGACCTCGTAGTGCTCGGCCTTCAGACCGGGGGCGTCGATCACATTGCCGTGCTCGGCGATGTGGGCGACGATCGCCTCGATCTGCTCCTCCTGGTAGCCCAGGCGGCGCAGAGCCTGCGGAACGGTGCCGTTGACGATCTGCATCGAGCCGCCGCCGACCAGCTTCTTGAACTTGACCAGGGCGAGGTCGGGCTCGAGGCCGGTGGTGTCGCACGACATCGCGAGACCGATGGTGCCGGTGGGCGCGATGACCGAGGCCTGAGCGTTGCGGAAACCGTTCTTCGCGCCGAGGCGGATGACGTCCTGCCAGGCCTCCGTGGCGGCGGCCCAGATCGGGTTGTCCAGGTCGTCCATGTGGACGGCCGCGGCGTTGGCGTCGGCGTGCTGCTTCATGACGCGCTGGTGCGGCTCGGCGTTGCGGGCGTAGCCGTCGTAGGGGCCGACGACCGCGGCGAGCTCGGCGGAGCGCTTGTACGAGGTGCCCGTCATCAGCGAGGTGATGGCACCGGCGAGGGCGCGGCCGCCGTCGCTGTCGTACGCGTGGCCGGTCGCCATCAGCAGGGCGCCGAGGTTCGCGTAGCCGATACCCAGCTGACGGAAGGCACGGGTGTTCTCGCCGATCTTCTGGGTCGGGAAGTCGGCGAAGCAGATGGAGATGTCCATCGCGGTGATGACGAGCTCGACGACCTTGGCGAAGCGCTCGGACTCGAAGGACTGGTGGCCCTTGCCGTCGTCCTTGAGGAACTTCATCAGGTTCAGCGAGGCCAGGTTGCACGACGTGTTGTCCAGGTGCATGTACTCGCTGCACGGGTTCGAGCCGTTGATCCGGCCGGACTCGGGGCAGGTGTGCCACTGGTTGATCGTGTCGTCGTACTGGATACCCGGGTCGGCGCAGGCCCAGGCGGCCTCGGCCATCTTGCGGAAGAGGGACTTGGCCTCGACCTCTTCGATGACGTCACCGGTCATCCGAGCACGCAGCCCGAACTTCCCGCCGGACTCGACGGCCTTCATGAACTCGTCGTTCACGCGGACCGAGTTGTTGGCGTTCTGGTACTGGACGGACGTGATGTCGTCGCCGCCCAGGTCCATGTCGAAGCCCGCGTCGCGCAGGGCGCGGATCTTCTCCTCCTCCTTGACCTTGGTCTCGATGAAGTTCTCGATGTCGGGGTGGTCGACATCGAGAATGACCATCTTGGCCGCACGGCGGGTGGCGCCACCGGACTTGATCGTTCCGGCCGACGCGTCGGCACCGCGCATGAAGGAGACGGGACCGGAGGCGTTGCCGCCGGAGGACAGCAGCTCCTTGGAGGAGCGGATACGGGAGAGGTTCAGGCCGGCGCCGGAGCCGCCCTTGAAGATCATGCCCTCTTCCTTGTACCAGTCGAGGATCGACTCCATGGAGTCGTCGACGGCCAGGATGAAGCAGGCGGAGACCTGCTGCGGCTGGGGCGTGCCGACGTTGAACCAGACCGGCGAGTTGAAGCTGAAGATCTGGTGCAGGAGGGCGTACGCCAGCTCGTGCTCGAAGATCTCGGCGTCGGCCGGAGAGGCGAAGTAGTTGTAGTCCTCGCCCGCCTTCCGATACGTCTTCACGATCCGGTCGATCAGCTGTCGCAGACCGGTCTCGCGCTGCGGCGTGCCGACAGCACCGCGGAAGTACTTGCTGGTGACGATGTTGACCGCGTTCACCGACCAGAAGTCGGGGAACTCGACGCCACGCTGCTCGAAGTTGATCGAGCCGTCGCGCCAGTTGGTCATGACGACGTCACGGCGCTCCCACGCCACCTCGTCGTACGGATGCACGCCGGGGGTGGTGTGGATGCGCTCGATACGCAGGCCCTGCTTCGTCGCAGTCGACTTGGATCCCTTGGCTCGGGAACCTCGTGCCGGGCCGCTCGCCGTCTCTGTCATGCCGCCTCCCATATGTGGGCAAAAACGCCCTGAAGTGCCCAGAACTTCCCGGGGCACAGTGTGTGTCTGATGCTTCGGATGCCGCGCACAGCGCCCGGAGCAAGTTCCTGCAGCCGTCCTGCCGCTGATCTCACAGCCCTGTGTCGATCAGCCGGTGTCGCTCAGTCGGCGGCGACGGCGGGAACGGGAACCTCGAGAGTCCCTCTGGTCCCGCATCCCTCCACGGGAGACCGTCGCTCGCGGAGTTCCACGATCGCGGCCTCGAAGTCTTCAAGTGTGTCGAACGCCCGGTACACGGACGCGAAGCGCAGGTACGCGACGAGGTCGAGTTCCTGCAAGGGGCCGAGAATGGCCAGACCCACGTCGTGAGTGGTCAGCTCGGCGCTCCCGGTGGCGCGCACCGCCTCCTCGACCCGCTGGCCGAGCTTGGCGAGGGCGTCCTCGGTGACCGGCCGACCCTGACACGCCTTGCGCACGCCGGAGATGACCTTGGTGCGGCTGAAGGGTTCGGTCACCCCGCTGCGCTTCACCACCATCAGCGAGCAGGTCTCCACCGTGGTGAAACGGCGGGAGCAGTCGGGGCACTGACGGCGTCGACGGATCGACGTGCCGTCGTCGGTGGTGCGGCTGTCGACGACCCGGCTGTCGGGGTGCCTGCAGAAGGGGCAGTGCATGGCTCCGAACCCTCCTTCACGGCACGACTGAAAAGCCTCTTCAGTCCCCGTTGGGGGCCTTCGAAGCAGCCACAAGCATAGGCGATGGCCACGGCCGGATCGACCGGAGACCACAACTTCTGGGTGGCTGGAACAATCCAACCACTAGATCTTGGGTTTGGTTGCACATTTGGCCCTAGCGCGTGTCGCGCATCCCAGGCGGCCCGCAGGCAACGTGCGGCCGCCCACGAGGTTACGGGACACTCCCGGCCGCACGGATCGCGGGGCACCCGCCACCTGACCCGAACGGCCGCCGGAGGACCACCCCCCGTGGCAGCGGCGCGGCCGCGAAGGCTACCGTAATGGTCCGAATTGCCGGTGGCGCCGGATCGCCGCAAAGCGGCCCGGGCCTGGGCCGGAACGCAGCCGGAAACCCGCCCGGACCCCGCTCATACACCCCGCGGTGAACAGGGCACAGACTTTTATTCTTTTTTCACTCGAACGTGTGTTTGGCGCAACCTTTCGAAAGCTACTACCGTTGTCCAGCTAGGGAGACCATTCGAGAGGGGCCGACGTGACCACCACCGCAGACAGTGCCACCATCACTGCTCAGGACCGCTCCCAGAGCCGACTCCAGCCGGTGCATGCCATGAATGACTCAGTCACGAACACGGAGGGGTCGGAGCCGGCACGACCGGCACGCTCGCTCCCCGGCCGACCTCCAGGCATCCGAGCGGACAGCTCGGGGCTCACGGACCGCCAACGACGCGTGATCGAGGTCATCCGGGATTCCGTACAACGCCGGGGATACCCGCCATCGATGCGGGAGATCGGTCAGGCGGTGGGGCTGTCCAGCACGTCCTCCGTCGCCCATCAGCTGATGGCCCTGGAGCGCAAGGGCTTCCTGCGCCGCGACCCGCACCGGCCCCGGGCGTACGAGGTCCGTGGTTCGGATCAGCCCAGTACGCAGCCGACCGATACGACCGGCAAGCCCGCAGCATCGTACGTACCGCTCGTCGGGCGGATCGCAGCCGGTGGCCCGATCCTTGCCGAGGAATCGGTCGAGGACGTCTTTCCGCTCCCCCGCCAGCTGGTCGGGGACGGCGAGCTGTTCGTTCTGAAGGTCGTCGGCGACTCGATGATCGAGGCGGCGATCTGTGACGGCGACTGGGTCACCGTCCGCCGCCAGCCCGTAGCGGAGAACGGCGACATCGTGGCCGCGATGCTGGATGGCGAGGCCACCGTCAAGCGCTTCAAGCGGGAGGATGGCCATGTATGGCTGCTCCCGCACAACTCCGCGTACCAGCCGATCCCTGGCGATGAGGCAACCATCCTCGGCAAGGTCGTGGCAGTGCTGCGGCGGGTGTGAAGAGACACCTGCACGGACAGGGCCCCGGGATCCGCTACGCCGGTCCCGGGGCCCTGTCCGTGCAGCTGACGCCGACGACCGCTCAAGGATGAGCAGGAGCACGGGCAGGCTTACGGATCACCGCCCGTCGGCCTTGGCGGCAGCGTCGATGGCCGCGAGTGAGCGGCGGGCCTGGTTGCGGTCCGTCGTGTACCAGAAGTCGGGAAGCGAGGCCCGGAGATAGCTGCCGTACCGGGCATTGGCCAGCCTCGGGTCGAGCACCGCGACCACACCCTTGTCGCCTGTGGCTCTGACCAGACGACCGGCACCCTGGGCCATCAGCAGTGCGGCATGGGTCGCCGCGACAGCCATGAACCCATTGCCCCCCGCCTCCTCGACGGCCTTCTGGCGCGCGCTCATCAGCGGGTCGTCGGGACGCGGGAACGGGATCCGGTCCATGATCACCAACTGGCAGCTCGCCCCCGGGACATCGACGCCCTGCCAGAGCGAGAGTGTGCCGAAGAGGCAGGTCTCGGGGTCGGCCGCGAAGTTCTTGATCAGCTCACCCAGCGTCTCCTCACCCTGCAGCAGGATCGGCTTGTCGAGTCGGCCACGCAGTTCCTCCGCGGCGGCCTGGGCTGCCCTCATGGACGAGAAAAGCCCGAGCGTGCGCCCGCCGGCGGCCTCGACCAGTTCGGTGAGCTCGTCCAGCATGTCGGTGCGCGAACCCTCCCGGCCGGGCGTGGCCAGGTGCTTGGCGACGTACAGGATGCCCTGCTTCGGGTAGTCGAAGGGCGAGCCGACGTCGAGCCCCTTCCACTGCGGGAGGTCGTCGCCCGCGGTGCCCTCGGGGGCCAGGCCCAGGGACGCGCCCACACCGTTGAAGTCGCCGCCGAGCTTGAGCGTGGCGGAGGTGAGGACGACGGAGCGTTCCGCGAAGAGCTTCTCGCGCAGGAGACCGGAGACGGAGAGCGGGGCGACGCGCACGGACGCACCGAAGCGGTCATGGCGCTCGTACCAGACGACGTCGTACTCGGACCCCTGGGTGATGCGCTCGGCGACGCCGTGGATCGTCTCCACGGAGGCCATTGCCTGCTTGCGGACGGCGTCCTCGTCCTGGACGGACTTGTCGCGGGTGGACCCCAGGGCCGTGATCACGGTGCGAGCAGCGTCGCGGAGCGCCATCAACGCGTAGCCGAGGTCCTCCGGAATCTCTTCCAGACGGCCGGGGAGCGCCAGCTCCATCACCCGCTCGAAGCCCTCCGCCGCGGTCTGCAGGGCGTCGGCGGCCTTCTCGTTGACCAGCTTCGCCGCACGACGCACGGCCCGGTTCACCTGCCCGGGGGTGAGTTCTCCGGTGGCCACTCCGGTGACCCGGGAAACCAGCTCATGGGCCTCGTCGACGATCAGCACTTCATGCTGCGGGAGCACCGGGGCCCCCTCGATCGCGTCGATGGCGAGGAGCGCGTGGTTGGTGACGACGACATCGGCGAGCTTGGCGCGCTCGCGGGCCATCTCCGCGAAGCACTCCGCGCCGTACGCGCACTTGCTGGCGCCCAGGCACTCCCGGGAGGAGACGGAGACCTGCGCCCAGGCCCGGTCGGAGACGCCGGGGGTGAGGTCGTCGCGGTCTCCGGTCTCGGTCTCGTCCGACCAGTCCCGCAGCCGCAGCAGGTCCTGGCCGAGCTTGCTCGACGGCGCCGCGGCCTCGAACTGGTCGAAGAGTCCCTCTTCCTCTTCCTGCGGGACACCTTCGTGGAGCCGGTGCAGACAGAGATAGTTCGAGCGCCCCTTGAGCATCGCGAACTGGGGTCGACGGCGCAGCAGCGGATGCAGGGCGTCGACCGTACGCGGAAGGTCTCGCTCCACGAGCTGGCGCTGCAGCGCCAGGGTGGCCGTGGCGACCACGACGCGCTCCCCGTGCGCCAGCGCGGGCACCAGGTAACCGAGAGACTTGCCCGTGCCGGTACCGGCCTGGACCAGCAGATGGGAATTGTCGTCGACGGCCTCGGCAACGGCCTCGGCCATGGAGGCCTGACCAGGCCGCTCCGTACCGCCGACGGCGGTCACGGCGGCGTGCAGAAGCTCGGGGAGGGATGGCTTTGTCATAGCGCGACCAGCCTACGGTGCACGACTGACAACGGGGATCACTCCAGGACTCACGCGGAGGGGTGGAGTGGATTGGGAACCGTGCCGTGGACGGCGGCGTGGGGGCGCTCGGGCCGGTCGCGGTAGCCGTCACGATACAGACGGTTGCGGTTGAGGCAGAGGCGTTCTATGCGCGGCGTCAGCATGTCGAACATCTCGAAGCGGTCCTTGAGCTCAGGAAAGCGGGCGTGGTGGCGCAGGATCTCGGCTCGGACGAGTGACCAGAATTCGTCCTCCGGGACAGCCAGCTGCTCCTCGCACAGCCTGGACAGGAATCGGAAGACACCGACGAAGAGCCCTGAGTGGATGAACTGGGTGAGGAAGCCGGGCTCCTCGGTGAGAAGGATGCTGCGTACGTCGTCCGGCATGGTCGCGTGCTCCGGCAGCGGCCGGGCGCTGATGTTCACATCGTCGACGAAGTCCTTGATCGCCAGTCGTACGGGCACGTCCTGGCCGTCGAAGACCACGATGGCGTTCTCGCCGTGCGGGGAGAAGACCGTGCCGTACTGGTAGAGGAAGTGCAGCAGCGGCGGGAGCAGTGCGGCGAAGAGCCGGGTCAGCCAGACGGAGGGGGTCAGACCCGAGCGGGCGACGAGCTCGGCGGTGAAGGCGCGGCCCTGCGGATCCGTGTGGAGCAGCGACGCAAGGGTGCGGGCGCGCTCACCGGGCGCGAGCCGGGGGTGGAGCGGTTCTCGCCAGATCGCGCCGAGGATTTCCTTGAACTGGTACGGGATCTCGGGGAGGTGGTCGTAGAGCGGGTGCGCGACCGTTACGGAGGCAACCTCTCCGAGCAGGATGACCCCACAGGTGTCACGCAGAAAGGGGTCGCGGTCGCGCAGTCCCTGCACCCAGGTGGTGACGGCGGGCGCAGCGAGGGTCCGCTCGGTCGGCAGCCCCCGCCAGACCAGCGTGTTGAGGATCGACAGCGGCAGTTTGACGGTGTGCCGGTCGGAGTGTCCGAGGTTGGCGAAGGTACGGATGGACTGCTGTGGCAACCGTAGGTCCTCGTCGGTGTGCAGCGGAACGATGTCGCCGTCGGCGATGGCCGGGGCGAACAGCGGAACGATCCATTCGTCCCACTGCCAGGGGTGCACGGGAAGAAAGAGGTAGGAGTCCGGGTCGAGGCCGCGGGCGCGGAGTCCGGCTGCGAATGATGCACGGACCAGGGCGTCGAGTTCCTGCGCGTACAGCTGCTCGGGAGTGGCAAGGCGGGTCACACCTCGGTAGCCGGCGATCCGGGTGCTCACGGCGATCCACGGCAGCCTGACCGGTCTGCGGGCCTCGGGCGTGAAGCGGGAGACGTCGGCGGCGGAGAATCCGAGGCGCCCCTTGTTGGCGACGAGCCACGGATGGCCGGTCTGGTGTCCCTCGAGCTCGGCGTAGTCGAGTTCGGCCAGCCGGGCGGCGGTGAACGCTGTGTGGTCCAGCCGGGCGTCGGCGGCGAGTGTGGTGGTGATCTCGCGGATGAGGTGGCCGAGCGTGGCGCCGTCGAGTTCGAGAAGACGGTGGGCGCGGGCGAGGAACTGGAGCGGGTCGCCGAACGGGATGGTCCCGGTGCTCTCGTCCCGACCGGTACCCGCGGGTGCGTTCCGGTCGGTCACGCGCATCGAGTCGGGGGCGACGTGCCAGCCGCCGTAGACGCCCCGGCCGGCGCAGAAGTTCAGGGTTTCGCCGTCGTCCAGTGCAAGGGTGTAGGAGTCGCTCCCGGCGACCCCGGGAACCGGCTCGATGATTTCCTCGTAGGCGAACTCTCCGAGCATTTTCGCGAGCAGGCGGGCGGCAGCCCGTTCCCAGACCGTCCGGTTCAGTTCTGGAGTGCTGAGCAGCGCGGGAGACTCCGCTGGTTCATGGCTCGCAGGATTGTTCGGCACGGGGACTCCTCGGGACGGAACCGATGGGCTTCGAGCGGTGTAAGTAATGCAACAGGTCGTTCACAGCTGGGCACGGTGGGCTCGGTCGCGGACCATCAGGGCGGCTCGCTTGTCGGGGAGTTCGACTTCCGCGGAGAACCGGAAGCCGGCGCTCAGGAAGGCGGAGACGGAGGGGGTGTTGCGCAGGTCGGGTTCCGCTACGACGCGTGCGCAGAGAGGACGGTTGTCGAGTACAAGGTCGGAGACGGCCCGGAGCAGGGTGGTACCTACCCCGCGCCCGCGGTTGTTCACGCCGCCGATGAGGAGGTGGATTCCGGTGTCATGCGGTCGGGCGGGATAGTGGCGCGCCAATGGGTCGAGGTCCGCACGATAGATCTCCCAGTAGCTCATAGGAATGCCGGAGAGCACGCCCAGGCAGGGGACGCTGCGTCCGTCACCGTCGAGCTGCGGGCGTAGATGGGTGGCGGTGACGGCTTCGGCCCCTGCGAGTTCCCAGAAGGCGGCGACTGCGGGGTCGTTCATCCAACGGCTGATCACGGACAGGTCGCGGTCCAGCCGCACGGGGACGAGTTGGAACACTCCAGCAGTAGTGGTGACCGGGCGCCATTCGGCCGGGTTGTCGAGCAGGTCGGAGGTACTGGACAGGACGGTGGCCGGTGTTGTTGCCGGTGTGTCTTCCCCGAACAGCGCGAGGAACTCGTCGGGGAGCTTCAGGTCCAGGGTGTCCTCCACGCCCGTACCCGTCCCTGGGGCGGGACCGGTTCCTGCATCCGCGTGCGCATCGTCGGGAGGCACGGTGGCGCTCTCCTCTCAGCGGTTCAGGCAGTTCGGTGGTTCAGGCGGTGGTCATGTTCCTTCAGGCGTACAGGGGGTTGGCGATGGTGACATAGACGGACTGAGTGTCGACGGGGCCGACGAGTTCGTCGAGACCGTGCAGTCGGGTCAGCATGTTGGCCTTGCACCGCAGGTGCGGGTTCTGCAGCAGCTGCGCGGGAAGCGGGGAGCCGAGGCCGGTGACACCGCCGAGGAATCGTCGGAAGCCGGCGATGAGCACTCGTTCATCGGCGAGATGCTCGGCGCCGAAGGCTCCGATCAGGCCGAAGATGTTGTTGATGCCCAGGTAGTAGGCGAAGCGCTCGTCGGTGACCGCATCGGAGACGAAGGTGTCGCTGACGGTTCCGATGCCGGGGAGCCTCTGCTCAAGTGCTGGGCGATGCGATTCGCGGAAATAGTAGCCCTGGTTGTCCCGATACCGGCCTCCGATGGGCCAGCCGGAGGCGTCGAGCAGCACCAGCGTGTTCTGCTGGTGGGCTTCCAGGGCGACGCCTGCCGCGGCATCGAGCCAGAGCACGGGGCGCACGACCCGGTCGAGGTAGCGCAGGAACCACTCGGCGGCGACCGCTCCCTTGGTTCTGCCGGTGGAGGCAGCGAGGCGGAAGACGATGTCGGCGAGGCGCGATTGCATGCCTGGCCGGTCGGACCAGGGGCGCGGGGAAGTCAGCCCGGCGATGCACACCGCATCGTCGTGCGGGCCGAAGGGGTTGTGACGCAGCATGACATCGAGGCCGGGGACGGGTTCGCCACCCGGTGTGTCGACGGCGAGCCAGGCCGGGTCGCGAACGATGTCGAAGCCGGGGTGGACGGCGTGCCACTGCGCAGCGAGTCCACTGCGGAGCAGCCGGTGGACCTCCACGCCCCGGTGAAGTTCCTTGCGGAGATTCTCACGACGGGAGTTGGTGATGCGTACGCCGAGGGAGAGCTTGAGCATGACGTCGGCGCCGGGCTGATGGACGGTACGGACGGAGGAGGTGGGGTGCCAGGGCTCGCCGTGCGGTCCCAGGTCATGGAGAAGACCGGCTTCGAGCAGGGCCGCGACGTCCGGACGGCTGCCCAGTTCCCGCGCCTGCCAGGGGTGGAGCGGAATCGGTGCCGTGTTGGCGGGGAGGTGCAGTCCGTCGGCGTGGGAGGCGACGAGGTCTTCGGCGGGGACGGGGCGGCCTCCGTCCGTCCAGGAGGAATCTGTGGCCAGCAAGGAGCGGTCCACAGCCATCCAGTGCAGCGGGAAGGAGCCGTGCAACTCCGGTGAGTAGAGCCGGGATTCGGCCTCGGAGATGCCTTCGCGGCTCTTGGGGCTGGGGTGCAGGGGGTGGCCCAGCAAAAGCGACTGCTCGGCGGTGAGGAAGAGGTCCGAGTCGGCGGGAGGCGCGGGTGTGCGGCGTCGCTCGGCGATGAAACCGGCTGTCCGGCGCACGGAGTCGGCAACCCTGGCCACCATGTCGGCACCTTCGTTGCGGTCCGCCTCGCGCCCCAGGAGGGCGGCGACGGTGACAGCATCGGTGGTCGGGGCCTCGTCGGGTGCGTGCTCCAGGATGGGCGGGCCGAAGCGGTGCCATCCCGTGGCGGACCAATAGAGGACGGGGACGAGAAGGTCGGTGCCGCTGGCGGGAAGCGGGATGCGGAGAGTGTTGCCGTCGGGTCGGGGCAGATCGTTCTCGCGGACCCAGCAGCGCAGCAGGTTCTCGACGCCTGATGCGTCTGCCGCCCGGAGCGCGTCCGGGTGGTCGAGAGGATCGACCGTTCCTGCGCTGGCAGGGGGTGCTTGCGGAGTACACCGCTCGCCATGGAGGGATGCCATCTGGCGCGGCACCGTCGTCTGCTCGACTGCCACTCGGCCGACGAGCACGGACTGGCCTCGTTGCTGGCCGACGGGGGCGCCGTCGGCCTCGGGCGCGGGCGCGGGGGTGGGGTTCACGGCGGTCTTTCTTGTGAGGGTGCCCGGGTCAGTGGGTCGACCCGGTGGTGATTCGGCGATGCGGCAGGCGTTCAGCGGCTGCCAGGGCGTCGGCGAGGCGGTCGACGACCGCCGTGGCCTGTTCGTCGGTGAGTGTGAGCGGAGGGAGTAGGCGTACAACACTGGAGTGGCGTCCGCCGAGTTCGACGATGAGGCCGCGCCGGAGGCATTCCTGCTGGACAGCGGCGGCGAGGACCGGATCGGGCGGTGCCTCGGTGGCGCCTCCGGTACCGCACGTGAGCGGGGCGGACTCGGGGTCGACGAGTTCGACCCCGATCATCAGCCCCCGTCCGCGGACGTCTCCGATGCACGAGTGGTCGGTGGCCAGCGTGCGGAGGCGGGCGAGCATACGGGCGCCGAGCGACGAGGCGTGCTCGGCGAGCCGATGCTCGCGCACGTAGGCGAGGGTGGCCGTGCCGGCGGCCATCGCCAGTTGATTGCCGCGGAATGTGCCCGCGTGGGCGCCCGGTTGCCAGGTGTCCAGTTCGGAGCGGTAAATGATCACTGCAAGCGGGAGGGAACCACCGATGGCCTTCGAGAGCACCATCACATCAGGGGTGATCCCGCTGTGCTCAACTGCCCACAAGGCGCCGGTCCGGCCGACGCCGGTCTGGACCTCGTCGGCGATCAGGGGGATGGACCGGGAGGCGGTGATCTCACGCATCCGACGCATCCAGCCGTCGGGCGCGGGGTTCACGCCGCCCTCCCCCTGCACCGGTTCGAGGATCATGCCGGCCGGCGCGGGCACTCCGCCCTTGGGATCGTCCAGCAGGCTCTCGGTCCAACGGGCGGCGATGTCGGCACCGCGTTCGCCACCGATACCGAACGGGCACCGGTACTGCAGCGGGAAGGGGAGTCGGGTCACGCGGACGTCCTCGGCTCCGCCCGAGGCCGCAAGGGCTCCCTCCGTCATCCCGTGGTAGGCGCCGGTGAAGGCCAGGAGTCCGCTGCGCCCGGTCGCGGCACGGACCAGTTTGAAGGCCGCCTCGACGGCGTCCGTTCCGGCCGGTCCACAGAACTGGATGCGGGCGTTGTCGGCGAACTGCCGTGGCAATGTGGCGAACAGTTCCGTGGTGAAGGCGTCCTTGACCGGGGTCGCGAGGTCGAGGACATGGAGGGGCGCACCCGAGTCGATGACCTTCTTGATCGCTTCCAGAACCACCGGATGGTTGTGCCCGAGCGCCAGAGTGCCGGCTCCGGAGAGACAGTCGAGATAGCGCCGTCCGTCCGCACCTTCGATGGTCAGCCCGCGGGCCCGCACCGGCACGATCGGCAGTGACCGCGCATAGGTGCGAGCGGCCGATTCGCGCAGCGACTGGCGGCGCAGGATTCCCTCGTGCACCGCGGGTGGTGCCACCGGAGCTGGTTCGGTCACGGCCACGGCTTCTGGTCCTCCCGCTGTCACAGTTGCGTTGCACGTCAGTACGTTGCCGGAAGGACGGACTGCGGCGATGAACTCTGTCCGTAAGTCCCTCGTACGTACCAACGACGCCGGACGCACGGGATCACGGGTAAATCGGAAGATCCTTGCGGAGACGGAACCGTGGACCTGCTGCGTACCGTCCCCACCGGCACCGGCATAGTGGGGGGCCGTGCCGACACTCCGGGCACCATCACCGGAGTGCGAGGCGCGTTCGGAAGAGTGCCCAAATGCACTACAGAAGTGCTGAGTTACGAAGTCCCAGGGGGATCACCGCATGCGACCGATTCGACCAGTTCTCACCGCACGTCCGGGGAGGAGCGGACGTCGCCTGCCCTCCTCCGTGCTCGCTGTGGCCGCGGTCACCGCTGTTCTCGCACTCACGGCCACTGCCTGCGGGCCGAGCGAGGACGGTGCGAATGCCGAGCCGAGCAACTCCGTCGGGCAGACCTCGGATGACAAGATCACTATTCCGGATGATCTGCGGGACCGGCTCAAGGAACACGGAGTCGACCTCGACAAGTGGAAGAACGGCGAGTGGAAGAACTGGGACAAGGACACGTGGCTGCGTGAGGCCAAGGACTTCATCAACCCGATCATCGAGGGACTCTGGGACCCGGACCGTATGCGGGATGCCGACCAGGCGCCCGAGCAGCCGGTCGACAACGACATCTCGGGTGACAAGGGTGTGACGGACCCGACGCCCGTGCCGGTCCGGGCCACAAATGTGCAGTCGCCGTACCACGGCAATGCCGCAGAGTCGGGGAAGCTCTTCTTCGACGGCCCCGAGGGTTCCATGGTCTGCTCCGCAACCGTGGTGAAGGACCCGGCCAATCCCGGAAAGTCCAACATGGTGTGGACCGCCGGACACTGTGTACACGCGGGCAAGAAGGGCGGCTGGTACCGCAACATCGCCTTCGTGCCGTCGTACAACAACAGCGGCCTGTCGCTCACCGAACTGAAGAACGCGCCCAAGGAGAAGATCGCTCCCTACGGCGTGTGGTGGGGGCAGTGGGCGCAGACCTCCGACCAGTGGATCGCCGACGGTGGCCCCACCGGTGGCCAGGGAGCCGCGTACGACTTCGCGGTCCTGCATGTGGCCCCGGAAAAGGGATCGACCGGGAAATCCCTTGAGGAGACGATCGGTTCGGCGCTGCCCGTCGAGTTCAACGCCCCGGCCGTGCCGAAGGTCGACAACATGACGGCAACCGGATTCCCGGCTGCTCCGCCGTACGACGGCCAGAAGATGCTGCAGTGCAAGGACAAGCCGGGCCGCCTCTCGCTCACCGAGGCAGACCCGACGATGTACCGCATCGGGTGCTCCATGACCGGCGGCTCCTCCGGCGGTGGCTGGGTCGCGGCGGGCCAGGACGGCAAGCCCGCACTGGTGTCGAACACGTCCATCGGCCCAGTGACGGCCGGCTGGCTGGCAGGGCCGCGCCTCGGCAAGGAGGCCAAGGGCGTCTACGACGCGGTCAGCAAGAAGTACGCAGGACAGTAACGCGCACGAACTGCCACCGGCAGCATTGCCGGTGACGGTTGTTCAGGGAACCCTCGGCACGACAGCAGTCCGTCGGGGGTGCCTGGGGGCCGGGCACCCGGCCCCCAGGCACCCCCTCATGCACCGGTGCTCGGTGGCGGGAAGCATCCGCCGGACCGTCATAGGGTGGGCCTGCATCTCGGGTTGGCCATCGGTCCGACCCCCAACATGACACGTTCATGGCATTTTCTGAGTGTTTCAGGGGGAAACTTTCCATGCGATCCATACGTCCACTGCTCGTCGCGACCGGCCTCGTCGCCGCTCTCGCGTTGACGGCCACAGCATGTGGTCCGAGCGAGGACAAGGCGGCCGACAAGCCCGCCGCCGAATCCGCCGGTGGCAACGGCACCGGCGGCGGCATATCCGCCGATCTGGCCGAGACGCTCAAGAAGCACGGCGTCGACCCGGAGAAGTGGAAGAACGGCGAGTGGAAGAACTGGGACAAGGACACGTGGCTGCGTGAGGCAAAGGACTTCGTCAACCCGGTGATCGACGGGCTGTGGAAGCCCGAGCGGATGAAGTCCGCCAAGGACCCGGCGAAGACGATGGCGGCCAGTGACTTCTCCGGCGACCAGGGCGTCACGGACCCTGAACCCGCGCCGGTCAAGGCAGAGCCCGAGGACCTCCCGTACCACGAACATGCCGCCCCGGTCGGCAAGGTGTTCTTCGACTCCCCCGAGGGGTCCATGGTCTGCTCGGGCACGGTCGTCAAGGACCCGAAGAACCCGGGCAGGTCCAACCTGGTGTGGACGGCCGGACACTGTGTTCACGCCGGTTCGAAGGGTGGCTGGTACCGCAACATCGTCTTCGTTCCCGCCTACAACGACAAAGGCAAGTCCGCCGCCGCGCTGGAGAACGCCCGGCCCGAGGAGATCGCCCCGTACGGCGCGTTCTGGGCCGACTGGGTCACGACCTCCGGTGAGTGGATCGCAGATGGCGGCCCCACAGGCGGCGAGGGCGCTCCGTACGACTACTCCGTGCTGCACGTGAAGCCGGAATCCGGCACCAAGTCGCTTGAGGAGACCGTGGGGAACGCCCTGCCGGTCAACTTCGACGCCCCCGAGATCTCGCAGATCAGCGCCATGGGCGCCTGGGGCTACCCCGCCGCCGCCCCGTACGACGGTCTGATCATGCATAAGTGCATCGACCGTCCAGGCCGGCTCTCCATCAGCCCCAGCACTCCGACGATGTATCGCATCGGCTGCACCATGACCGGCGGTTCCTCCGGTGGCGGCTGGTTCAGTGAGGGCTCCGGCGGCAAGCTGGCGCTGGTCTCCAACACCTCCATCGGCCCGGCGACTGCGGGCTGGCTCGCAGGACCCCACCTGGGCCGGGGCGCGCAGGAGATCTTCACCATGATGAGCGACAAGTTCGCCGGCCGGTAGTCACGGTCGGGTGCACGCCCGAAGGCCCGCTCCCTCACGACGAGGGGGCGGGCCTTCGGTCCGTACTGTGTCGTGCTGTCAGTGCGCCACGGGCACGAACGGCGCAAGGTCCGCGGCCAGTTCCTCGTGCACCCGCGCCTTGAGGAGGGTGCCCTCCGAGGTGTGTTCCTCGGAGATCACTTCGCCGTCGGCGTGCGCCCGGGAGATGAGTCCGCCGTGCGTGTACGGGACGAGTGCCTCGATCTCGACCGACGGCCGGGGCAGTTCGGCATCGATGAGCGCGAGCAGCTCGTCGATTCCGGCCCCGGTCCGCGCCGAGACGGCGATGGCGTGCTTCTCGTTCCGCAGCAGACGCTGGAGGACCAGCGGGTCGGTCGCATCCGCCTTGTTGATCACCACGACCTCGGGTACGTCCAGCGCACCCACTTCGCGGATCACTTCGCGCACCGCGGCGAGCTGCTCCTCGGGTACCGGGTGCGAGCCGTCCACCACGTGCAGGATCAGGTCGGACTCGCCGACCTCCTCCATGGTGGAGCGGAACGCCTCGACGAGGTGGTGCGGAAGGTGCCGAACGAACCCGACGGTGTCGGCCAGGGTGTAGAGCCGGCCGGTCGGCGTCTCGGCCCGGCGCACGGTCGGGTCGAGTGTGGCGAAGAGTGCGTTCTCCACCAGGACGCCCGCCCCCGTCAGCCGGTTGAGCAGCGACGACTTGCCTGCGTTGGTGTAACCGGCGATGGCGACCGAGGGAACCTTGTTGCGCTTGCGCTCCTGCCGCTTGATCTCGCGGCCGGTCTTCATCTCCGCGATCTCCCGGCGCATCTTCGCCATCTTCTCGCGGATCCGGCGCCGGTCCGTTTCGATCTTGGTCTCACCGGGACCACGGGTGGCCATGCCGCCACCGCCGCTGGAACCGCCGCCGCCCATCTGACGGGAGAGCGACTGCCCCCAACCGCGCAGGCGCGGCAGCATGTACTGCATCTGTGCCAGCGAGACCTGTGCCTTGCCCTCTCGGGACTTGGCGTGCTGGGCGAAGATGTCGAGGATCAGGGCGGTCCTGTCGACCACCTTGACCTTGACGACGTCCTCCAGATGGATCAGCTGGCCGGGGCTGAGCTCACCGTCGCAGACGACGGTGTCGGCTCCTGATTCAAGGACGATGTCACGCAGCTCCAGCGCCTTGCCCGAGCCGATGTAGGTGGCCGGGTCGGGCTTGTCGCGCCGTTGGAAGACGGCTTCCAGCACCTGAGCACCCGCCGTCTCGGCCAGCGCCGCCAGCTCCGCGAGGGAGTTCTCGGCGTCCTGCACGGTCCCCGAGGTCCAGACGCCGACCAGCACCACACGCTCCAGGCGCAGCTGTCGGTACTCGACCTCGGTGACGTCCTCAAGCTCTGTGGAGAGGCCCGCCACACGCCGCAGTGCCGCGCGCTCGGAGCGGTCGAACTGCTCGCCGTCCCGCTCTCCGTCGATCTCGTGGCTCCAGGCGACGTCCTCTTCCATCAGGGCGTGGGCCCGAAGGCTTTCGGTGAGGCTCTCGGTGACGTTCTCCGTGGCACTCTGCGCATTCTGCGCGTCCTGGGGAAGGGAAGAAGAGGAGGTCATTGGATCCTTACGTCGATGGGAGTCCGTTACGTCAGTCACAACGCGTGACCTGTCCGGAAGATTCCCGCTCGGGAGAATCTCCGGTCCGGCCGCCGCGGCGACCCGTCGATAGTGGCACGGCCCGGACGGCCCCGTCACCCGGGTTTACCGGTGTCCGGCGGGCTGCGTGCTGTGCCAGTCCGGGTGCCCGGGCATCGGCGGGGTCTTCTCGCCGTACAGCCAGCCGTCGAAGAATGCGGTCAGGTCGCGTCCCGCAATCTCTGACGCCAGCCGGACGAAGTCCGCCGTGGTGGCGGTGGAGTCCCGGTGCTTCCTCACCCAGCGGCGTTCCAGCCGGCCGAAGGCGCTCTTGCCGATCTCCTGTCGCAGCGCGTAGAGGACCAGCGCGCTGCCGTCGTACACCACGGGCCGGAAGAGGCTGATCTTCTGTCCCGGCGAGGGCGCGGAGGGACGGGCCGGCGGTCCTCCGACCGCGCGCCAGCCGTCGGACTGGGTGTAGGCGTCACGCATCCGGTTCACCAGGGACTTCTTGGCGTGCTCCTCCGCGTAGCGGGCCTCGTACCAGCTGGCATGTCCCTCGCTGAGCCAGAGATCGGACCATGCCTGCGGGGAGACGCTGTCGCCGAACCAGTGGTGGGCCAGCTCATGAACCATGAGCGAGTCGACGTACCACTGGGGATATGCCTTGTTGGTGAACAGGGTCCGTTCGAAGAGCGTCAGTGTCTGGGTCTCCAGCTCGAAACCGGTCTCCGTGTCGGCGACCAGCAGTCCGTACGTCTCGAAGGGGTAGCGGCCGACCTGGCGCTCCATCCACTCCAACTGTCCGGGCGTCTTCTTGAGCCAGGGCTCCAGGCGGGCGGCGTCCGCGGCCGGCACCACATCACGAACCGGCAGCCCGTGCGGCCCCGTCCGCTTCCGGACGGTCGAGTGCCCGATGGAGACCTGGGCCAGTTCGGTGGCCATGGGGTGCTCGGTCCGATACGTCCAGGTGGTCGAGGCGCCGTGCCGGACCGTCCCGGCGGGCAGGCCGTTGGCCACCACCGTCAGGTCCTTGGGGGCGGTCACCCGGAAGGTGAAGTAGGCCTTGTCGGAGGGGTGGTCATTGCTGGGGAAGACCCGGTGCGCGGCGTCGGCCTGGTTGGCCATGGCCAGGCCGTCGGAGGTGCGCAGCCAACCGCCACTGTCCTGGTCGCCGCGTGGGTCGCTGGTGTGCCGGACGGTGATCCGGAGCGGCACTCCGGCGGGCAGCGTGCCGAGGGGCTCGACGACAAGGTCCTCGCCCGTGACGGCGAAGTCGGCGCGCAGGCCGTTGACCGCGACGGAACGGACGGTGCCGCGGGTGAAGTCGAGGTTGATCCGGTCCAGCGGCTCGGTGGTCCGCGCGTCGATCGTGGTGACGGCGTCCAGGGGTGTGCGGTTGTTGCCGTGGTAGGTGAATCCGATGTCGTACGAGAGGACGTCGTACCCCGGGTTGCCGAGGGTGGGGAAGAGTGAATCCCCGATGCCGAGCGGCATGGGTGAGGGCAGGGTGGCGGCAACGAGGGTGGCCGATGCGGTGGCCAGCAGGGCGGCCCGCAGGCGGCGGGGGATGAGCGGCATGGACTACGGCTATCAGCGACCCGCGCGGGTACGGGCGCGGCACGCGCCGCGCCACTCGAACGAGGTCGCCAGGACAGCTGGGCGCCGCGGACGGCTGGTTCAGACGGCGGCGGCCGGGTGCTGGGCGCGGTTCACGTCGTACACCCCCGGTACGTCCCGCATCGCACGCATCAGTGCGGGCAGTCCGGCTGCGTCCGGGAGCTGCAGGGTGTAGGTGTGCCGAACACGTTGTTCGTTGGGCGGTTCCACGGTGGCGGAGATGATCGCCGCATCCGCCGACGCGATGGCCTCGGTGAGATCGGCGAGCAGCCCTGGCCGGCCGAAGGACTCGGCGACCAGCGTGACCCGGCATTCCGCCGCGTCGCCCCAGCCCACCGTGACGGGCGTCCGGCCCCCTGCCCGCATCCGGGCCACCCCGGGACACTCTCGCCGGTGTACCGTGACGGCGCCGCCGCGCACGGTGAATCCGGTGACGTCGTCGGGCGGTACGGGGGTGCAGCAGCCTGCGAGCCGTACGGTGGCGTCGGGCATGCCCACGACGACGGTCGCGGCGCGGCGTGCGGCCCGGTTGACTCCGGCGTCCGACGGGTCCGCCGGCTGCCGCTCGGGCCTGCGGCCCGCGGGCTGGCTGCCGTACGTCCCCTGGGCGCCCTCCGGGTGGGCGTCGAGCCACCCGGTGATGGCGATGCGCGCAGCGGCCGTACGGGCGTGGTCGAGCCAGTCCGGTGAGGGACCGGAGGCGGCGTCCTCGGCGAGCAGCAGCTGCACGGTGTCCCCGTCGCTGAGCACGGTGGAGAGCGTGGCGAGCCGACCGTTGACCCTGGCCCCGATACAGCTGTGGGCCTCGTCGCCGTACTGCGCGTAGGCGGCGTCGACGCAACTGGCGCCGGCGGGGAGTCCGAGTGTGCCGCCATCGGTACGGAAGACCGTGATCTCGCGGTCCTCGGCGAGGTCGGCGCGGAGGGTGGTCCAGAAGGTGTCCGAATCGGGGGCGGACTGCTGCCAGGCGAGGAGCCGGGAGAGCCAGCCGGGCCGGGTCGGGTCGGCGCGCTCGCCGTCCGCGGGTTCGGCCTGCGGCAGCGCGGAGGTGCCGTCCGCGGTGTAGGGGTTGCCGAGGGCGATCACACCCGCCTCGGCGACCTTGTGCATCCGATGGGTACGGATGAGGACTTCCGCGACTGCGCCCTCCGCGCCCACGACAGCCGTGTGCAGCGACTGGTACAGGTTGAATTTGGGAGCCGCGATGAAGTCCTTGAACTCGGAGATCACGGGGGTGAAGCAGGTGTGGAGCTCGCCGAGGACGGCGTAGCAGTCGGCGTCCTCGCCGACGAGCACGAGCAGCCGCCCGAAGTCGGTGCCGCGCAGCTCTCCGCGTTTGATCCTGACGCGGTGCACGGAGACGTAATGGCGGGGCCTGATGAGGACTTCTGCGGGGATGTCGGCGTCCCGCAGCACGGTTCTGACGTTCTCGGCGATGGCTGAGAGGAGGTCGCCGGTGGCTCCCGGGGAGCCGGATTCCGGTACCGAGGCCGCGGCGATCAGTGCCCGAGTGTGTGCGTACTCCTCGGGATGGAGGATCGCGAAGACAAGATCCTCCAGCTCGGTCTTGAGTGCCTGCACCCCGAGCCGTTCGGCGAGCGGGATCAGCACGTCGCGGGTGACCCTGGCGATCCTCGCCTGTTTTTCCGGGCGCATCACCCCGAGGGTGCGCATGTTGTGCAGCCGGTCGGCAAGCTTGATCGACATGACCCGGACGTCGTCCCCGGTGGCGACCAGCATCTTGCGGAACGTCTCGGGTTCGGCCGCCGCCCCGTAGTCGACCTTCTCCAGTTTGGTGACGCCGTCGACGAGGTAGCAGACCTCGTCGCCGAACTGTTCCCGCACCTGATCGAGGGTCACCTCGGTGTCCTCGACCGTGTCGTGGAGCAGCGAAGCGGTCAGTGTCGTGGTCTCGGCCCCGAGTTCGGCAAGGATCAGCGTGACCGCGAGCGGGTGCGTGATGTAGGGCTCGCCGCTCTTGCGCATCTGCCCCCGGTGGGAGGACTCTGCCAGGACGTAGGCCTTGTGGAGGATGCTGAGATCGGCGTCCGGGTAGTGGGCCCGGTGGGCCTCGGCGACGTGGCCGATCGCGTCGGGCAGCCGGTCACGGGAGACCGGTCCGAGCACGGCGACGCGGCCGAGCCTGCGGAGATCGATGCGGGGGCGGCCTCGTCTGCGGATGGGAGCACCTGGGTTGGTGGCCTCTGCGCTCATGGGGGCACCTCCGGCAAACGTCGACCGGCGGTGGGGAGGTGCGGACGCGCCTCCGGGCCGGTGCTTGATGCTACCGACCCCACCACGTGGGGGAGTCCGGCTCTCGCTCAGCGTGAACCGGATCACCCATTCGAGCGAGGCTCTAGCCAGTCACCGTTTCGAGCCAGGCCGGATCGATCTTGCCCTCGGCGACGATGACAGCGGCTCCGGTCATCTCGATCTCGCCGTCCGGCCGCTCGGTGATCACGAGGGTGCCGCCCGGCAGATCGACGGTGTACGTGACCGGCGTACCGGTCTCGGCGGGGTCCGCGCCGTCCCTACGGGCGGCGGCGACAGCCACGGCGCAGGCGCCGGTGCCACAGGAGCGGGTCTCGCCCGAACCGCGCTCGTGGACCCGCATCGCCACATGGCGCGGTCCGCGGTCCACGACGAACTCGATGTTGACGCCGTCGGGGTAGACGGCGGCAGGGCTGAACGGCGGTACGGAGCGCAGCTCGCCCGCGTGTGCCAGGTCGTCGACGAAGGCCACCGCGTGCGGGTTGCCCATGTTGACGTTGCGCGCGTCCCAGCTGCGGCCGTCCACGGTGACCGTGACGCCGTCCTCGGGGAGCAGGGCGCGCCCCATGAAGACCGTGATGTCGCCGCCCTTGGCGAGGTGGACCTTCTTCACGCCGCCGCGGGTCGCGACCGCGAGGTCGCCCTCCTCGACCAGGCCGGCGCGCTGCAGATAGTGGGCGAAGACCCGCACTCCGTTGCCGCACATCTCGGCGATCGAGCCGTCGGCATTGCGGTAGTCCATGAACCACTCGGCGTCGGCCGCCATGGTCCACGCCTCGGGGTGTGCGGCGGACCGGACGACGTGCAGCAGCCCGTCGCCGCCGATACCGGCCCGCCGGTCGCAGAGCCGGGCGACGACGGATGCGGGCAGGTCGACGGCGTTGTCCGGGTCGGGAACGATCACGAAGTCGTTCTCGGTGCCATGACCCTTGAGGAAGGCGATCTGCGAGGTGCTCACAGGGCAACTGTACGAGGCCGCGCCGACAGCGGACGAAGCCGGTCCGAACGGTGGACGGGCGCAAGCCCGGACTCAGCGCAGTCGCGCCACGCGCCAGATGGCCAGTGCGACCAGTGCGCCGGACACGGCCACGTACAGGGCGATCACGCGCCAGTCGGGGCGCTCCCCCGAGCCCCGGGGCGGCAGGCCCGGCCAGGTGTGGCCGACACGGCGGGCGGCCATCATCCCCCAGCCCGCCGCGCAGCAGCTGATCAGCAGACCGAGCATGGCGACGACCGCGCCCCCGTCGCCGAACTCGAAGGCGAGCGGGAAGGCGAACATCAGCGAACCGACCGCGGCAAGCATGACGATCGGGGCGAGCTGCCAGATCCTCAGACGGCGCGCGGGCCGCAGCTCGACCTCGACCTCGGGGGTCACCTGGGGCTCGTCGGGCCCGTCAGGGCTCAGACGTCCCGCCTCGTGCTGCGCGTTCGGTGCGTCTTGTTCTGTGTCGCGAGGGCCGGCCTCCATCGCCACGCGCCCTCCCAACTCGGACTCCACTGGTCGATCGATGCTCGATGATGGCACGCTCCCGGTCGCCTTCATGACGGGCAGGGCTTCCCGATGCCATCACGTGATCAGGCTGTAACCGCCCGTTCGACCAACGCCAGCGCCTGCTGCGGGAGTTCCCCGCGGTGCTCCGCAGCGCCGCTCAGCCACCGGACGCGGGGGTCGCGGCGGAACCAGGAGTCCTGACGCCGCGCGAAGCGTTTGGTGGCGCGAACCGTCTCGGCGCGTGCCTCGCCCTCCGTGCACTCGTTGGCCAGTGCGGCAAGCACCTGCTGATAGCCGAGCGCACGGGAGGCGGTGCGCCCCTCACGCAGACCGCGGGCCTCCAGAGTCCGCACCTCGTCCACGAGTCCTGCCTCCCACATCCGGTCGACCCGGACGGCGATGCGTTCGTCGAGTTCGGGGCGGGCCACGTCGACACCGATCTGGACCGCGTCGTAGACCGCTTCGTGACCCGGAAGGTTGGCCGTGAAGGGCTTGCCGGTGATCTCGATGACTTCGAGGGCCCGGACGATGCGGCGGCCGTTGCTCGGCAGGATGGCGCGACCCGCCTCGGGGTCCGCGGCGGCGAGCCTGCCGTGCAGTGCCCCTGAGCCGTGATCCGCCAGTTCCTGTTCCAGTCTGGCGCGCACACCGGGGTCCGTGCCGGGGAATTCCAGTGCGTCGATCGCACCCTTCACGTACAGCCCGGAGCCGCCGACCAGAACCGGGGTCCGGCCCTCGGCGAGCAGCCGGTCGATCTCGGCGCGGGCCAGCCGCTGGTACTCGGCGACGCTGGCCGTCTCGGTCACGTCCCAGATGTCCAGCAGACGGTGGGGTACGGATCCGCGCTCGGCGAGTGTCAGCTTCGCGGTGCCGATATCCATCCCCCGGTAGAGCTGCATGGAGTCGGCATTGATCACTTCGCCACCGAGCTGCTGGGCCAGGAATACCCCCAGATCGGACTTTCCGGCTGCAGTGGGACCGACGACGGCGATGACCCGCGGTGCGGGAGATGGACTACTCACCGCCCCAGTCTCGCAAATCTCCAGGCCTCTCCCCGAACGAGTTACGTGACGGCACGAAGCCGGGGTCGTTTGCTGTTCCGAGGTTTCGCGCGCCGGTTCGGACCGGCCCCCCGTCCGGCAGGTGGTCGGACGACCGAAGGCTCGACGAGGGCCGGCGAACGAGAGCCCGAGTGACACAAGGAGACGCTCCGGGCGGCGCGGAATTTCGATCGCACGAGTAAAATATGGAGCAAATATGGGCGTTTTTTCATGGTTCCGCCGTCCCTCCTCCGGAGCGGTCGAGGCGTCGGCCGAGGAAGCCGCCGGCCCGCCGACGGACGAGGCTTCCCAGGTCGCCGCGTCGGCCTCGTCCGGCGCGACGGTGGGCGAGTCGGTGAGGTCCACCGGGTCGGAGTCCTCCGAGGGCGTGGAGATCCCGAAGCAGCAGTCGGCCGACGAAGCGGTGGACAACGGGACCGGAGAGAACGCCCACACGTAGTCCCCCAGCAGGGAAGGTGTCCGATGGGCTTCATGGACAGTCTGAAGGCCAAGCTGAGTCCGGCGAAGGACAAGGTCGGCGGCCTCGCGCAGCAGCACGGGGACAAGATCGACCATGGGATCGACAAGGCCGCACGGACGGTCGATCAAAAGACAAAAGGCAAGTACAGCGACAAGATCGAGTCCGGCTCGCAGAAGGCCAAGGATGCGATTGACCGTCTGTCCCACATGGGCGAGGGCGGTACGCCGCCGCCGGCTTCCTGACCTCGGCACCTCGACCTGATCACGGTGGACGGCCGTGGAGCGGCTTCGCTCCACGGCCGTCACGTGCTGCGCCGCCCGGAGACTCTCCGGACCGGTCCGAAACCAACCAGGTCCGGTCTCAGGACCAGGTGGCGACCATGTATCCGACGCCGTACGGAGCGTCCTCGTAAAGCAGCCGCCCGCTCAGCCCGGCTCCTTCCGCCGCACCCGCCAGCACCTGCCACGGCGCCCGGCCCGCCACCTTCAGTTCGCACGCCAGCGACTCGTCCAGCGCACGCAGCACGGCGAGGTCCGCGGCGCCCAGGGCCCGTGCCACCTCCGTGTCGAACGAGAGGGCGCGCTCGTCCAGATAGCCGGGGGCCTTGACTGTGCGGCAGGCGCTGCCGTCGCCCATCACCAGCATGGCCACGCGGCGGGCCCTGGCCGCCAGCTCCCGTCCGGTGCTCGCGCAGAGCCCGGCTTCGAGAGTCTCCCCCACGCCGAGACCCTCGATCGGCGCGTCCGCCCACTTCGCACGGGCAAGGAGCCAGGCGCCGACGGAGAGGGACGGCGGAAGCGAGCGCTCCGCCGTAGCCCCGGGGGCTCCCCCGAGCCCGAGCCGGACGTCGAGATCGACGCCGAAGCCCTTGAAGGAGCCCGGGGCCCCCTCGGGATGCGACCCCCGGCCATCGGGATCCGCGGGCCCGACCACGATCAGCAGGTCGGGACGGGCCGCGGCGAGCACGCCGAGGGCGTCGATGCACGCGGTCCTCGCGGCTCGGAGCTCGGGCGCGGCTCCGGCGGCGACCTCGGGTACCAGCACGGGCGGACAGGGGCAGACAGCTGCGGCGACAAGCATGCTGGGAGCGTACTGCGTCAGCCGATTCCGCCTGTTTCCCCGTCCCCTCCGGCCACAGGTCCGCGACCCGGCGTACCGGCCGCGGGTTCATGCCGCCTTTTCCTGCGAGGTCAGTCGCACCCGCAGCCGGGAGCCGCCGCGGGCGGCAGCGGCGCCGGGGCGCCGATGCCGGGCAGCCCCAGCATCACTCCGGCCGGCTTGGCGGCCTCGGCGACGGTGCGCCTCTCCCAGGCGTCCCCGGACCGGGTCCGCCTCACGCCGAGCGGCGCGCCCTCGGCGAGCAGGTGGTGCGGGGCGGCGTAGGTGATCTCGACCGTCACCACATCGCCGGGGCGCACGTCCTCCTCCGGCTTCGTGAAGTGGACCAGACGGTTGTCGGGAGCACGGCCGGAGAGACGGTGTGTGGCGCCGTCCTTACGGCCCTCGCCCTCGGCGACCATGATCTCCAGGGTGCGGCCGACCTGCTTCTTGTTCTCGTCCCAGGAGATCTCCTCCTGGAGGGCGGACAGGCGCATGTACCGCTCCTGGACGACCTCCTTCGGGATCTGCCCCTCCATGTCGGCAGCCGGGGTTCCGGGCCGCTTGGAGTACTGGAAGGTGAAGGCGTTGGCGAAGCGCGCCTGACGGACCGCGTGCATGGTCTGCTCGAAGTCCTCCTCCGTCTCGCCGGGGAAGCCCACGATGATGTCGGTGGAGATAGCCGCGTCCGGCATCGCGGCGCGTACCTTCTCGATGATGCCGAGGAACCGCTCCTGCCGGTACGAGCGCCGCATCGCCTTGAGGATCGTGTCCGAACCCGACTGCATCGGCATGTGCAGCTGCGGCATGACGTTCGGTGTCTCGGCCATCGCCGCGATCACGTCGTCGGTGAAGTCGCGGGGGTGCGGCGAAGTGAAGCGGACCCGCTCCAGGCCCTCGATCTTCCCGCAGGCGCGCAGCAGCTTGGAGAAGGCCTCGCGGTCGCCGATGTCGGAGCCGTACGCGTTCACGTTCTGGCCGAGCAGGGTGATCTCGGAGACTCCCTCGGCGACCAGTGCCTCGATCTCGGCCAGGATGTCGCCGGTGCGACGGTCCTTCTCCTTGCCGCGCAGCGCCGGGACGATGCAGAAGGTGCAGGTGTTGTTGCAGCCGACGGAGATGGAGACCCACGCGGCGTAGGCGGACTCGCGGCGGGTGGGGAGGGTGGAGGGGAACGCCTCCAGGGATTCGGCGATCTCGATCTGCGCCTCCTCCTGGATACGGGCGCGCTCCAGAAGTACCGGCAGCTTGCCGATGTTGTGCGTTCCGAAGACGACGTCGACCCATGGGGCCCGCTGGACGATCGTGTCGCGGTCCTTCTGCGCCAGACAGCCGCCGACCGCGATCTGCATCCCGGGCCGCTTCGTCTTCATCGGGGCAAGCCGGCCGAGATTGCCGTAGAGCTTGTTGTCCGCGTTCTCCCGCACCGCGCAGGTGTTGAAGACGACGACATCGGCGTCACCGTCGGCGCCCTCGGGCGCACGTACGTACCCCGCGCCCTCCAGCAGCCCCGACAGCCGCTCGGAGTCGTGGACGTTCATCTGGCACCCGTAGGTGCGCACCTCGTACGTTTTCAAACCCTCTACCTCGCTCATCTCGTCCACCAGGGTACGAGGTCGTACGGGCACCCCGGGCCCCTCTTCCACAGGACCGGCCCTGGCCATCACGAGGAGTGAGCTGGCAGGATCGCGCCATGCTCCAGGCACTGTCCCGTATCGGCCGCCGACGCACTCTTCAGGGGGGCGCCGTCGTCGCCGTCGTTCTCGGGCTGCTGCTGTGGTGGGTACTGCCGCTCGGGGATCCGCCGCCGAGCGGATCGCTGACCTTCAGCACAGGGGTGCGCAGCGGGGTCTACCACCGCTACGGCGAGCGGCTCAGGGGAGCGCTCGCCAAGGACCTGCCCATGGTCTCGATACAGCTGCAGACCAGCGAGGGCTCCCAGCAGAACATCGAGCGGGTGGCGACCGGGAAGGCCGACTTCACCATCGCCACGACCGATGCCCTCGCCACATATCTACGGGACGGCAAGGCAGGGGCCGACCGGCTGCGCGGCTGTGTCCGGCTGTACGACGACTACATCCAGCTGGTGGTGCCCCAGGACTCGGACGTGCAGACCGTCTCGGATCTCGCCGGCAAGCGGATCGGGGTGGGGCAGAAGGGTTCGGGCGTGCGGTTGGTCGCCGACCGGCTGATGACCGCCGCGGGTCTTGATCCGACGCACGGCATCACTCCGGTCCCGGCCGGGATCGACACGATGCCGACGCAGTTGCAGAACGGCCTTCTCGACGCCTTCTTCTGGTCCGGCGGGCTGCCGACCACTGCTGTGCAGGAGCTGTCGGACCGCTTCCCGATCAGACTGGTGCCCCTGGAGGCATCGCTGATCAAGCGGCTGCGGGCCGGTGGCGGCCCCACCCGCTACTACCGCTCGGCCGTGATGCCTGCCGACGCGTACCGCAGCGCCCAGCAGGGATCGGCCATCACGACGGTGGCCGTCGCCAACGTGCTGGTCACCACGGACCGCACGGATCCGGCGATGACCGAGGCGTTCACCCGGACGGTGATCGACAGCCGGGACCGCATCGGAAGCGAGGTGCATGCGGCGCAGCTGGTGGATCTGCGGACGGCGATCTACACCGATCCGCTGGAGCTGCACGACGGGGCCAGACGCTACTACCGGTCGGTCAAGCCCTGACGCACTCCGTCGGGAAGCGCCGTCGCGGCACCCGGTACAGGAGTCAGTCGCTCGGACCGTTGCGCGGAACCGCCACCGTCACCCGCAGTCCGTGCGGCTCGTGCGGGGTATAGGAGAGAGAGCCGCCGCCCGCGGCGAGCAGTGCGTGGGAAATGGAGAGCCCGAGACCGGACCCCTGCACGTTCTGGTGCTGGGCGCTGCGCCAGAAGCGGTCGCCGATCCGCTCCAGCTCCTCATCGGTCAGCCCCGGGCCGCGGTCGGCGACCGCCACGGTGACGGTGTCGCGGTCGGCCGCGACGGTGACACGGACCTCTTCACCGGCGGGGGTGAACTTGCACGCGTTGTCGATGACGGCGTCGAGGGCACTGGACAGCGCGATGGGGTCCGCCCAGGCTGTCACGGCGGACGCCCCGTCCGCCGTCAGCCGTACACCGTTCTCCTCCGCGAACGGGCGCCAGGAAGCCACCCGTTCCGCGGTGAGCGCGCCTATGTCGGTGAGCTGGAGGTCGGCCGCGGCGTGCTCGGCCAGCGCCAGGTCCAGCAGGTCGTCCAGGACCTGCCCGAGGCGCTTTCCCTCCGTGCGGACGGAGGCGATCTCCTCGTTCCCCTCGGGGAGTTCGAGGGCGAGGAGCTCGATGCGCAGCAGCAGCGCGGCGAGCGGGTTGCGCAGTTGGTGCGAGGCGTCGGCGACGAAAGCGCGCTGCTGCTCCAGCACTTCCTCGACGTTGTCGGCCATCTCGTTGAACGAACGGGCCAGGCGTCTGAGTTCGGGCGGCCCTCCCGATGCCGCCACCCTGGACCGCATCCGGCCGCTGGCGATGTCGTGGGTCGCCGCGTCCAGGGTCTGGACGGGCAGCAGGACCCAGCCGGTGAGCCGGATAGCGGCGCCGACGGCCACCAGCATGGCGACCACCTCGCCCACCGCGATCAGCAGCCAGCCGCGCAGCGTGCGGGTGCGCATCTCGCCGGTGGGCGAGTCGAGGACGACGACGGCGACCACATCGCCGTCCCGTACGACGGGCGAGGCGACGACGACCCGGCCGCTCTGCCAGGGCCAGACCTGCGGCGGATCATGACTGCGGCGCCCGAGGAGCGCCTCCCTGAACGCCTCGCGGCCCGCCCCCTGGAAAGGGAGCCGCCAGTCGGCCGGTGCCTTCGCCATGGCGGTGTCGTCGCGGTAGAAGACGCCGGCCCGGATTCCGTACACCGAGTCGTACATCTCCAGCTCCGCCTGGAGCACGCGGCGCCGTTCGTCGTTGCTGCCGGTCGGTTCCGTGACGAACTGGGCCAGTGCGGCGAAGCGCGCCGTGTCGTCGATGCGGTCGATCACCACGCTCTGCTGCTGGGCGGCGGCCACGCTCACAGCCAGCGGAAAGCCGAGCGCGAGCAGCACGGCCGCCATGAGGACGATGAGCAGAGGGAGAAGACGGGTACGCACCGGGGACGTACGCCTTTACGCGGACGGGGCGACGAGCCGGTAGCCGACCCCGCGCACGGTCTCGATCAGTGCGGGCAGCCGCAGCTTGGAACGCAGGGACGCGACATGCACTTCGAGCGTGCGCCCTGTTCCCTCCCAACTCGTGCGCCACACCTCGCTGATGATCTGCTCCCGGCGGAACACCACGCCGGGGCGCTGGGCGAGGAGCGCGAGCAGATCGAACTCCTTGCGGGTGAGCTGGACTTCGGCGCCGTCGACACTGACCCTGCGGGTCGGCAGCTCAATGTGGACATGACCGAGGCGCAGGGCGGCGACGGGCGTCTGCACCGTGTCCTCCCCGGCTGACTTTCGCCTGCTGACCGCATGGATACGGGCGAGGAGTTCACCGGTGTCGTACGGCTTGACGACGTAGTCGTCCGCTCCGAGGTTGAGGCCGTGGATCCGCGACCGGACATCGGCCCGCGCGGTCACCATGATCACGGGGATGGAACAGCGCTTGCGGATCTTCCCGCAGACCTCGTAACCGTCCTGGTCGGGCAGTCCGAGGTCGAGGAGTACGACGCCGAAGGGCTCTGCCTCCGCCGGCAGCAGGGCCTTCAGGGCCTCCTCGCCGCTGCGCGCGTGCACGACCTGGATGCCGTGCCGGGCGAGCACCGCGGACAGGGCGGCCGCCACGTGGTTGTCGTCCTCGACGAGCAGCAGCCTCATGGCCCTCCTTCCTCTCCGCTTTCGCATCGTGGTGCAGACTTCCCGCACTCCCCGGTGACTGTCCATCTTCCCGGTACTTCCCCGTACCGAGGTGTTTCACGTCATCACGTACCAGGGCATCCACTCCGATGACCGGTACGCCAGTCAAGGGCCCACCTATTACATCGGGGTTTCCGTTATGCACCCGGTACGCCCCCGGTACCTCTCCCGTCGTCCCGTTCACGCGGAGTGTCCGGTTGCCGCCGGATCGTTATGCTCAATTTCCGCTCAGATGTGATGACGGTGGTCGCACTGCGTCACTAAGGTCCTTCCCAACCGAGGAGGACGGAGCAAAAAGCCGATGAGCGGAGTTTCAGTGACCAAGGCCGCCGAGGATGCCGTGCCCGCGGCGAACGACCTTGTCGTACTGAGCAACGTCAACAAGCACTTCGGCGCGCTGCATGTGCTCCAGGACATCGACCTGACCATCGCACGGGGCGAGGTCGTGGTTGTGATCGGACCTTCCGGGTCCGGAAAGTCCACGCTGTGCCGCACGATCAACCGCTTGGAGACGATCGACTCGGGCGCGATATCGATCGACGGCAAGCCGTTGCCCCAGGAGGGCAAGGAGCTGGCCAGGCTGCGTGCCGATGTCGGCATGGTCTTCCAGTCGTTCAATCTCTTCGCGCACAAGACGGTGCTCGAAAACGTGATGCTGGGGCAGCTCAAGGTCCGCAAGGCGGACAAGACGGCTGCCGAGGAGAAGGCGCGTTCGCTGCTCGACCGGGTGGGCGTGGCGACGCAGGCCGACAAGTACCCCTCGCAGCTCTCCGGAGGCCAGCAGCAACGTGTGGCCATCGCAAGGGCGTTGGCGATGGACCCCAAGGTCATGCTCTTCGACGAGCCGACGTCCGCGCTCGACCCGGAGATGATCAATGAGGTGCTGGAAGTCATGCAGCAGCTCGCCCGGGACGGCATGACCATGGTCGTCGTCACCCACGAAATGGGCTTCGCACGCTCGGCGGCAAACCGTGTCGTCTTCATGGCGGACGGGAAGATCGTCGAAGAGGCGTCGCCCGACCAGTTCTTCAGCAACCCGCGCAGTGACCGGGCCAAGGACTTCCTTTCGAAGATCCTGCACCACTGATTTCCGGATCAGCTGTTCACTCACATCGCGTCATCGCGTCAACACTAGGGAAGTTCACCATGCAGCTTCGTAAGGTCACCGCCGCATCGGCCGCCGTGCTCGCGCTCGCCCTCACCGCCACCGCCTGTGGCTCCTCCGACGACAAGGGCGGCGACTCGGCCGGCGGCGGCAAGAAGATCACCATCGGCATCAAGATCGACCAGCCCGGTATCGGTCTGAAGACGCCCGACGGCAAGTACACCGGTTTCGACGTCGATGTCGCCACGTACGTCGCCAAGGAACTCGGCTACGACGCCAAGGACATCACCTTCAAGGAGACCAAGAGCGCCGACCGCGAGACGGCGATCGAGCGCGGGGACGTCAAGTTCATCGCCGCCTCCTACTCGATCAACGACGAGCGTCTGCAGAAGGTCGACTTCGCCGGTCCGTACCTGCTGGCGCACCAGGACATCCTCGTCCGTGCCGACGACGACTCGATCAAGTCCCCGGCCGACCTGAACAGCAAGAAGCTGTGCTCGGTGACCGGCTCGACCTCGGCGCAGAATGTCAAGGACAAGCTGGCGCCGAAGGCCCAGCTGCAGGAGTACGGCGGCTACTCCGAGTGCCTCACCGGCCTGGAGAACAAGGCTGTCGACGCACTGACCACCGACGACAGCATCCTGGCCGGTTTCGCCTCGCAGAAGGACTTCCAGGGGAAGTTCAAGCTGGCCGGCTTCAAGATGAGCAACGAGAACTACGGCATCGGCCTGAAGAAGGGCGACGCCGACCTCAAGAAGAAGATCAACGACGCGCTCACCAAGATGGTCTCGGACGGTTCCTGGGACAAGGCGGTGAAGGCCAACTTCGGTCCGGCGAACTACAAGAACGAGCAGGCCCCGAAGATCGGCAACATCGTCAAGTGAAGCAGGGCTGACCCGGCGCGCCGTCCGTGAACGGCGGCGCGCCATGCCCTCCTACACGCGGAAGCGCGGGAGATCGTGTTCGACTTTCTTGAAGGTTACGACCTGTTGGGGGCCTTCTGGGTGACGGTGCAACTCACCGTCTACTCGGCCCTCGGCTCCCTCATATGGGGAACGCTGCTGGCCGGCATGAAGGTCAGCCCGGTCCCGCTGATGCGCGGTTTCGCCACCGCCTATGTGAACGTCATCCGGAACATCCCTCTGACCGTCATCATCGTCTTCTCGTCGCTGGGCCTCTTCCAGACGCTCACCATCAGCCTCGGAGCCAGCGATTTCAAGGACATCAACTTCCGGCTCGCGGTGCTCGCGCTGGTCGTCTACACCTCCGCGTTCGTCTGTGAGGCGCTCCGGTCGGGCATCAACACCGTGCCGGTCGGCCAGGCGGAGGCAGCGCGCGCCCTCGGACTGAGCTTCACCCAGGTGCTGCGGCTGATCATCCTCCCGCAGGCCTTCCGCTCGGTCGTCAACCCGCTGTCCAACGTGCTGATCGCGCTGACGAAGAACACCACGGTCGCCTCCGCGATCGGGGTCGCCGAAGCCTCGTACCTGATGAAGGGCATGATCGAGGCCGAGGCCCAGCTGATCCTGATCTCCGCGGTCTTCGCGTTCGGCTTCATCGTTCTGACCCTCCCGACCGGCCTGATCCTCGGCTGGGTGAGCAAGAAGGTGGCGGTGAAGCGATGACTTCCGTCCTCTATGACGCCCAGGGGCCGCGCGCCAAGCAGCGCAACGTCCTGTACACGGCGCTGTTCGTCCTGTGCGCCGCAGCCGCGGTGTGGTGGGTGTACGACAGCCTCGCTGCCAAGCACCAGCTCGACTGGATCAAGTGGAAGCCCTTCTTCACCAGCTCCCAGCCCTGGGAGACGTACCTCTGGCCGGGCCTGCAGAACACGCTCAAGGCGGCGTTCTTCGCCCTGATCATCGCACTGCCGCTCGGCGCCCTGTTCGGGATCGGCAGGCTCTCGGAACACCGATGGGTACGGATGCCGGCCGGCGTGGTCGTGGAGTTCTTCCGCGCCATCCCGGTGCTGATTCTGATGATCACCGCGAACGCGGCGTACTCTGAGTACACAAACATCAGCACCGATGTGCGCCCGCTGTACGCCGTGGTGACCGGCCTGGTCCTCTACAACGCCTCGGTGCTCGCCGAGATCGTGCGGGCCGGTATCCACTCCCTTCCCCAGGGCCAGACGGACGCGGCCAAGGCGATCGGCATGCGCAAGGGCCAGATCATGGTGTACGTGCTGCTGCCGCAGGCGGTGACCGCGATGCTGCCCGCTATCGTCAGTCAGCTCGTCGTGATCGTGAAGGACACCGCGCTCGGTGGTGCGGTGCTGACCTTCCCCGAGCTGCTGGCATCGGTCCGCCCGATGAGCGCGAACTACGGCGCGAACACCATCGCGTGCTTCACGATCGTCGCCGTGCTGTACATCGTGGTGAACTTCGCGCTCACCTCGTTCGCGGGCTGGCTGGAGGGCCGGCTGCGGCGCGGGAAGAAGAGCACGGGCGCCGTGGTCGGTGCCGCACCCGGCGGCGAACTGGAGACCATCGGCGCGCCGGCGCTCAAAGTCGATGGCGGAAGCGCCGTCTGACGGTTCGTCGGCAATGGCTGCGGAAGGGCGCCGGTGTATGCACCGGCGCCCTTCGCCGCGCTCGGGTGTCACTTGACGCAAGCACCGGCAGTGGGTTGCATACGTTCTGTGATCGCCGACCGAGCCCCCACTTCCGCTTCCACTCCTCCGACCGCACGGGCCCAGGGAGTCGCGCCGTGGACCCGGTGATCGTCGTCGGCGCCGGGCCCGTCGGCCTGACGCTGTCGCTCGCCCTCGCCGCGCAGGGCGTTCCCTCCCTCGTCCTCGACGAGGATCCGGGGAGGGACGAGACCCGTCCCGCCCGGACGGTGGTGCTGCGCGAGGACACCGCGGCCCTGGTGGAGCGGCTCGGGTGCAAGGCGCTCCGGGACGAGGGCGCCCACTGGACGGGCTGGCGCTCCATGCGCCGCAAGCGGCTGGTACGCGAACTGCGCCTCGGCGCGGACTCCCCGCACGGTGATCCGCTCCCGGCCCCACTCCATCTGCCCCAGCACGCCCTGATGCGCGGGCTGCGGGCCGCAGTCGCCGGGCAGGAGCTGGTGCACATGGCGCCGCCCAGCCGGATCGACACCCTTGAGCAGGATCCGGCCGGGGTCACGGTGCACACCAGGGAACCCGATTCGACCTGGTGGCGCGGGAGTTACCTGGTCGGCTGCGACGGCGCCAGATCCACCGTCCGCAAGCTCCTGGACATCAGGTTCCCGGGGCGCACAGCGGTGGAGCGACACGCCGTCGCCGCGCTGCGCACCGATCTGCCCTGGCCCGGCGAGGCCGTGCTGCACCGGCTGCCACCGTGGCGCACCGGGGGCGCCGAGGTCACCGCGCGCCCGCTGCCGGACAGTGCGTGGCGGCTGGACTGGCTGCTCCCGCCACGCGGCGAGCTCGTCACCCCCGACGCCCTGATCACCCAGGTGCGGGATACTCTCGTGGGCTGGTGCGGCGGCGATGCCCCGCCGTACGAACTGCTGGACACGGGCGTGTACACGCTGCATCACCGGCTGGCCCGGCGATGGCGGGTCCAGCGGGCGTTCCTTGCCGGGGACGCCGCCCATCTCCTCGGTGCACTCGGTACGCAGGGGCTCGACGAAGGGCTGCGGGACGCCGAGAACCTGGCCTGGAAGCTGGCGCAGGCCTGGCATCACGGCGCTTCCGACGTGCTGCTCGACAGCTACCAGGCGGAGCGCCGGGCCGCGGTCGCCTCCCGGCTGCGCGCGGCGGACCAGTCGCTGCCGATACTGCGCGGCGGCGGAGGACTGCGGACCATCGTCCCAGGGAGCGCACGGGGGCACGATTCACTGCTGGCCGACGGTCACCTGGGGTGCGGCCCACTGGGTGCGCCCCCTTCGTACTCGCACTCCCCCCTTGCGCCTGCGTACGCGGAGGCGCACACATCGGTGAGTACGCCCCCGGGCGCGCCGGTCGACGATGTACGGGTGACGGCGCCCGACGGCACGACCGTACGGCTGCGCGAGCGGCTGGGGCGGGGCCGTCTGCTGGTCGTGCTGGTCGCTCCGGGAACCGGGGTGTGGGACCGGCGCCACTGGTTGACCGCGGGCGTGATGCCCCGGCTCGTCGAAACGGTCGACGCCCTGCCGATGAGGGGGGAACTGCTGGTGACCGAGGCCTACCCGGGTGCCACGGCCCATACCGTGCTGCTGGTCAGGCCGGACGGGCATCTGGTGGCATCGTTCGGCGGGGTCCGGCCCGCGGAAATTTTCGAGGCTGCGGACGCGGTGCGCGGCGGTGCGCCACGTGCCTCCGTACGCTCCGACCGGACCGCGGACATCAATTGACCCCCACGGGCAGCACATGGTGTACTCCGAAATGTGACCGACACCGATGTGCGCCTGTGGCGGAGGGTCCATATGGACCTCGTCCGCTATGCGGGCTGCGTGTGTCGCCCGTCCTGCTGAATCGCCTCTCCCTGCCGCGGCGCGCGCTCCGTCGCACGCCGGGCATCACGCGCGAACTCTCAGGACGGTCACTGTGTCTGCCTCTCCCCCACCTTCTGTACGCACGCCTTCTGCCGGCCCGGACTCCGGTGCCGGTCCCACGGCGGCGGAACTGCTCGACTTCGTCCGTCGTACGGCAGCGGACGCCGGTCTGATCGCCTCGCTCCCCCTCGACCCCGAGGGCCGTACCTGGATCCGGCTCGACGGACCCGGCGGCAGCGAGGCCTGGCTGATCGGCTGGCCGCCACGCACCGGCACCGGCTGGCACGACCACGCCGACTCGATCGGCGCCTTCACCACCGCGGCCGGCACGCTCAGGGAGCATTCGCTCGCGGCCAGGCTGCCCGCCGACGGCTGGAGAACCCTCGAACTGGCCGAAGGTGTCGACCGGTCCCGGCAGTTGACGGCCGGCCGGGGCAGGGCGTTCGGCCGGCACCATGTGCACGAGGTGCTGAACGAATCCGGCACCGAGCACGCGATCTCGGTGCACGCGTACTATCCGCCGCTGCCGCAGATCAGGCGCTACAGCCGTACCGGTGCGCTACTCCGTCTCGAGCACATCGAACGCCCGGAGGACTGGCAGTGAGTGACGGGCACAACAACGGTGCGGCGCGGGTGGGGATCGACGAACTGCTGGAGCGGGTCCGGGCCGGGTACGACCGCATCGGCCCGCACGAGGCGATCGCCGCCGCAGCGGACGGCGCCCTGCTGGTGGACATCCGCTACGCGGCGCTGCGCGAGCGGGACGGGCTGATTCCGGGGGCACTGGTCGTCGAGCGCAATGAGCTGGAGTGGCGGCTCGACCCGCAGGGCAGCCATCGCGCGCCGGAGGCGGTCAGCCACGATCTGCAGGTGGTGGTGGTCTGCAACGAGGGGTACGCGTCGAGTCTCGCGGTCGCGTCCCTGAGGCAGCTGGGGCTGCACCGGGCGACGGATCTGATCGGCGGGTTCCAGGCCTGGCGGGCGGCGGGCCTGCCGGTCGGCGCCTGACCGGTGGCTGTCCCGGCCGCGCTGCGCCCTGCGCTGTGCCGCCCGCCACCGGCCGGCGGTGTCACTGCCTGGACGTCGCCACCTCCACCGGGCTGACCTTGAGTGCCAGCCGGCCGGGCAGCGTCGACGCGACGAGTGCCAGCAGTGCGGCTGCGCCCACCACCGTCACGTACACCGACGGCAGGACGCTGGGCGCCGCGCTGCCGGTCATGCCGATGCTGAAGGCGGTCAGCACGGCGAGGGCGATGCCGGTGCCGACGACGGCGGCGATCAGCAGAAGCGACAGGGCTTCGATACGGAGCATCCGCAGAACCTGGCGTCGAGTGGCACCGGCCAGCCGGAGCATGGCGAACTCCCGGATCCGCTCGGACGCCGACATGGCGAGGGTGTTGACGACCGCGATCGCGGTGAAGGCGAGGACCAGGCCCATGGCCAGATAGTTGACCTCTGCGTTCTGCTGCTGTCGGTCCGCCCGGAGCCGGTCGGCGGTGGCAGGGGCGAGCACGGCGATGCCGGGGAACTTCTGCAGTGCGGCGGCGAGCCGACTGCGGTCGCTCTCTCCGGCGACCAGGACCGTGGCGGCGAGGGGGTTGTCCATGTGACGGGCGACCAGATCGTGGGGCAGGGTCAGATCACCGAAACCGAGGCCGCGAGTGTAGACCGCGGCGACGGTGAGGGTGGTGGGTGTGCCGTCGCCGAGGTGCACTGTCAGCTCGCTGCCGGCGTGCAGCCCCAACTGTTCGGCGGCGAGTTCACTGATCGCGGCGGTGTCGGGACGGGCGGCGAAACCGGCGAGCGAGCCGCTGGTCACCTCGGGGTCCCAGGTGCGGGAGAGGCCGGCCTGGGTGACGCCCTGAGCCGTGAACTTCTCGAGGCCGACCCTGACCGTGGTCCGTACGACCTCGGTGACGGCCGTCACGCCCTGCGTCCTGCGCACGGTCTCGGCGGCGGCGGACGGGACTCCGGGCCCCTGGGAGGAGAGGACCCAAGTGGCACGGGTTCCTTCACGGGACTGGGCGCGGGCGGCGTCACCGAGGGTCGGCTGGACGAAGAGAACCGTGCAGGTCATCGCGATGAGAAGAGTGAGCGGGGTGACGACGGCGGCCATCCGGGTGGAGTTTCCACGGATGTTCGCGGTGGCCAGCGTGCCCCCGGAACCGGCAGGCCGGAGCGGGCCTGCGAACAGTGCCGCCGCCACCTTGACAAGAAGCGGTCCGAGCAGCGACACGGCCGTGGCCAGTACCACGACGGCCAGGAAGGTGACGGGGGTCGAGGCCGCCTCGGTGCGCAGGCTGCCGAGTACGGCGACGAGCGCTCCGCCGCCCGCGAGCAGCACCAGACCTGCGGCGATCCGGACCGCGGCCGGCCGCTCGCGCTCGACCGTGGACTCGGCCATGGCCTCGGCAGGGCGGATACGGGCGATCCTGCGGCCGGAGATCCTGGCGGCTGCCCAGGCGCCGAGGAGGGTGACGGCGAGGGCGGCGAAGACCGGGAAGATGCCCGCGGTGCGTTCCAGCGACGGTGGGATCGCGCCCATGTCGATGAATCGACTGTGGAGCCAGCCGGCGAGCGGCAGTCCGGCGAGCGAGCCCAGCACGCCGGCCACGGCCCCGACGAGCAGCGCCTCACGCCCGAGAAGACGGCGGACCTGGCGCGGTGTGGCGGCGACGGCGCGCAGCAGGGCCAGTTCACGGTGGCGCTGCTGGATGGAGAGCGCAAAGGTGCCGACAACCACGAGGATCGCGACGAGGAGTGAGGTGCCACCCATCGCACCGCCCATGGAAACGAGCTTGATCCTGGCGCCCGCGGCATCCAGGAACTCGACGGGGCCGCGGTCATCTCCTGTGGAGACCTGCGCGGTGGTGCCACCGAGCGCCTGCTCCACCTGCCGCTTCAGCCGGTCGAGGTCCGTGCCCGGCGCGGGCACCACACCGATGGCGGTGACCTGGCCGGGACGGGCGGAGAGGCGGGCGGCCTCGGCACCGGAGAAGAAAAGGGAGGTCTGCTGCCGGAGGTCGCCGCGGTGGGCCGGGGCCGCGACACCGCTGATGCGGTACGGGCGGGGAGCGCCGGTGGACTGCACGGTGAGCCGGTCTCCGGGCTTCAGGCCGGTCCGCTCGGCGAGACTCCGGTCGATCACCACGTCGTCGGCGGAGACGGGGGGACGGCCCGCGGTGAGAGCGAAGGGAGTGAGGGAGGCGGAGGCCCAGGAGTGTCCGTACGAGGGCGTGGAGGATGTGGCGGGCTTGCCGGTGGACCGGGCAACGGGCACGGCGAGGAAGGTGAGTTCGGGGACCACCTCGCGTACACCGTCCACGTTCCGGATCCGGTCCGCGGTGGCTGCGGGGAGCCAGGCGCGCTCAGCCACGGGTTTCGCCTTGTGCTTGACCTTCGTCTTCCCGTTGCCCTTGTGCTTGACGGTGGTCCGGTGGACATTCTGGTCGGCGGAGACGATGAGGGGAGCCGCGGCATAGCGCTCGGTCTCGATCCGTCCGCGCAGGCCGGTCTCCAGGAGCGTGCCGCAGGCGGTGACAAGGGCAGCGGCGCACATCAGAGCCAGCAGGGTGCCGAGGAACCCGCCCTTTCGGTCTCGGATCGTCTGCAGGGCGTAGCGCAGCATCATGATGCGTCCGTCTCTCTCGTGTCGTGGTCGGCGGCCGAGGGCGGGGCCGGGAAGGCGAGCAGCCGGGTGTGGACGATGCGGGCGCCCGGCGGAGTGTCGGCGTCGGACCGCTTGTAGCGGTTCATGAGCGCGATGTACTCCTCGAAGAACGCGCGGAGTTCGGGGAGCGTGAGCCGGATGGCGCCGCGTGAGTACGGGAACGCGTCGGCCCACTCGCCCCGTTCGCCGCTGTCGCGCTGAAGCTGCTCGAAGAGTGCGAGGTCGGCGGCGTATGCGTGGCGGTTCAGTTCGTCCATGGCGAGGCGCACCTCGGGGCTCTGGCGGGACCGGGGCGGGAAGCGTCGGTCGCCGGGAACGGCCCGCCACCACCTCGCCCGACGCCCGTCCGGCTCTTCGGCCGGGACGTCCTCCACGAAGCCGTACCGGGCCAGTTCACGCAGGTGGTAGCTGGTGGCCCCGGTGTTCAGCCCGAGGGCGCGGGCAAGGATCGCGGACGTCGCGGGGCCGTGCAGGGTGAGGTGTTGAAGGATCTGCTGCCGCCTCGGCTGCGCGAGCGCTCCGAGAGCGGCCAGCTCTGTGATGTCGGTGCCACCGGACTTCTCTGCCATGCGTCACACACTGCTCTGTGCACAGATACCTGGGCACTGGAGCGCGTCGGCGTCTTCGTACGGGGGTTTTCCCCCGGCAGCTGCTGTCGTGTCTCCCCTCGGAACCGCTCCGGAACCGACCGGGATCCGACCCGGCACGCACCCGAATGGCTCACCCCGGTGGAGCACCTTCACCACAAGGCAGACATTCACCTCATACAAGGGATCGATATGACGGAGATGCCACGCAGATGCCGAACGCCGCCCTCACCCCCGACCAGCTCGACCGTCAGGCCGCCCGCCTCCATGACACGGACGCCTGGCAGCAGATCGTCACGGGCTGGGACATCACCATCCCCGAACCGGTGCGTTCCGCCTCACCCGGCTCCCTGCCGCACCCGGCGGACCGGCATCCGGCAGACTGGCGCGATCTGCTGTCCGTGCCCGTCCATCAGCTGATCGCCGACTCGGTCCGCTCCGTGCCCCCGGCCGCCCCGCGCGAGCGCCCCCTCCCCGGGCGCCTCGGCGCAATCCTCCCCGATCGGTTCCACAGCTGGCGCCGCATCGGGCAGCCCGAACTGCGGCCCTCCACCCACCTCGCCTACGCGCGGCAGATCCTGACCGAGTGGGGCTGGCAGAACACCCCGTACCGGCTGCGGAACGCCCGCGGTGCCCGGTGCGTCTGCGGCGCCCTTCTCACCGCACACCGCCTGGGCTACGGCTCCCTCGACACCGTGGACCGGGCCGGCGCCTGGATCGTCGCCGAGCTTCGCTCGCAGGGCTGGACCGACCTGATCGGCCCCTGGAACCGACACCCCGGCCGCACCGCGGCGGATGCTGTGGCCCTGCTCGACGCCACCATTCGCCGCGCCTCACATGCCGGACAGTGACCTCCGCGCCTCCCCCGACCCGCAGCAACCTCAGCGTGCACACCGTCACCGTGCGTGCCCCCTGCGCGCAACGCCCGCGCCGTGTACATCCGCTGCGTGCACGCCCCCTGTGCGCACATCCCCGCACATACCGACAGGGACGCCGTCAGAACGGCTCGTCCAGGCCTTCCGTGTCCTCGCCCTCCGCTTCGAGTGCCTGACGCACCACTCGCAGGGCCATCCCCTCCCCGTACCCCTTGCGCGCGAGCATGCCCGCAAGGCGGCGCAGCCGCTTGTCGCGGTCCAGTCCGCGAGTGGAGCGGAGTTTGCGCGCGACGAGCTCGCGGGCCGTCTCCTCCTCCTGCTCGGAGTCGAGCTGCCCGACGGCCTCGTCGATCACCGTCGAGTCCACCCCCTTGGTGCGCAGCTCCCGGACGAGAGCGCGGCGGGCCAGCCCCCGGCCGTGGTGCCGGGACTCCACCCAGGCGTCCGCGAACGCCGCGTCGTCGATCAGTCCGACGTCCTCGAAACGCGACAGCACCTCTTCGGCTGCCTCGTCCGGGATCTCCCGCTTACGCAACACATCCGCAAGCTGCTTGCGGGTGCGCGGAGTCCCTGTGAGCAGCCGCAGACAGATATTGCGCGCCTGCTCGACCGGGTCTCGCGGCTCCCCCTTCTCGGCCCTCGACGAGGAAGGGGAACCGCTGTTCCTGGAGCGGGAGCGGGCACGACGGCCCGCACCCTCGCCGAATCCGCCGCCCGAGCCGGTGCCGTGACCGGCCTCCGGTCCGCATGCGGACTCGGACGCGGAATCGTCCGTGCGCCCGGCGGCTCCTGGGCCGGGACCGGCGCCGACGGCGCTGTCCGGCCACTCCGTACGACGCGTCACGGTCTAGCTCTTGGCCGCCGCAGCCTTGGCCGGCTTGGCCTTGCCGGCCGGAGCGGGCACCGACTTCGCGCCGTCGGCCGGAGCCGCAGCGCCGCCCGCCGCGTCCGCACCGGGCTCGGCACTCAGAGCCGCTTCCGGCCTGACGCCGATACCCAGCTTCTCGAGAATCTTCTTCTCGATCTCATTGGCGAGGTCGGGGTTGTCCTTGAGGAAGTTACGGGCGTTCTCCTTGCCCTGACCGAGCTGGTCGCCCTCGTACGTGTACCAGGCGCCTGCCTTGCGCACGAAGCCGTGCTCCACGCCCATGTCGATCAGACCGCCCTCGCGGCTGATGCCCTGACCGTAGAGGATGTCGAACTCGGCCTGCTTGAACGGCGGCGCGACCTTGTTCTTGACCACCTTGACGCGGGTGCGGTTGCCGACCGCGTCGGTGCCGTCCTTCAGCGTCTCGATGCGGCGGATGTCGAGGCGCACCGATGCGTAGAACTTCAGCGCCCGGCCACCGGTCGTGGTCTCCGGGGAGCCGAACATCACACCGATCTTCTCGCGGAGCTGGTTGATGAAGATCGCGGTGGTCTTGGACTGGTTGAGCGCGCTGGTGATCTTACGGAGCGCCTGGCTCATCAGACGGGCCTGCAGACCCACGTGCGAGTCACCCATCTCACCCTCGATCTCCGCGCGCGGCACGAGCGCCGCGACGGAGTCGATGACGATCAGGTCGAGAGCACCCGAGCGGACCAGCATGTCCACGATCTCGAGCGCCTGCTCACCGTTGTCCGGCTGGGACAGGATGAGGCTGTCGATGTCGACGCCGAGCTTCTTCGCGTACTCGGGGTCGAGGGCGTGCTCCGCGTCGATGAAGGCCACCGAGCCGCCGAGCCGCTGCGCATTCGCCACCGCGTGCAGCGTCAGCGTCGTCTTGCCGGAGGACTCCGGCCCGTAGACCTCCACCACACGGCCGCGCGGCAGTCCGCCGACGCCGAGGGCGACGTCGAGTGCGGTCGACCCGGTGGGGATCACCTCGATGGGCTCGTTCGGCCGCTCACCGAGGCGCATCACCGCGCCCTTGCCGAATTGCCGTTCAATCTGTGCGAGTGCGGCGTCCAGCGCCTTCTCGCGGTCGGTTCCTGCCATGGGTTCCACCCGATTTGCTTGAGTCGATCGCTTCACGTCAAAGACGCTAACCCCTGCCACTGACAATGGGCCTCGACGTCCTCCCGGCCTGTGGACAACTCCACGGTCGGGCCCGGGAAAACCCGGCCGGAATCCCATGAGAATGGATGTTCGATTTCAGTGTCAAGCGCACCACGCCGGACCGACCCGCCCCCAGAGTAGCGCCCTAGCATCGCGCATTTGGGGAGTCAAGGAAACGTGGTCGACCTCATGCTGGATTCCGACCATTGGGGACATCACCGGCAGAAGGAGTGGCCCTGGTCGCCGGCGCCACGCGCGGTGCGGGCCGAGGCATCGCCGTTCAGCTGGGAGCGGTCGGAGCGACTGTCTACGTGACGGGGCGGACGACCGGGACCCAACGGTCGGAGATGAACCGTTCGGAGAGCATCGAGGAGACCGCGGCTCTCGTGGACGAGGCGGGCGGCCACGGGATCCCGGTGCGGGTGGACCATCTCGTGCCCTCGGAGGTCTGCGCACTCGTGGCGCGCATCCGGCGCGACCACGGCTGCCTGCACGTTCTCGTGAACGACATCCGGGGAGCGGAGATCGAGTGGGGCACATCGGTCTGGGAGTCCTCCCTGGACACCGGCCTGCACACCCTGCGCCTTGCCGTCGACACCCACGCCATCACCAGCCACTACGCGCTTCCGCTCCTCATCGAGCAACCAGGGGGTCTGGTCGTCGAGGTGACCGACGGAACCGACGAGTACAACGCCGCAACCTACCGGGTCTCCTTCTTCTACGACCTGGCCAAGGCATCGGTGAACCGGATGGCGTTCGCCCTGGCGCACGAGCTGCAGCCGCACGGTGCGACCGCCGTGTCACTCACGCCCGGCTGGCTGCGCTCCGAGGCCATCCTCGATGCCTACGGCGTCACCGCGGCGAACCGGCGCGACGCGATCGCCCGCGCGCCGCATTTCGCCATCTCCGAGAGTCCCGCATTCGTCGGCCGGGCCGTGGCCGCGCTCGCGCAGGACCCGGAGGTCGCACGCTGGAGCGGACAGTCGTTGTCCAGCGGACAGTTGGCGCAGGTCTACGGCTTCACCGACCTCGACGGCAGCCGCCCCGACGCCTGGAGGTACGTCCCCGAGGTCCAGGACGCGGGCCTGCCGGCCGACGTGACGGGCTATCGCTGAGCCCACCCGCCGACCGCACCCGAACGCCCCCGCAACCCACGCTCCCGCACCGCACGCGCCACACAACCTGCCGGACCACCTGCCGTCCGGTTGCCGATTCAGGCCCGCGGACCCGGCACGTTCGACCGTTCGGCATCCGCGTCACCGTCGTTCCCCGGAGCCCCGGTCGTCGCGCGCCGCAGCCGTGAGAGCACCGACTCCCCGCGCCGCCACAGATGCCGGCCGTGCACCCGTGGGTCGTCCGTCACGTCGTAGCGCTTCACATAGGCACCGAGGAACGCCTGCAGCGTGGCGACGGCCGGGATCGCGATGAGCGCGCCCACGGCGCCCATCAGAGCCGTACCGGCGATGACCGAGCCGAAGGCGACCGCCGGATGGATGTCCACAGTCTTCGAGGTGAGCTTGGGCTGCAGCACATAGTTCTCGAACTGCTGGTAGATCACGACGAATCCGAGCACCCACAGGGCGTACCAGGGGTCGACGGTGAACGCGATCAGCATCGGCAGGGCGCCTGCCAGGTACGTACCGATCGTGGGAATGAACTGCGAGACGAGGCCGACCCAGACCGCGAGCGCCGGGGCGTACGGCACACCGAGGATCACCAGCAGGATGTAGTGCGCGATCCCGGAGATGAGAGCCATCAGTCCGCGCGAGTAGAGATAACCGCCGGTCTTGTCGACCGCGATCTCCCAGGCCCTCAGCACTTCGGCCTGCCTGGCGGGCGGCAGCACGGAGCACAGGGCGCGGCGCAGCCGGGGACCGTCGGCCGCGAAGTAGAACGAGAACAGGAAGATCGTCAGCAGCCGGAAGAGCCCGCCGAGCACGGTGGTCGAGACGTCGAGCACGCCGGTCGCACTGTTCTGGACGTATTTCTGCAGCCAGTCGGAGTGCAGCAGGCTGTCCTGAACCTCGACCCGGGAGAGATCGGTGCGGAAATTCTGGTTGATCCAGTTGATCACCGAGTCGAGGTACTTGGGGAATTCATCGACCATCTCGACGATCTGGCCCGCGAGCATCGAGCCGAGCAGCACGACGAACCCGGCGCCGGCGATCAGCACCGCGAGGAAGACCAGGAAGGTGGCCAGACCGCGGCGCATACCGCGCGCCGACATCCGGCTCACCGCAGGCTCTATGGCGAGCGCCAGGAAGAAGGCGATCAGGATATTGATCAACAGCCCGATGAGCTGGTCGAACGCCCAGCTGCCGAGCCGAAAGCAGGCGTAGAGCGCCAGGGCGAGAACCATGGCTCGCGGCAGCCACGCGGGCATTCGGGCCGACCCGCTGCCGGTAGGCGGGGCCGTCGGTGGCGCGGCCGGCGGGACGGGCGGGGTCAGGGGCTGCTGGGTCTGAGCTGTCTCGTCTGTCGGTGCCACGCATCCAGTCTCGCCTACAGCTGCGACAGCCGGCCGCCCACCCCGGGAACAGCCGAGGTCCAACGATGGGCGGGCACGGCGTCAGCGTTTGTCGGCGGGAATGCCGACCGCCATGCAGACACCACGCCAGACGTCCTTCGCTTCCCAGCCGTCGGCCAGCGCCTGGTGCACCGTACGCCCGCCGAGCTCGGCCATCACATGATCGCGCGCAAAGGAGTCGGCGTACCCCGCACCGAAGTGGTCCGCCATCCGTTCCCAGAAAATCGTCAACCGCATGACTTCAGTATCCCGCTCCTGAGAGTGCAGCCGGGCCGCTACGCCTCGTAGAGAGCGCTTACCGCCCTACGGTCGGTCCATGGCCGGAACAGGAGCAAGCCCCCTCAAGCGTGCCGAGCAGTTCATCTGGCTCACCGCCCGCGTCCTCGAGCAGCGGCGGTTCGCCCATCACTTCCTGGGCGGGAGCGCGGACGCGGTGGAGACCGCGCTCGCCGCATATCTCAATGAGGACGGCGGATACGGTCACGCACTCGAACCGGATCTGCGGGGCCCCGTCAGCCAGCCGCTGCACACGGCCCATGCGCTCAGTGTCCTGGACTCCATCGGGCGCTGCAGCGGCCTGCGGGTGGAGCGGATCTGCCGCTTCCTGACCGATGCGTCGGCCAAGGAGGGGGCACTGCCCGCGCTCCTCCCCTCGCAGCGCGGCTATCCGGCCGCGCCGTTCATCCCGATCGTCGACGACCCTGCGGCCCAGTTGCTGGCCACCGGCCCCGTCGTCGGACTGCTGCACCGCAACGCGGTGTGGCACGCCTGGCTGTTCCGGGCCACCGACTTCTGCTGGGCGGCGGTCGACGCGCTGGAGAAGTCGCATCCGTACGAGATCGAAGCCGCGGTCGCCTTCCTCGACGGTGCTCCGGACCGGGCACGGGCGGAGGCCGCGGCAGACCGCCTCGGGCGGCTGGTACGGGAACAGCGGCTGGCCGTACTGGATCCGGAGCGGCGTGCGGAGTACCCGGTGGCGGCCGGCTACGCACCGGGCGAGCAGCATTTCCCGTACGACTACGCCCGCACCCCCGAATCGCTCGCCCGCAGATGGTTCACCGACGAGGAGCTGGAACGCTCGCTCGACCATCTGGCGGCCGAGCAGCAGGCGGACGGCGGCTGGCCGGTGAACTGGCGGCAGTGGGCACCGGGCACCGCCCTGGAGGGCCGCCCCCTGGTGACGCTGAAGGCGCTGCTGACGCTGCGGGCCCACGGCCGCAGCATCGGCTGAGACCGGGCGGCGCAGTCGCTTCCGACGCCGTCGTCATGCGGTGGTCGCGCCGTCGGGCCCCGGGGGTGGAGCCGTGCAACAGCGGGGCAGCGCCACAGCGGCTGCGAGGACCGGGGCGCGACGGACGGCGCAAGGGGCTCGGTGGGCCGAGCCCCTTGCACGTTGCCTGTCCGAGCGCACTGTCTGCCCGGCCAGGTTGTCTATCCGAGCGCACGCACCCCGGCCGTGACGACGACGGCAGCTCCCACGACCACCAGGAAGGGTGCGCGCAGCACCAGGGCGAGTGCGGCGGCAGCGAGCCCCGCACCCCGGGCGTCGAGCACCAGTTGCTGTCCGTTCCCGAAGGTCTGCTGCGCTGTGAGGGCCGCCAGGAGCGCCACCGGCAGGAGCGCGGCAAGACGCTGCACGAGCGGGCGTTCCAGTGCCCCTGCGGGGACCAGCAGTCCCAGCAGCTTCGCGAGGTAGCAGCCGGCGGTGGTGAGAGCGATCGCTGTCCATACGTTCATCGGGCGTCCTCCGCCGTGGTCGCGTCCTTGGCCGGTCTCTCAGTGGCCGATGCCTTCCTGCGTCCCATCAGGAAGAGGACGGCAGGTGCGGCGAGGGCGGCGAGCAGCACGGGTACGCCCGCGGGCAGCATGGGCAGCGCCCCCAGGACAAGCAGGACGGCGAGAGCGGCCGTGATGCGCTCCGTGGTGCTCTTCAGCATCGGAGCGAGCAGGGCGAGGAAGACGGCGGGGCTTGCCGCGTCCAGCCCCCAGGTGTCGGTGTCGCCGAGCGCCTCGGCGCCCAGCGCCCCCAGCAGTGTGGTCAGGTTCCACAGCACGTACAGGGTGAGTCCGGTGACGGTGAAGCCGATCCGTGCGGCCCGCCGGGTGGGCTGCGGCAGCGTCACCGCGGTCGTCTCGTCGATCACCCAGTGGGCGGCGAGCGGTCGCACGGCGCGCGGGAGGGCGAGCAGCTGTGACAGCCGCAGACCGTAGAAGGCGTTGCGTACGCCGAGGAAGAACGCACCGGCGGCGGCGGTGTACGGGTTTCCGCCTGCGGCAAGGGCGCCCACCAGCGCGAACTGCGAGGCGCCGGTGAAGACAAGGAGGCTGAGCGCGCAGGTCTGGAGCAGGCTCAGGCCGGAGCCCGCCGAGGTGACGCCGAAGGCGAAGCCGGAGAGGCCCACCGCGATACCGACGCCGAGCGCGTCGCGGATGACGGCCGCGTCCGGCTTCGCCTCGCCGACGGCGGCAATGCCATCGGCGGTGACGCCGTCGGCGGTCTCGCCGAGTCTCTCTGAGGATGCTGTCTGTTCTGGCACGTCCGGAACGCTACGCGGACGAATCAGGACCGGTCTTGTACGTTTTTGCGCGTTCGCGCTGGTAGGCGCCGGGTGGCACCCCCACGATCCGGGTGAAATGACGGTTGAGGTGCGGCTGATCGGTGAAGCCGACCTCTGCCGCCGCGTCCGCCGGCGCGATGCCCGCATCGAGCATCCGGCGCGCACGCCGCACCCGGGCATCGGTGAGCCAGGTGTGCGGCGGCATCCCGTACTGCTTCTTGAACGCACGCAGCAGGGCGAAGGGGCTGGTGCCGAGCTCGGCGGCCAACGTCTCCAGTGTCGGCGGCTCGGCCATACGGCTCTCCAGCACCGCACGCGCCCGCTCCGCGTCCCGGGTGCCGGCCGACCGGGGAGCACGGGCGGGCAGCGCGCTGCCGTGGCGGCTGAGCAGCCGCGCGACCATGATCCGCAACATGCTGTCGGCGGCGAGCGCATTGCCCTCCTCGGCCGCCCGGTGCACCTCGCCGATGAGCCGGGCCGCCTCCGGGTCCAGGACGCTGGTCTCGGCGAAGCCGACCGTGCCGCGCAGCCGCGTCGTATCGGCCGCGATGTCGTTGATCACCTGCGCGGACGGGTACAGCGTGGCGTACACCCAGCCTTCGGGGGCCCCGGCCCGGGCGGTGTGCGGCACCTCCGGATTGATCATGACGACGGTGCCGGGACCCGCGTGCACGGTGCCGCCGGGCAGCCCGACGTCCTCAATGCCCCGGGTGATGGTGCCGAAGACATAGCCCTCGTGGCTGTGGCGCGGGAAGGTGTGGCGGACGTACCGGGCGCGCAGAAGATCGAGGTCGGGCAGTTCCGCGTACTGCCAGTACCTCGCCCACTCCCCCGCAGCCGAATCCGAATCCGGGGTCGGCCCCGGGACCGATCGTGCCGCCATACCCGGAATTCTCGCAGGTACGGGCCGTGGTCGGCGTCCGGTACCGGCCGTCCCCGCCCTCCGGTGCCGACCCTCGTCATCTCGTGGTGCCGACCCCGTCACCCTCCGACCTCACTCCGTTGTCAGTGGTCGGGTGCACGATGGGGGACATGGCCGGCTCTACTCTCGATGCGTTCTCCCCCGCCACCCGCAGCTGGTTCGCGGGTGCCTTCAGCGCGCCGACGTCCGCGCAGGAGGGCGCCTGGCGGGCGATCGGCGAGGGCTCGGACGTGCTGGTCGTCGCGCCCACCGGATCGGGCAAGACGCTCGCCGCGTTTCTCGCCGCGCTGGACCGGCTGGCAGCCGTTCCGCCGCCCGCCGAGGCGAAGAAGCGCTGCCGCGTGCTGTACGTGTCGCCGCTCAAGGCCCTCGCGGTCGATGTCGAGCGCAACCTCCGCTCGCCGCTGACCGGCATCCGCCAGGAATCGGTGCGCCTCGGCCTGCCCGAGCCCGACGTGCGGGTGGGTATCCGGTCGGGCGACACCCCGCCCGCCGAGCGCCGCTCCATGGCGACCCGCCCGCCGGACATCCTGATCACCACCCCCGAGTCGCTGTTCCTGATGCTGACGTCGTCGGCACGCGAGGCCCTGTCGGGGATCGAGACGGTGATTCTGGACGAGGTGCACGCCGTCGCCGGTACGAAGCGGGGCGCCCATCTCGCTGTATCGCTGGAGCGCCTCGACGAGCTGCTGCCGCGTCCCGCGCGGCGGATCGGTCTGTCGGCGACGGTCCGTCCGGTCGACGAGGTGGCGCGGTTCCTCTCCCCGCAGCGCAAGGTGGAGATCGTCCAGCCGCCGTCCACCAAACAGTTCGATCTATCGGTGGTCGTGCCGGTGGAGGACCTGGGCGAGCTCGGCGGTTCCCCCGCCACGGACCCGGACCAGGCGGGTCAGGCGGACAAGCCGTCGATCTGGCCGCATGTCGAGGAGCGGATCGCCGATCTCGTCCAGGCGCACCGCTCCACCATCGTCTTCGCCAACTCCCGCCGTCTCGCGGAGCGGTTGTGCAACCGGCTCAACGAGATCGCGTACGAGCGGGTCACCGGCGAGACGATGCCGGAGGCCCACTCCCCCGCCGAGATCATGGCCGAGTCCGGTGCGGCGAAGGGCGCCCCCGCGCTGCTCGCCCGTGCCCACCACGGTTCGGTCTCCAAGGAGCAGCGCGCCCAGGTCGAGGAGGACCTCAAGGCGGGCCGGCTGCCCGCCGTGGTCGCCACCTCCAGCTTGGAGCTGGGCATCGACATGGGTGCGGTCGACCTGGTGGTCCAGGTGGAGTCGCCGCCGTCGGTCGCCTCCGGGCTGCAGCGGGTCGGCCGTGCCGGACACCAGGTCGGAGCGGTCTCCACCGGAGTGGTGTTCCCGAAGTACCGGGGGGATCTGGTGCAGGCGGCGGTGGTCACCGAGCGGATGCGCACCGGCTCGATCGAGGCGCTCCGGATCCCGTCGAACCCGCTGGACGTGCTGGCCCAGCAGCTGGTGGCCATGGTCGCCCTGGACACCTGGCAGGTGGACGACCTGCTGGCCGTGACCCGCCGCGCGGCCCCCTTCGCCTCGCTCCCTGAATCGGCGTTCACGGCCGTGCTGGACATGCTGGCGGGCCGCTATCCGTCCGATGCCTTCGCCGAGTTGCGTCCGCGCGTGGTGTGGGACCGCATCGCCGGTACGGTCACGGGCCGCCCCGGCGCCCAGCGGCTCGCCGTCACCTCCGGCGGCACGATCCCCGACCGCGGGCTCTTCGGGGTCTTCCTCGCCGGGGCCGACCCCAAGAAGGGCGGCGGCCGGGTCGGCGAGCTGGACGAGGAGATGGTGTACGAGTCCCGGGTCGGCGATGTCTTCACCCTGGGCACCACCTCCTGGCGGATCGAGGACATCACCCGCGACCGGGTCCTGGTGTCGCCCGCCCCGGGCGTTCCGGGACGGCTGCCGTTCTGGAAGGGCGACCAGCTGGGCCGCCCGCTGGAGCTCGGTCGCGCGCTGGGCGCCTTCCTCCGCGAGATCGGCGGACTGTCACCCGAGGACGCCGGATCGCGGCTGCTCGCCGCCGGTCTCGACACCTGGGCCGCCGACAACGTCCTGTCGTACATCGACGAGCAGCGCGCCGCCTGCGGCCATGTCCCCGACGACCGCACCATCCTCGTCGAGCGCTTCCGCGACGAGCTGGGCGACTGGCGGGTCGTCGTGCACTCCCCCTTCGGCGCGCAGGTCCACGCCCCCTGGGCGCTGGCTCTGAGTGCGCGGCTCGCCGAGCGGTACGGCATGGATGCCCAGGTGATGCATGCCGACGACGGCATCGTGCTGCGGCTCCCCGACGCCGACATGATGGGCCTGGACCTCCTGGATTTCGATCCGTCCGAGGAACCGGTCCGGGAACCGGCTGCCCCGTTGGCCGCGGCATACGACAGCGACCAGCCTCCGGTCGGCGCCGCCGATGTCGCCTTCGACCAGGGCGAGATCAACCAGATCGTCACCGACCAGGTCGGCGGATCGGCCCTGTTCGCCTCCCGCTTCCGCGAGTGCGCGGCGCGCGCCCTGCTGCTGCCCCGTCGCAGCCCCGGCAAGCGCACCCCGCTCTGGCAGCAGCGCCAGCGTGCCGCCCAGCTCCTCCAGGTGGCCTCCGAGTTCGGCTCCTTCCCGATCGTTCTCGAAGCGGTCCGCGAATGCCTTCAGGACGTCTTCGACGTCCCCGGACTCGTGGAACTGATGGGGGACCTCGAAGCACGCCGCGTCCGCCTGGTCGAGGTGACCACCCAGGAGCCCTCGCCCTTCGCCCGCTCGCTCCTCTTCGGCTACGTCGCACAGTTCCTGTACGAGGGCGACTCGCCGCTGGCCGAACGGCGGGCGGCCGCGCTCTCGCTGGACTCCCGTCTCCTCGCCGAGCTTCTCGGCCAGGCGGAACTGCGCGAGCTGCTCGACGCCGAGGTGCTGGGCGAGCTGCAGCAGGAGCTCCAGTGGCTCACCGAGGACCGCCGGATCAAGGACATCGAAGGCGTCGCCGATCTACTGCGCGTCCTCGGTCCGCTCACCGAGACCGAGTTGGCCGAGCGCGGCGCCGAGCAGCCCTGGGCCGCGGAGCTCGCCTCGGCCCGCCGGGCCATCCGGGTCCGGATCGGCGGAGCCGACCACTGGGCGGCGATCGAGGACGCCGGCCGGCTGCGGGACGCGCTGGGCACGGCCCTCCCGGTCGGCGTCCCGGAGGCGTTCACCGAGCCGGTGAAGGACCCGCTCGGCGACCTCCTCGCCCGCTACGCCCGCACGCACGGCCCTTTCACCTCCACCCAGGCGGCTGCCCGCTTCGGTCTCGGCACCGCCGTCACGGACGGCGCGCTGCAGCGGCTTGCCGCCTCAGGCCGGATTGTGCAGGGCGAGTTCCACCCCGCCGGCATCGGCCAGGAGTGGTGTGACGCCACGGTGCTGCGCCGGCTCCGCCGCCGCTCGCTCGCCGCCCTGCGCCAGGAGCTGGAGCCGGTCCCGCCCGCCGCGCTCGCCGGCTTCCTTCCGCAGTGGCAGCACATCGGGAACAACAGCCTGCGAGGAATCGACGGACTGGCCCGCGCCATCGAGCAGTTGCAGGGCGCTCCGGTCCCCGCGTCGGCGCTGGAGAAACTGATCCTGCCGGGACGCGTCACGGGATACGCCCCCGCTCTGCTCGACGAACTCACCACCACCGGCGAGGTGATCTGGGCCGGTGCGGGTGCCCTTCCCGGCAAGGACGGCTGGCTGTCCCTCTATCTCGCCGACAGCGCGCCCCTGCTCCTCCCACCCCCGCACCCTCTCGAACTCAGCGCGCTGCACGAATCCGTCCTCACCGCACTGACCGGCGGATACGGGCTGTTCTTCCGGCAGATCGCCGATCAGGTACGCGCCACCACGCACCCGGACTGCACCGATCCGCAACTCGCCGACGCTCTCTGGGACCTGACCTGGTCCGGCCGGCTGACCAACGACACGCTGGCCCCGCTGCGTTCGCTCCTCGGCTCCGGACGCACGGCGGGATCGACGGCCCACCGCGCCAAGCGCAGCGTCCCGCGCGGCCGTTACGGCTCGCTCACCGCCACGGCCCGCCCCGCGTCGCGCACCGGTCCGCCCACCGTCTCGGGCCGCTGGTCCCTGCTCCCCGGAACCGAGCCCGATCCCACGCACCGCGCCCACGCCCTGGCCCGCACCCTCCTCGACCGGCACGGTGTGGTGACCCGAGGCGCGGTCCAGGCCGAAGGCGTCGAGGGCGGCTTTGCCGCGACGTATCGCATCCTTGCCGCCTTCGAGGACAACGGGCAGGCCCGCCGCGGCTATGTCGTCGAGGGGCTTGGGGCGGCCCAGTTCGCGATGGACGGTGCGGTCGACCGGCTCCGTGCGGTCTCCACCGCCCGCGACCGTACGGAACCGGGCTCGGCGCCCCGCGCCCTGGTGCTCGCGGCCGCCGACCCGGCCAACGCGTACGGCGCGGCCCTGTCCTGGCCCGAACCGCCGGACGGCGCCGGACACAGACCGGGACGCAAGGCAGGTGCCCTGGTCGTCCTGGTCGACGGCGAACTGACGCTGTACATGGAGCGCGGCGGCAAGACGCTGCTCGCCTGGCCGACCGACCCGGAGGACCCCGCGCTCCGGGCGGCCGCCGAGGCGCTGGCCGGTGCGGCGCGCGCGGGGGCACTCGGCACGGTCACGGTGGAGCGCACCAACGGCGCCTCGTCCCTGACCTCGCCGCTGGGCCGCACACTGGAGACGGCCGGATTCCACGCCACTCCAAGGGGCCTCCGACTGCGCGCGTGACCCCGCAGCACACCTCGGCCCGCACAGCGCCGCACGCACCCCCGATTCCCGCCCGCATGCCCACGCCGCACCGCGCATCATGGAGGTATGCCCGAAGGAGATACCGTCCTACAGACCGCCGAGCGTCTGCACAGCGTGCTGGCCGGTCAGGCCCTCACCCACTCCGACCTGCGCGTCCCCCGCTTCGCCACCGCGGACCTCACGGGCCGGACCGTTGTCGACGTCACCCCGCGCGGCAAGCATCTCCTCACCCGGATCGAGGGTGGCCTCACCCTGCACAGCCATCTGGGGATGGACGGCGCCTGGCGCCTCTACGCTCCGCGCGAGCGCTGGCGCGGGGGCCCGGGCCACCAGATCCGCGCGGTCCTCTCCACCGCCCACCACACCGCGGTCGGCTACCGGCTCCCCGTTCTCGAGCTCCTCCGCACAGCCGACGAGGAGAAGGCGGTCGGCCACCTCGGGCCCGATCTGCTGGGACCCGGCTGGGACCCCGACACCGCCCTGCGCAACCTGCTGGCCGACCCCGGCCGCCCCCTCGGCGAAGCCCTCCTCGACCAGCGCAACCTGGCCGGCATCGGCAACATCTACAAGGCCGAGCTCTGCTTCCTCGCGCGCGCCACCCCCTGGCTCCCCGTCGGTGAGCTGCCCGCCTCCACCGCCGCCCGTCTGGTCACCACGGCCAAGCAGCTCCTCGAAGCCAACCGCAACCGCACGGTCCGCACGACCACCCGAGCACAACCCAACGGATACGGCCCCCGTGAGCGTCTCTGGGTCTACGGCAGGACACACCGCCCGTGTCTGCGCTGCGGCACGCCCATTCGCGCGTCGGAACAGGACAATCGCCCCGCCTACTGGTGCCCCCGCTGCCAGTCAGGCCCCACACCATAGTTGACGCATCGTCAGATTCAGTCGTACGGTCCGGACATGCCTGTCACCGCGTACGACCTCACCGGCCGATCCGCGTTCGTCACCGGAGCGGCCGGCGGCATCGGCCGAGCCTGCGCCGTCCTGCTCGCGAAGGCGGGAGCCATCGCCCACTGCGCGGACCTCGACGAGAAGGGCCTCCTGGAGACCCGGGAGATGATCACTGCCGCGGGTGGCGCAGCCCACACCCATCCCCTCGATGTCACCGACCGCAGTCGACTCAGGAGCGCGGTCGCCGCAGCGGGTGAGGTCGACATCCTGGCCGCCGTCGCCGGAATCATGCATACGAGCAGCGTTCTGGAGACGGCTGACGAGGACCTCGACCGCGTCATGGCCGTCAATTTCAAGGGGGTTCTGTACGCCTGCCAGGAGGTCGCCCGCAGCATGATCGCGCGCGGCGCACCCGGCTCGCTGATCACCATGGCCTCGGGCGCAGTCGACGCCTCAGGTCCGGGACTTCTCTGCTACAGCGCGGCCAAGGCAGCAGTCGTCCAGCTGACCAGGACCCTGGCGACCGAACTGGGTCCTCAGGGCATCCGCGTCAATGCCGTCGCTCCCGGCTGGATCCGTACGCCGATGACCGCCCGCCACGACGCAGAGCAGCAGCATCGGGCCGAGGGGGCGATGGTACGGATATCCCCGCTCGGCCGGGTGGGTGAGCCCGAGGACGTCGCCCACACGGTCCTGCATCTCGCATCCGATGCTTCGGCCTTCATGACGGGCCAGATTCTCCGTCCGAACGGCGGCGTCGCCATGCCCTGGTAGTGCGCCATGCCGTCTCGACACCGCGCACCCCGGCCACGCACCACGCGCCCGCGGCAGCACCGAGCGTCTCCGCACGGGCCCTGATCGTTCCCGTGGGCCGGACGCTCGCGGCCACATGGACGGGCAGGAGGCTGAGCCCCCATCCGCCCACCGTCACCGCGCCCTCGACCAGCCCGGCATGTTCCGGCTGAAGGACCAGCCGGAGCACGGCCCACCACCACACCCCGCCGAGAACGAGCGCGGGCACCCACCTCCGTACCATGGCTGCCTCCTCCGGCCGAACCTAGTCCGGCCCGATCGCCCAGCGGGAGGGCGCACCGGCGCAGTACCGGCGCGCATGTCCGGGGCGGACACCGTTACGCGCTCTCCGTCTGGCTCGTCCAGTCGTGTTGCCGCAGGTTCACGGCCCGAGCTGCGCATGGAACAGCACCCCGGAACCGATACCGCTCAGGCACTGCGCGATCTCGGTGACCGTGGTGTTCCTCTCTGCAGTCTCGCCCGGGACCACCGGCGCCGCATCCAGAACCTCCGGTACGGCCTCCGGGTCCCCGAGGTGAACGATCGCCGGGCCGCTCCGACTGCCCCGATGCGCGCCGCTCGTCACGCTGCGATCATGCACCGTCCACCTCTGTCGGCCGTACCGCGACTGCATCGACCACGAAGCAGACCGCGTTCGAGCCAGGCTGTGTCCCGGTGCCGAAGAGCAGCTACTTCCACGAAGTGGATGAGCTGAAGCGGTGCTCCGGACACAGGGCGTCCTGAGACACACGCTTCGTTGACCGGCGCACGCATCCCTGACCGGCGCGCGAGTCCCCGGCGGCGTCCACACACACCAGAGCCCCGGCCACCCCCGCGAAGGGGCCGGCCGGGGCTCTGGTTCACACCGGACCGCGCGGGTCAGGCGGCGACGACATCCACCGCTTCCGCGGGTGCCTTGATCGTCACCCTTCCCGTCGGCACACCTGCCACCGACGTCACGGAGACGGAATTGAGCATTGGGCGTACCGGCACTGGTACCGGATCGCTGGCTGCTGCCGACTCGGCCAGCTCAGCCAGCGACAGCTCATCGCTCACTTCACGCATGAGCTCGGACATCCGTACGTCAAGCGCGTCGCAAATGGCGGAGAGCAGCTCGGAGGATGCCTCCTTCTGCCCCCGCTCCACCTCGGAGAGATAGCCGAGCGAGACTCGGGCGGACGAGGAGACTTCGCGCAGAGTACGGCCTTGGCGCTGGCGCTGCCGACGCAGCACGTCACCAAGCAGGCGACGGAGCAGAATCATCGGTGGCTCCCTCCTCGGACCGCGTAGCCGCATCCTTCACGCCCCACCGTACCGCCTCGCGCTGCGGCCGTGCGGGGAGCGATGTCGTGTTCACTCAGGGCTGCAAACATCAATTCCCCCCGTTCTGTTCCGTATCCTGTGCGCTCGCATTGTCGTCGAGTTCTCCGGAGAGCAGTTCAAGCAGGCTCCGTACGCTCTCTCTACGGATGTCCGCCCGGTCACCGTTCAACCGCAGAGCGGCCACTTTCTCCGCGCCGCCCGGCCCTGCCACGGCGACATAGACCGTTCCGACCGGCTTTCCGTCCTGTGCATCGGGTCCCGCGACACCGGTGGTCGCCACTCCCCAGTCTGCACCGAGAATCCGTCGGACACCGATCGCCATCTGCCGGGCGACCTCGGGATCCACGGCACCACGCGCTGCCAGCAGGGCCCCGTCCACGGCCAGCACATCCCGCTTCAGGGGCGTCGCGTACGCCGTCACGGACCCGCGGAAGGAGCGCGAGGCACCGGGTACGGAGGTGAGCTCCGCCGCAACCAGGCCGCCGGTCAGCGACTCGGCGACGGCGAGGGTCTCCCCTCGCCGCACGAGCTGCTGCAGCACCCGGGCCGCGGCAGTCACCGCTCGGCCTCCGCCGGGCCACGGACCCCGGACGCCTCGGCAGCCGCCGCTGCGGCCCGTTCGGCCGCCAGACCCTGGCGACGCAGCACGACGGCCTGACGCACGTAGTCGAGCCCGGTGACGACCGTCAGCACGACGGCCACCGCCATCACCCAGAAGCGCAGTGTGGCGAGCGGGCCGGTCAGCGCCAGGACGTACATCCCGACGGCTGTCCCCTGTGCCAGCGTCTTCATCTTCCCGCCGCGACTGGCCGGGATCACCGCATGCCGGATCACCCAGAACCGCATCAGCGTGATGCCGATCTCGCGGAAGAGGATCACTCCGGTGACCCACCACGGCAGATCACCGAGGTACGACAGGCAGATCAGCGCGGCCCCCATGATCGCCTTGTCGGCGATCGGGTCGGCGATCTTCCCGAAGTCGGTGACCAGGTTGTACGTACGCGCCAGATGACCGTCGAAGAGGTCGGTGATCATGGCGACGGCGAACGCCGCCCAGGCGAAGGACCGCCAGGCGGGGTCGTAGCCGCCGTTGTGAAGCAGCAGCACGACGAAACCCGGTACCAGCAGCAGCCGCGCCATGGTGAGGATATTGGCGATGTTCCACAGGCTGGCCTGGTTGACGGCCGCAGCGCCCAGCTTGCCGCCACGGACCGGCTTCGCGCCGGAACCGCCCGGCGCGGATGCCGGGACTCCCGTCATCTGGCTGCCTCCACAAGCTCGGAACACTCAGCCACCAGGTCCACTCCTTCGGTGCCCACCACCTTTGCCTCGACCATACGGCCCGGTACGAGACCCTCGCGTGCGGTGAAGAGCACCTGGCCGTCCGTTTCGGGTGCCTGGTGCGCAGCACGCCCGACCGCGCGCGGCTCGTCCTCGGTGGGCTCGACGGACTCGACCAGCACCTGCAGGGACTCCCCGAGCCGCTCCTCGGCACGCTGCGAGGTCAGCTCCTCGGCCAGCTGCGAGATGTGCGCGAGCCGCTCCGCGATGACGTCGGAATCCAGCTTGTTGTCGTAACCGACGGCCTCGGTTCCCTCTTCGTCGGAGTATCCGAAGACACCGATCGCGTCGAGCCGCGCGCCTGTGAGGAAGCGTTCCAGCTCGGCGAGGTCCGCCTCGGTCTCCCCGGGGAAGCCCACGATGAAGTTCGACCGCGCACCGGCCTGCGGCGCCTTGCTCCGGATGGTCTCCAGGAGCTCCAGGAAGCGGTCGGTGTCGCCGAAGCGCCGCATCGCCCGCAGCACACCGGGGGCGGAGTGCTGGAAGGAGAGGTCGAAGTACGGGGCGACCTTCGGCGTCGAGGTCAGTACGTCGATCAGACCGGGCCGCATCTCGGCGGGCTGCAGGTAGCTGACCCGGATCCGCTCGATCCCGTCGACGTCGGCGAGATCCGGCAGCAGTGTCTCCAGCAGCCGGATGTCGCCGAGGTCCTTGCCGTACGAGGTGTTGTTCTCGGAGACCAGCATGACCTCCTTGACGCCCTGCTCGGCCAGCCAGCGGGTCTCCTGCAGCACGTCCGAGGGGCGCCGCGAGATGAAGGAACCGCGGAAGGACGGAATGGCGCAGAACGAACAGCGGCGGTCGCAGCCGGAGGCGAGCTTCACCGAGGCGACCGGGCTGGTGCCCAGCCGGCGGCGCAGCGGGGCGCGCGGCCCGGAGACCGGAGCGACCCCGTCGGGGAGGTCCGCGGGGGCCGGGGCGGCTTCCTGCGCGTGTCCGGGCAGCGCGACGGCGGCGTCCTGCCGCTCGGCCGGGCTGATCGGCAGCAGCTTGCGCCGGTCACGCGGGGTATGGGAAGCGTGGATGCCCCCGTTGAGGATGGTCTGGAGGCGGTCGGAGATATCGGCGTAGTCGTCGAATCCGAGGACTCCGTCGGCTTCCGGCAGGGCTTCGGCAAGGTCCTTGCCGTAGCGCTCGGCCATGCAGCCGACGGCGACCACGGCCTGGGTCCGGCCGTGGTCCTTCAGATCGTTGGCTTCGAGGAGTGCGTCGACGGAGTCCTTCTTGGCGGCCTCGACGAACCCACAGGTGTTGACGACGGCGACATCCGCGTCGGAGGCGTCCTCGACGAGCTCCCAGCCGTCCGCTGCCAAGCGGCCTGCGAGCTCCTCCGAGTCCACCTCGTTACGGGCGCAGCCAAGAGTGACAAGGGCGACGGTACGGCGTTCGGGCATGGGCTCAAGACTACTTTGTCCTGGCACTGGCCCCGCCGAGCAGGGTTCCCCTGTGACAGCGAGTAACAACGGGTCGAGCGCCCGGCCGGACGGCCGGGCGCTCGTGTCACGACGTGCTGTCGGTCAGCCGACCTCGGGGTCGCCCTTCGTGTACGTGAGCCTTTCGACCTGACCCGGCTGGAACTTGTCCTCGACCTTCTTGCCGTTGACGAAGAGCTCGATCGAGCCGGCGTCTCCGAGGACGAGGTCGACGCGCTCCTTGTCCTGGAAGGTCTTGGACTGGCCCTTCTGCAGCAGACCGTCGAAGAGCATCCGCCCATTGTGGTCCTTGGCGGAGATCCAGCTCTTGCCCTGAGTGGCGCTGAGCTTGACCGTCACCTTGTCCCGCGGGGCTGCCGCGATGGCGCTGTCGGAGGGCGCGGGCTTGGGGTCGGTGGACTTGGTGGGCTTGGGCTTGGGACTGGTCGTGTTGGGCGTCGAGCCCTCGGCGACCCGGGTGGTCGTATCACTGTCGTCGCCACCCTTGAAGAAGGTGAAGCCGACGAAGCCGATGACGACCACGATCGCCGCGACCATGGCCGCGGTCCAGTTGGGCCGACGGGGATCGGAACGGATCCGTTCGGCTTCGAACAGCGGCGCCGCCGGTGTGGGCGCGGGACGGCCGCCGTGCTCGCCGTCGTACTGCGAAACCAGTGGTTCCGGATCGATGCCGACGGCACGCGCCAACGTACCGATATGGCCGCGGGCGTACACGTCGCCGCCACAGCGGGTGAAGTCGTCCTCTTCGATCGCGTGCACGATGGGAATGCGCACCCGGGTGGACGAGCTGACCTCTTCGACCGTGAGACCTGCGGCGATTCGAGCCTGCTGGAGCACTCGACCGATCGAAGGCCGGTCGTCTTCGGGGGAGTTGCCGATGGACACGGGGGCGCCTTTCGAGCGTGAGCCACCTGCTGGGTGTTCAGTCTAGGGGTGGTACGAAAGGGTGGGGCAACCGGGAGAGCGGACTTTGTACGCCATCAGATTCGAACACTGTCCTATTTACCGGACCGCCCCGTGGAAGTACATTCTGCTGTCCCTCCAGTCAAATTGACGTACGACCCGACGAAACGGTTGCTCTTCCCACCCTTACGACGCGGTTTCCCCGCGGATCTGGGCCAACACCCCGTCCAGCTCGTCGGGTTTCACCAGGACGTCGCGCGCTTTGGACCCCTCGCTCGGTCCGACGATGTTGCGCGACTCCATCAGGTCCATCAGCCGGCCTGCCTTGGCGAAGCCGACCCGCAGCTTGCGCTGGAGCATCGAGGTGGACCCGAACTGGGTGGAGACGACCAGTTCGGCTGCCTGGCAGAGCAGATCGAGGTCGTCGCCGATGTCCTCGTCGATCTCCTTCTTCTTGGCGGAGCCGACCACCACGTCCTCGCGGAAGACCGGCGCCATCTGATCCTTGCAGTGCTGGACGATGGCCGCGACCTCGCCCTCGGTGACGAAGGCGCCCTGCATGCGGGTGGGCTTGTTGGCGCCCATCGGCAGGAACAGTCCGTCACCCTTTCCGATGAGCTTCTCGGCGCCGGGTTGGTCCAGGATCACGCGGCTGTCCGCGAGCGACGAGGTCGCGAAGGCGAGCCGGGAGGGCACGTTCGCCTTGATCAGACCGGTGACGACGTCGACCGAGGGCCGCTGGGTCGCGAGCACCAGGTGGATACCGGCGGCGCGCGCCAGCTGGGTGATGCGGACGATGGCGTCCTCGACGTCACGTGGAGCGACCATCATCAGGTCGGCGAGCTCGTCGACGATCACCAGGAGATACGGGTACGGCGAGAGCTCACGCTCGCTGCCTTCCGGCGGCTTGACCTTGCCGTTGCGCACGGCCTGGTTGAAGTCGTCGATGTGCCGGTAACCGAACGCGGCGAGGTCGTCGTACCGGAGGTCCATCTCCCGTACGACCCATTGCAGGGCCTCGGCGGCGCGCTTCGGGTTGGTGATGATCGGTGTGATCAGGTGCGGGATGCCCTCGTACGCGGTCAGTTCGACGCGCTTGGGGTCGACCAGCACCATCCGCACGTCGTCCGGGGTCGCCCGCACCATGACCGACGTGATCAGGCAGTTGATGCAGGACGACTTGCCGGAACCGGTCGCACCGGCCACCAGCACGTGCGGCATCTTCGCGAGGTTGGCCATCACATAGCCGCCCTCGACGTCCTTGCCGAGCGCGACCAGCATCGGGTGGTCGTCCTCGGCCGCGTCCGCGAGGCGCAGCACATCGCCGAGGTTGACCATCTCCCGGTCGGTGTTGGGGATCTCGATGCCGACGGCGGACTTCCCCGGGATCGGCGAGATGATCCGGACGTCGGGGCTGGCGACGGCGTACGCGATGTTCTTGGCCAGCGCGGTGATCCGCTCGACCTTCACGGCCGGGCCGAGCTCCACCTCGTACCGCGTCACCGTCGGTCCGCGGGTGAAGCCGGTGACGGCGGCGTCGACCTTGAACTCGGTGAAGACGTTGGTCAGGGAGGCGACGATCGCGTCGTTGGCAGCACTCCTGGTCTTGCCCGGACCGCCGCGCTCCAGCAGATCGAGCGAGGGCAGCGCGTACGTGATGTCGCCGGAGAGCTGCAACTGCTCGGCGCGGGCCGGCAGAGGCTGGGACTGCGACGGATCGGGGGCGGGCTTCGTCAGATCGGGTACGCCGCCGGAGGTCACCGAGCCCTTCCCCGCCCCGGTGCCCGACTCGGCCTCACGGGCACCGGGCACCGGGGTTCCCGTGCGCTCGCGGTCACGCTCGACGGAGACGCCCTGGGTGAGATCGGCGACGATCGCCGAGGGCGGCATGCCGTTGAGCACCGCGCCGTCGAGCGCCGCGGCCGCGGCCGCGGCAATATCCACCGCGTCCATGGTGCGGTTCATCGCGGGTTGCACGGACGGCCTGCGCGGCCTGCGGCGCTTGGAGAGTGCCTCGGCCTCCGCCCGCTCGGGGGCGTACTCCTCGGGCGCCTCGGAACGGCGTACGGACGAGCGCCGCGAGCGGGCGGGAAGCGCCTCGCGCCACTGCTCGTCGTACCGCTCGTCGTCGCTCTCGCCCTCCGCCTCGGGGTCGTGCACCGGGTCGACGATCCCCAGCTTGGAGCCGAGCAGCCGCAGCCGCTGCGGAATCGCGTTCACCGGGGTCGCGGTGACGACGAGCAGACCGAAGACAGTGAGAAGAAGGAGCAGCGGCACGGCGAGGACCTCGCCCATGGTGAAGACCAGCGGCTTGGAGGCGGCCCAGCCGATGAGTCCGCCGGCGTCCTGTATCGCCTCGGTGCCGTCCCCGCGGCCGGGCGAACCGCACGCGATGTGGACCTGCCCGAGCACGCCGATGACCAGGGCGGAGAGCCCGATGACGATGCGGCCGTTGGCCTCGGGCTTCTCGGGATAGAGGATCAGCCGTACGGCGATGGCCCCGAGAAGTATGGGTACGAGCAGATCGAGGCGTCCGAAGGCACCGGTGACGAGCATCTCGACGAGGTCGCCGACGGGCCCCCGGAGATTCGACCAGGTGCCCGCGGCCACGACCAGCGCGAGACCGAGCAGCAGCAGCGCGACGCCGTCCTTGCGGTGTGCGGGATCAAGTCCCTTCGCGCCGCGCCCTATACCGCGGAACATGGCGCCGACGGCGTGCGCCGCACCGAGCCAGACGGCGCGCACCAGCCGGTACACACCCCCGGTGGGAGACGGCGCGGGCCTGGGCGCAGCCGCCTTCTTCGCCACCGCCTTCTTGGCCGGAGCCTTCTTGGCCGAAGCCTTCTTCGCGGGTGCGCTCTTCTTCGCGGGCGCGGCTTTCTTCGCCGGGCCCCCGGTACGGCCGGGACGCTTCGCGGTGCCCGCCGTGCCCTGGGAACCCTTGCCGGACGTACGTGAGGCCATGGGGCCGAGGTTACCGGTGTTGGCCGCCGTGAACACGTGCCCCTCTGGGTTCACCCAACCGTGTCGCCCTGCAGAGGCCGGAAACTGACGTGCCCTCACCAGGGGCGGATCGAGCGGCCGTCCCCGAACCCGGTTCCCGGACGGGGGGGGGTTCGGTGAGCGGCGGCGTTACGAGGGAAGCGCGGCCGTGCCGCTTCCGGTGCCGGGCTCCAGCGCATCGAGCGCACGCCGCAGTCCGGTCAGTTTCCGTTCGAGATGGGCCGCGGTGGCCACCGCGGCGGCGTCCGCCGACTCGTCGTCGAGTTGCTTGGAGAGCGCCTCCGCCTGCTCCTCGACGGCCGCGAGGCGCGCCGAGAGCTCGGCCAGCAGTCCGGCGGGCTCCTTCTCCTGGTCGGCGCCGGGGTGGCCGCCACCCTCCAGCTGCAGCCGCAACAGCGCCGCCTGCTCACGCAACTGGCAGTTCTTCATGTACAGCTCGACGAAGACCGAGACCTTGGCACGCAGCACCCAGGGATCGAACGGCTTCGAGATGTAGTCCACCGCGCCGGCCGCGTAACCCCGAAAGGTGTGATGCGGACCGTGGTTGATCGCGGTGAGGAAGATGATCGGGATGTCCCGGGTCCGCTCCCGCCGCTTGATGTGCGCGGCGGTCTCGAAACCGTCCATGCCCGGCATCTGGACGTCCAGCAGAATGACCGCGAAATCGTCCGTGAGCAGCGCTTTGAGCGCTTCCTCCCCTGACGATGCCCGTACCAGCGTCTGATCGAGCGCAGAGAGGATGGCCTCCAGCGCCAGCAGATTCTCCGGCCGGTCATCGACCAGGAGGATCTTGGCCTTCTGCACCATGGCCCGTCCTCCTCGCCCCGGAATTGCACCGGGCGCCGCCCCAGGGGACGACTCCCTTACGCCGTCCGTCCTTGTGCCGGTCATGGTAGCCGCACCCCGCCCGTCACCACACCCTGTCACCACGATGTCACTGTGCACGTACCGGAAACGCGGTGGGAAACCAGAAGGTTCCCCGCCCACCGCGTTCTCACACCCCTTCGAGCACAGTCGATCAGGAACTTATCGGGATTCGCTCCAGAGGTGATCACTCTCCGCGCATCCACTGCTCCATAACGGAGAGCAGATGATCAGGATCGGCAGGCTTGGTGACATAGTCGGAAGCACCGGAGTCGATCGCCTTCTCCCGGTCGCCCTTCATCGCCTTCGCGGTCAGCGCGATGATGGGCAACCCGGCGAACTGCGGCATCCTGCGGATCGCCGTCGTCGTCGCGTAGCCGTCCATCTCCGGCATCATGATGTCCATCAGCACGACCGTCACATCGTCGTGCTGTTCCAGGACTTCGATGCCTTCGCGCCCGTTCTCCGCATACAGCACCGAGAGCCCGTGCTGCTCCAGCACGCTGGTGAGCGCGAAGACGTTACGGATGTCGTCGTCGACGATGAGAACCTTCTCGCCGTTGAACCGGAAGACCCTGCGGACCTCGGGCTCCTCCTGACCGAACTGGGTCAACAACTCCTGAGCCGGTGCGGCCGGCTCGGTGCGTACGGTGCTCCTGGACGGCAGCGCCGTCCGCCGCTCCGCTCCGCCGAGCGCCTTGCGGCGCCGCCGGAACAGCCCCGCGGAACCGGCCGCATCGTGCAGCGCCGTCCCCGAACCCGCCTCCGGGACCAGGCCGCTCGGGGCCACCGCACCGTGCGTCTCGACAGAACCGGGGCCGATCTGCGGGTAGCCCTGCGGCGGCAGCTCGCTGAGCTGCAGCGGCAGATACAGCGTGAAGGTCGAGCCGCGACCCGGCTCGCTCGACGCATGGATCTCGCCACCCAGCAGCCGCGCGATCTCCCGGCTGATGGACAGCCCGAGCCCCGTGCCGCCGTACTTGCGACTGGTCGTACCGTCTGCCTGCTTGAACGCCTCGAAGATCACCAGCATCTTGCTGGACGCGATCCCGATCCCGGTGTCGGTGACCGAGAACGCGATCAGATCGGCGTCGGCGTCGCGCAGCGAACCCGCTTCCAGGAGCTGCTCCCGGATGGCGTTCGGCACATCCGCGCCGGCAGGCCGGATCACCAGCTCGACGGCGCCGCTGTCGGTGAACTTCACCGCGTTGGAAAGGAGGTTCCGCAGCACCTGGAGGAGCCGCTGCTCGTCCGTGTGCAGCGTGGCGGGAAGCTCCGGCGACACCCGTACGGAGAAGTCGAGCCCCTTCTCGGCGGTGAGCGGCCGGAAGGTCGCCTCCACGTAGTCGACCAGCTGGACCAGTGCGATCCGGGTCGGACTGACATCCATCTTGCCCGCCTCGACCTTCGACAGATCGAGGATGTCGTTGATCAGCTGCAGCAGGTCGGAACCTGCGCCGTGGATCGTCTCGGCGAACTCCACCTGCTTCGGGGAGAGATTTCCCTCGGCGTTGTCCGCGAGCAGCTTGGCGAGGATGAGCAGCGAGTTGAGCGGCGTGCGCAGCTCGTGCGACATGTTCGCCAGGAACTCGGACTTGTAGCGCATCGAGACCGCGAGCTGCTCGGCCCGCTCCTCCAGGACCTGCCGCGCCTCCTCGATCTCGGTGTTCTTCACCTCGATGTCGCGGTTCTGCTGGGCCAGCAGTTCGGCCTTCTCCTCCAGTTCGGCGTTGGATGCCTGGAGCGCCTTCTGCCGGTTCTCCAGCTCCTCCGAGCGGTCGCGCAGCTGCTCGGTCAGCTCCTGCGACTGCTCCAGGAGCTTCTCCGTCTTGGTGTTGACGCTGATCGTGTTGACGCTGGTCGCGATCATCTCGGCGAGCTGGTTGAGGAAGTCCCGCTGGATGTGGGTGAACGGCTGGAACGAGGCCAGTTCGATCACGCCGAGGACCTGCCCCTCGAAGAGCACCGGCAGCACGATGACATGCGCCGGCGGTGCCTCGCCCAGGCCCGAGGAGATCTTCAGATAGCCCGGCGGCACGTTGTCCACCTGGATCGTCCGCTTCTCCTCCGCCGCCGTGCCGATGAGCGTTTCGCCGGGCCGGAAGGACGTCGGCATCGAGCCTGCGGAGTAGCCGTAGCTGCCCCGCATGCGGAGTACGTACGCACCGTCCCGGTCCGCGTCCGCCACCACCGCGTCGGTGTCACCGGTGGGCATGGCCAGGAAGAACGCCCCGTGCTGCGCCGAGACGACCGGGGTCAGCTCGCTCATGATCAGCGAGGCGACGTCGTCGAGATCACGGCGTCCCTGCATCAGACCGGAGATCCGGGCGAGGTTGCCCTTGAGCCAGTCCTGCTCCTTGTTGGTGGCCGTGGTGTCGCGCAGGTTGGCGATCATCGTGTTGATGTTGTCCTGCAGGGCCTGGATCTCACCGGCCGCGTCCACATCGATCTTGAGGTTGAGATCGCCACGGGTCACCGCGGTGGCGACAGCCGCGATGGCCCGCACCTGACGGGTCAGGTTCCCGGCCATCTCGTTGACGGACTCGGTGAGATCGCGCCAGGTTCCGTCGACGTCCCGGACCCGCGCCTGGCCGCCCAACTGACCCTCGGTGCCCACCTCACGGGCCACCCGGGTCACCTGCTCGGCGAAGGACGACAGCTGGTCGACCATCGTGTTGATGGTGTTCTTCAGCTCCTGGATCTCACCGCGCGCGTCGATGTCGATCTTCTTGGTCAGATCGCCCTTGGCGATGGCGGTGGTGACCGTGGCGATCTGGCGCACCTGACCGGTCAGGTTGGACGCCATCGAGTTCACCGACTCGGTGAGGTCCTTCCACGTACCGGAGACGCCCGGCACCCGCGCCTGACCGCCCAGCTCGCCCTCGGTACCCACCTCGCGGGCGACTCGCGTCACCTCGTCGGCGAACGAGGACAGCGTCGTCACCATCGTGTTGACGGTGTCGGCCAGCTCGGCGACCTCGCCGCGCGCCTCGACGGTGACCTTCTTGGTCAGATCGCCGTTGGCCACCGCGGACGAGACCCGGGAGATGTTCCGCACCTGGCTGGTCAGGTTGTTGGCCATCAGGTTGACGTTGTCGCTGAGGTCCTTCCAGATGCCGGTCGCCCCGCGCACCCGCGCCTGACCGCCCAGGATGCCCTCGGTACCCACCTCACGGGCGACTCGCGTCACCTCGTCGGCGAAGTTGAGCAGCTGGTCGACCATCGTGTTGACGGTCGTCACCAGTTCGAGAATCTCGCCCTTGGCGTCGACGGTGATCTTCTTGGAGAGATCGCCCTTGGCGACCGCAGTGGTGACCTCGGCGATGTTGCGGACCTGCAAGGTCAGGTTGTTCGCCATGCCGTTGACGGACTGGGTGAGGTCCTTCCACGTACCGGACACGCCCTGCACCTCGGCCTGGCCGCCCAGAATGCCTTCCGTACCCACCTCACGGGCGACCCGGGTCACCTGCTCGGCGAAGTTCGAGAGCTGGTCCACCATCGTGTTGAGGGTGTTCTTCAGTTCGAGGATCTCGCCGCGCGCGTCCACGTCGATCTTCTGCGACAGATCACCGCGCGCCACCGCGGTGGCGACCTGTGCGATGTTACGGACCTGAGCGGTGAGGTTCCCCGCCATGCCGTTCACCGAGTCGGTCAGATCGCGCCACACCCCGGCCACGCCGGGGACCTGCGCCTGGCCACCGAGCCGCCCGTCGGTGCCCACCTCGCGGGCCACCCGGGTCACTTGCTCGGCGAAGGCGGAGAGCTGGTCCACCATCGTGTTGATGGTGTTCTTCAGTTCGAGGATCTCGCCGCGCGCGTCCACGTCGATCTTCTGCGACAGATCGCCCCGCGCGACCGCCGTGGTCACCTGCGCGATCTGACGCACCTGGGAGGTCAGGTTCCCGGCCATGAAGTTGACGGAGTCGGTGAGCTCCTTCCACGTACCGGAGACGCCGTCGACCCGCGCCTGACCGCCGAGGCGGCCCTCCGTGCCCACGTCCCGCGCCATCCGGGTCACCTGGTCGGCGAAGGACGACAGCTGCGCCACCATCGTGTTGACGGTGTTCTTCAGCTCCAGCATCTCGCCGGCCACATCCACGGTGACCTTCTGCGACAGATCACCGTTCGCGACCGCGGTCGTCACCTGCGCGATGTCCCGCACCTGGCCCGTCAGGTTCCGGAACGCCGTGTTCACCGAGTCCGTGAGGTCCTTCCACGTGCCCGCCGCACCCGGCACCTCGGCCTGCCCGCCCAGCCGGCCCTCGACACCGACTTCCCGGGCGACCCGGGTCACTTCCGAACCGAAGGACTGGAGCTGGTCCACCATCGTGTTGACGGTGTTCTTCAGCTCCAGCATCTCGCCGGCCACATCCACGGTGACCTTCTGCGTCATGTCACCGCTGGCCACCGCCGTGGTCACCTGTGCGATGTCCCGCACCTGCGTCGTCAGGTTCCGGAAGACCGTGTTCACCGAGTCGGTGAGGTCCTTCCAGGTGCCCGCCGCACCCGGCACCTGCGCCTGGCCACCGAGCAGGCCCTCGCCACCGACCTCGCTGGCCACCCGCGTCACTTCGTCCGCGAAGGTCCGCAGCGTCTCGGTCATCTGGTTGATCGTCTCGGCCAGCTGCGCCACCTCGCCGCGGGCGCTCACGGTGACCTTCTGCGACAGGTCGCCACTGGCGACCGCCGTCGTCACCTCGGCGATCCCACGCACCTGCGAGGTGAGGTTCCCGGCCATCGTGTTGACGGAGTCGGTGAGGTCCTTCCACACGCCGGCCACACCGGGCACCGTCGCCTGCCCGCCGAGTTCACCCTCCGTGCCCACCTCACGGGCCACCCGGGTCACCTCGGAGGAGAACGAGGACAGCTGGTCGACCATCGTGTTGACGGTGTTCTTCAGCTGCAGCATCTCGCCGGCCACATGGACGGTGACCTTCCGCGACAGATCGCCCTTGGCGACCGCCGTCGTCACCAGGGCGATGTCCCGCACCTGCGCGGTCAGCCGATACGCCATGGTGTTGACGGAGTCCGTGAGGTCCTTCCAGGAACCGGACATTCCTCGCACCTGGGCCTGTCCGCCCAGCTTGCCCTCGGTACCCACCTCGACCGCGACCCGCGTCACCTGCTCGGTGAATGCCGCCAGTTGGTCGACCAGGTTGTTGACCGTACGGGCCACCTTCAGGAACTCGCCGCGCAGCGGTCGCACGGTCTCGTCGGCCGTGTGCGACCGGAGCTCCATCCGCTGTTCCAGATCGCCGTCGGCCACCGCCGACAGCACCCGCCCGACCTCCGAGACCGGCCGCGCCAGGTCGTCGACCAGCTCGTTCGAGGCATCGATGGCCGCGGCCCAGGAGCCCTCGCAGGCCCCGGTCTCCAGGCGCTCGGTGAGCTTCCCCTCGCGCCCGACCACGCGACGTACCCGGGCCAGCTCGCCGGTGAGGTGGAGATTGCGGTCGGCGACCTCGTTGAAGACCGCCGAGATCTCCGCCATCGGCCCCTCGCCCGAGACGGTCAGACGCCTGCGGAAATTCCCGTCGCGCATTGCCACCAGGCCGGCCAGCAGTCTGTTGAGCGCCGCGGCGTCCACTTCGATGGTTCCATTGCGCTGTTTCTTCACGGACTGTCCGCCTTTTGTGCGCGTTTCTGATCCCCGCGCCGCCACGCCAGACTCCACCGTGTCCCTCCCGCAGGGGTTGACCGTATCGCTCGGGCCTTGCCTGGGATCTTGCCCAGTTCCACATTGGCTCACCGCCACAGTCCACCGTCGACGGGTGACCATGCGGACGTCAAATCGTTGAAAGCTACCAGGCCGGAACTGATCGAGGTGGAACCTCCAACGGTTGTCCCGCATCCCTCCGTTGGGAAGACCACACTTGTCCGACCGGACATCGTTTCCTGGTCGCGCTTGCCCGAAGTCGGCCCTCGTGTACCCGATACCGAGAGCGAGCGTCTAGCCTGGCAAGCGAATCGAAGCGGCGAGAAACGGGCACAGGACTCGGGGAAGCGACGAGACACCAAATGGGGAGTGCTGTGATCACCGCGCGCGCGGCTGCCACCTTCGACCCGGTCGGGCGCTCCGTCGCGACCGCCCGCGCCTTTGTCCGCGACACCCTGCAGGGGTGGGGGTACACCGACATCGTCGACGACGCGGTCGTGCTCACCAGCGAGCTCGTGACCAACGCCGTGGTGCATGCAGGCACCGCCGCCGACGTGCTGTGCCTGCGTACGGAACACGGCGTCCGGGTCGAGGTATCCGATCACTACCCGGAGCGGGAGATCCCGCTCCAGAGCACCGGACTCGACTTCGGCAGCCCCGATCGTGAGGGCGGCCGCGGTCTGCTGCTCTGCGCGGCACTCGCTTCCCGGTGGGGTGTCGAGTACACCCCGGCGCACAAACAGGTCTGGTTCCAGCTCGATCTTCCCGAGCGCCCGGTGGGCATCCGTTCCGCGGGCCCCCTGCTCCCCACCGACCTCCTCCCGGTCGCGGACGACCGCGTCCGGGTCGCCGTCGTACAGATCGATCACTCCGGTTCCATCGCCGGGTGGAACGACGACGCCGCGTTCCTCTTCGGGCACACCGCGGAACAGGTCACCGGCAAACAGCTCACCGACTTCACCGCCTGGCCGCAGACCCCCGGCACCAGCACCGGAATCGTCGACGCGCTCCAGCTCTCCCGCTGGGAAGGCAGTTACGGCATCCGGGGCGCCGACGGCCGTACCATCCCCGTGTACGCCTCCCACCTCAGAGTCCGCGACACCCAGGGCGAACCGTCCACGGTCTGTCTTCTGGTCCGCGACCACGAACGTGCCGTACTCCAGTCACCGGTGCGCGCCCCGGTCACCGACGCAGGCTCCGAGAACCGTAAGACGGACCCCTTCGAGGTGTTCATCGGCTCCCCCGCCCCCGACGACCTCGACGGGCTGCTCCAGCGCACCGTCGAACGGGCCCGCGACATGCTCGATGCGGATTCGGCCTTCCTGCTGCTGGCCACCGATGACGAGACCGAACTGGAGGTCCGGGCCACGACCGGCCTCCCGTCCGCCCGTCAGCGCTTCGCCCGCGTCCCCGTGGAAGCGGGCACGGGTCGGTACGGCTCCGCCCGGATGCCGGCCGTGCACGAAGACCTCACGGTCGTCCCCGGCGCCGTGCCGCTGCTCAGCGACACCGGTATGCGCTCCGTCGTGACCGTCCCGCTGAAGGTCGAAGGACGCCTCACGGGGTCGCTGGGCGTCGCGGCGGAATCGCCCGGCCGGTATACCAACGAGGAGGCCCTGCGTCTCCAGTTCGCCGCGGACCGTATCGCTCTCGCCGTCGAATCGGCCCGCCTCGGCGAACTGGAACGGCTCCGCCGCGGTTCGCTGTCCTTCCTCGTCGAGGCGTCCGACCTCCTCGCCGGCACCCTCGACCGGGACCAGACCCTTGCCCTGATGGCCCAGATGACGGTCCCCACCCTGGCCACCTGGTGCGCCGTCTACACGATCGCCGACCAGTCCTCGGAGCCGTACCTCTCGTACGTGCTCCATGAGGACGAGGAGCTCATCGACGGTCTCAAGGCCCTGCTCTCCAAGATCTCCCCGCCGGACCCCGTACCGACCCCTGGCGCCCGCGTCTGGGCCGCCCCCTCCAAGTCGGCCCACGAGGCGGCCCTAGGCGCCTCCATGCGCAGTCTCGGCCGCGACCACCCCGACGACCTCGGCTCCGGCATGCGTACGACTCTGGCCACCGCGGCTGCGGTGGGTGGCGAGACAGTGGTCCTCCCCCTCGTCGCCCGCAACCGTGTCATCGGCATGCTCACGCTCGGCAAGCCGTCCGACGACCACTTCCGTCAAGAGATCCTCGAACTCGCCGAGGACCTGTCCCGCCGCGCCGCGCTCGCACTCGACAACGCCCGCCTCTACTCGGAACGCATGGCGATCAGCCAGTCACTCCAGCGCAGCCTGCTGCCCCCGGGCCTGCCCGACGTCCCCAATGTCGAGATCGAGGTCATCTACCGGGCGGCGGGCGAGGGCAACGAGGTCGGTGGCGACTTCTACGACGTCTTCCCGATCCGCGACGGCGCCTACGGTTTCGCCATCGGCGACGTCTGCGGTACGGGCCCGGAGGCCGCGGCCGTCACAGGACTGGCGCGCCACGCCCTGCGTCTGCTCGCCCGCGAGGGCTTCGGCGGTCCCGCCGTCCTGGAGCGCCTCAACGCCGCGATCCTCGACGAGGGCTCCCGCAGCCGTTTCCTCACCCTGCTCTACGGGGAGTTGTGGCCGCAGGAGGACGGCAGCGCCCTGTTGAAAGTGGTGTGCGCCGGGCATCCCCTCCCCCTGCGCCTGCGCCAGGACGGCACGGTCGAGGCCGCGGCCGAACCGCAGCCGCTGCTGGGCGTCATCGAGGACCTCGAACTGTACGAACAGACCGTCATCCTCGACCCGGGCGACGTCCTGCTGTGCGTGACGGATGGCGTCACGGAACGCCGCGAGGGCACCCGCATGCTCGGCGACGACGGTCTGGCCGATGTGCTCACAGGATGTACGGGCCTGACGGCCGGAGCGGTGGCGGGCCGGGTCCTGCGGGCAGTGGAGCGCTTCGCCGCCGATCCCGCCTCCGACGACATGGCCATCCTGGCCATGCGTGTCCCTGAACCGCCCGCCGTCTGACTGCGCCTCATCGGTGAGTCGCCTCTGACAGACTCCGGATCATGACCTCAGAGACAATCACCGCGGATACCGCAGGCACGTGGCAGCTCGGCGACCTGACCGTCAACCGTCTCGGTTTCGGGGCAATGCGCCTGACCGGCAGCGCCGCCTTCGACCTCGGTACGCCGAGCAACCGTGAGCAGTCGATCGGGGTGCTCCGGCGCGCGATGGAGCTCGGTGTGAACCACATCGACACCGCGGCGTTCTATTTCTCGTCGCTGCGCTCAGCCAACGAGCTGATCAACCGGGCACTTGCGCCGTATCCCAAGGACCTGGTCATCACCACCAAGGTCGGCCCGGTCCGCGACCCGTCGGGCGCATGGCAGCCCCACGCCCGGCCGGAGGAGTTGCGCGGTCAGGTGGAGGAGAACCTGCGCCAGCTGGGCCGCGACCACCTCGATGTGGTCAACCTCCGTCTCATGGGTCAGGATTCGGTCTCCGAGCACTTCGGCGCCCTGGCCGAGCTCCGCGAGGCCGGCCTCATCCGCCACCTCGGTCTCTCCAACATCAACAGCGAACACCTCGCCGAGGCACAGTCCGTGGCCCCGGTGGTCTGCGTGCAGAACCGCTACGGCGTCCAGTCCAGGTCCACGGACGCCGACGCCATCCTGCGGCTGTGCGGGGAGCAAGGCATCGCGTTCGTGCCCTTCTTCGCCATCGCAGGCGAAGGCCGCGAGCAGGGGGCCAGTGCCGCCGACTGGAGCGGCGACGAGGTGTTGCGCTCCATTGCCCGCGCGCACAGCGCGACGGTCGCACAGGTCCGCCTGGCCTGGACCCTGCAACAGGGCCCGCATGTACTGGCCATACCTGGGACCGGCAATCCGGACCATCTCGTGGAGAACGTGGCCGCGGCGGCACTGCGACTTTCAGCAGACGAACTGGCTCGCCTCGATTCGCTCCATGGGTAAAGCGAAAGGCCCCCACCGATGGTGGGGGCCTTTCACTTTGACTGAGCCCCAATACGGAATCGAACCGTAGACCTTCTCCTTACCATGGAGACGCTCTACCGACTGAGCTATTGGGGCCTGCTGCCCTGCGGCAACGAGATAGAGCATACCCCGAACTCCGGGAAATACATAACCACGCGCGGCACCGTCCGAAACACCAACCGGCCATGCGGAGCGGCGGGCACTACAGGGACGCCACGACGGCCGGCATCGTGAACGCAGAAAAGCCCCGCACCAGAGGTGCGGGGCTTTCCCGGAATAATTGTTCGGCGGCGTCCTACTCTCCCACAGGGTCCCCCCTGCAGTACCATCGGCGCTGAAAGGCTT
>NZ_JBHVFU010000040.1:0-84379 GCF_042801455.1 Streptomyces sp. NPDC057565 | reverse complement strand
ACCCGGGCGCAGGAACAACGAGCCCACCCCACGCCACGACGTGCACACAGTCCGCAAAACAGACACCGCGAAGCGGCGGACGAAGAAGTCAACGAACCCACGTCCACGCCGAACAGGTTAAAGATCAAGTTAGGCAGCGGGGCGGTCCGGTTTAAGGTCCACTTTCATGACGTCTTCGGGGACCAATCCGCCGTGGGGTGGTACGCAGCGGAGCGCGTCCGTATCCCCTGCCTGGGAGTTACTGATTCCGGCTGCGGCCGCCCCGGCCCGGGGGCGCGGGCGTGCGCTTCAGGAGGCGCTGCGCGAGGCGATCCGCTCCGGGCGCCTGGTTCCGGGGACCCGGCTGCCGTCCAGCCGCGAACTGGCCGCGGATCTGCGGGTGTCCCGCGGTCTGGTGACCGAGGCGTACGAGCAGCTCACCGCGGAGGGTTATGTGCGCAGCGGTCGTGGCGCGGGCACCTGGGTGAGCGGTGCCGTCCGCGGCGCCGTGCGCGAGGCGCACGATCTCGCTCCGCGCGCCCCTGGTTCCTCGGTGGACTTCCGGCCCGGTACGCCGGATCTCTCGCTGTTTCCGCGCAGCGCCTGGGCCACCGCCCATCGCACGGTGCTGGGCCGGCTGCCGCACAGCTCCCTCGGCTACCCCGATCCGCGCGGACTGCCCGAGCTGCGGGAGGCCTTGGCCTCCCTGCTGGCCAGGCGACGCGGCGTGGTCGCCGATCCGGAGCGCCTGGTGGTGTGCTCCGGAGTGGCCCAGGCGACAACGCTGCTCGGGTTTGTTCTGCACGGGCGCGGCTTGCGGACCGTCGGCGTCGAGGATCCCGGAAGCCCGGAACATGCCTCTCTGTTCGCTTCGACGGGGCTGACAACCGTCCCGCTGCCGCTGGACGAGGAAGGTCTGGCGCCCGCGTCGCTCACGCACTCCGGCGTGCGCGCCGTGGTGACCACGCCCGCGCACCAGTTCCCCACCGGAATCGCCTACTCCGCCACGCGTCGCCGCGCACTGCTCGACTGGGCGCGAACCACGGACGGGCTGATCGTCGAGGACGACTACGACGGTGACTTCCGCTACGACCGGGCGCCGGTCGGTGCGCTGCAGGGGCTGGACCCTGAGCATGTCGCGTACACCGGCTCGGTGAGCAAGTCGCTGGCACCGGGGCTGCGGCTGGGCTGGCTGCTCGCGCCGGCGGCGATGACGGACGACATCGTGGCCCGTAAACGCACGATGGATCTGGGCAATCCGGCCGTCGACCAGGCGGTGCTGGCCGACTTCGTCACCCGGGGCGGGTACGACCGGCAGCTGCGCCGCTGCCAGCGCGCCTACCGCGAGCGGCGCGACGCTCTGACCGCGGCGCTGGCGAAAAACTTCCCCGGCACCGAGGTCAGCGGGATCGCCGCCGGTCTTCATGTCATCGCCCGCCTGCCCGAACGGTACGGTCCCGAGCCGGTGTTCCTTCAGCGCGCTGCCGGTCGCGGCATTGCGCTGCGGCCGCTCAGTGACTGCGCCACCACGCGCCGTGCGGACCGTACGGTGAGCCTGGTTCTCGGTTATGCGCATCTGGCGCCCCCGGACATCGCGCGCGGCGTACGGCTGCTGGCGCAGGCCCAACGGGGCACGCCCGGACGGGACACCGACGGGAGCCGGGGCCCGGTGTTCATCTGAGGTTGGTGTGCCCGCCGCCGACGGGCACAAAGGTGGGGCCGGTCGACCGGCCACCCGTACCACTGTCCCGCTGCCCCCGGAGGCACCTCGATGTCGTACCGTCCGCGCATCCCTTCGCCCGACCGCCGCACCGTGCTGCGCGGTTCGCTCGCCGCTTCGGCCGCGCTCACCCTTCCCCTGGCGGGAGCGGCGGCCCCCGCCTTCGCCCTGTCCGGCCGTCCGCGCGCGGGCTGGGGCGTTCAGGTGGGTGATGTCACGGCGTCGTCCGCCCTGGTATGGGTGCGGGCGGACCGGCCGGCCCGCATGATCGTGGAGACGTCGGCGACGGAGTCGTTCCGGCGGGCCCGTACCTGGTACGGGCCGCTCGTCGGTCCGGGTACGGACTTCACCGGGACGACGCCGCTGCACGGGCTTCCGGCGGGCGAGCAGGTGCACTACCGGGTGACGCTCGCGGACCCGGACGATCCGCGCCGGACCGGTGAGCCGGTGTACGGAACGTTCCGTACCGCGCCTGCCCGGCGCCGGGACGGGGTGCGCTTCCTGTGGTCCGGCGACATCGCGGGACAGGGCTGGGGCATCAACCCGGATATCGGCGGGTACCTGGTCTATGACGAGATGCGCCGCCTCGACCCGGACTTCTTCCTGTGCAGCGGTGACAACATCTACGCGGACGGTGTGATCGAGCCGAGCGTGACGCTGCCCGACGGCAGGGTCTGGCGGAACATCACCACCGAGGAAAAGGCGAAGGTCGCCGAGACGCTCGCCGAATACCGCGGGAACTTCCGCTACAACCTCCTTGACGACAACCTGAAGAAGTTCAACGCGCAGGTGCCGTCGATCATCCAGTGGGACGACCACGAGGTACGCAACAACTGGTATCCCGGGCAGATCCTGGACGACGCCCGATACACCGAGAAGAACGTGAATGTGCTGGCAGCGCGCTCGATGCAGGCATTCCGCGAGTACTTCCCGGTGTCCACGCTGCACGCATCGTCCGGCGACGGCCGGATGCACCGGGTGGTGCGCCACGGGCCGCTGCTCGATGTGTTCGTCCTCGACATGCGGTCGTTCCGGAACGCCAACTCCCCCGGACGGCAGCCCGACGACACCACGGGCATCCTCGGCGCCGAGCAACTCCGCTGGCTCAAGCACGAGCTGTCGCGGTCCCGCGCAGTGTGGAAGGTGATCGCCGCAGACATGCCCCTGGGACTGGTTGTCACGGACGGTGCGACGAACTTCGAGGCGGTGGCGCAGGGCGACCCCGGTGCCCCGCTCGGTCGTGAGCTGCAGATCGCCGAGCTGCTGCGATTCATCAAGCACCGCCGGATCACCGGCACGGTCTGGCTGACCGCCGACGTGCACTACACATCGGCACAGCACTACGCCCCCGAGCGCGCGGCGTTCAAGGACTTCGCGCCGTTCTGGGAGTTCGTGTCGGGTCCGTTGGCCGCCGGAGGATTCCCCGCCAACGCACTTGACAACACCTTCGGCCCCGACCAGGTCTTCCTGCGGGCGCCCGACCGGGCGAACGTGTCGCCGATGGAGTCGCCGCAGTTCTTCGGCGAGGTCGACATCGACGGGGACAGCGGCGAGTTGACGGTGCGGCTGCGGGCGCAGGGCGGTTCGGTGCTGTTCACGACGGTGCTGCAGCCGGGGCGTGTCGGACAGTGAGCGGACGCCCGTAACCGACGTCGGACGAGGCCCCGGACGGCCGTCCGGGGCCGATTGTCAGTGGTGGCTTCTACGGTTTTTGCATGACCCGATCCGTACAGGCCCTGGCCTACTCCCGCCCTTCCGTTCTCGAGTCCTCCCAGGCCGGACAGTTGCTCGGCCTGGAGACCGCGGGCGGTCTGACGCCGCGGGGTGCAGAGCCTCATCCCCGGTTCTTCGCCGGCTGTCTCGCCTCGCCGCGGATCGCCGCCCGCGGGCTGCTGGCCGTGGCGGACGTGGCGTCCGCGCGCTACTACCGGCGGACCCTGCCCTCCTCCCTCGACCCGGTGGTGACGGGGAACGGCGACCGGCTGCGCTTCGAGTCGTTCTCCGGCTGCTGCGGGGTGTATGCGCGCCTCGATGTGCTGCAGGACGGTCTGGACGGCGCGCAGACAGGGCATGGCACAACGAATGTGGATGTCAACAACCCCCTGCGGGAGGCTCTTTCGCGGATAGCGGGAGACGATCCGCTGCATCTCCGGGTCGGTCCGGAGGAGATGGCGGTCACCACGCTGGACGGTCCGGTCGTCGAGAAGAAGGTGCCGCTGCCCGACCGTTGGCTGCGCGGGTTCGCCGAGGCGCAGGTCGTCTCCGCCGGTTTCGATCTGCGGGCGGAGCTGTCCGCGCCGGAGGCGGTCCGGTTCCTGCGCGCGCTGCCGCGCTCGTCGGCAAACGCGTCGCGCGGCGCTCAGTGGGTCGTCCCCACCGGGAAGACCCTGCGGCCGACCACGAGGCCGGTGGCCGGCGCAGTGTGCCTGCCCGGGCCCGAGCGGCTGGTGGCGCTCCAGCGGGTGCTGCGTCACGCGACGGCGTTGCGGGTGTACGGACCGGTGGCCGACGGCGCCGCGGCCTCGAGCGCCTGGGAGGTGGTACTGCCGGGAATGCGCCTCACGCTGACGCTGTCGCCCGACGCCTCGCGCGGCTTCTCCGGTGAGGGCGGCGTGCTCGACGCGCTGGCCACCGACGATGCCGCGGCCGACGCCGAGCTGGTGTCCGTACTGCTCGCCTGGGAGCCGCGGATCGAACCGACGGACCTCGCCGAGCAGTCGGGGCTGACGGTGGAGCGGGTACGGGCCGCCCTCACCCGGCTGGGCACAGCGGGCCGGGTGGGGTACGACCTCGCGGACGCGGCGTACTTCCACCGCGAGCTGCCGTACGACGCCGACCGGGCCGAGCGGCACAACCCACGTCTGGTCGCCGCCCGTCAGCTGGCCGGCTCGGGCGCGGTCGCGCTGGACGGGGAGCTGGCTGCCGTCGCCTCGGGGGACCGCCGCTACCAGGTGAGGGAGAAGGACGGAGTGCTGAGCTGTACGTGCCAGTGGTGGGCGGACTACCGGGGGCGGCGGGGCCCCTGCAAGCACGCTCTCGCGGTCCGGATGGTCCGTCGGGGCGCACCGGTTGCCGGGGGTGTGCGATGAAGGAGCTGCTCACCGCGGTACGTGAGGGACGCAAGGAAGACGTCCCGGCACTTCTCCTGTCGCTGGACCGGACGGAACGCCGATCTGCGCTGGCGGAGTTGAAGGCGATGCGCAAGGAGTCGCGGAGCTGGGAATGGCGCGAACGGGACAGGATCCAGAAGGCCCTGCTGATCGCCGGAGCGGGCTGTCACTCCGGAGCCGCCGGCTGCGCCACCTGGATCGGTGGCCGGGAGCTGCGCGACTGGACCCGCTCCCCGTACCCACTGGTCCTCGACGTGCTCGCGGACCGTGATCCTGCCTGGCTCGGCGACCTCGCCCACCGGCTGGCCGCGCGGCCCACCGCCACCCGGATCGACTACGAGTTCGTCTCCGAACTGGTGAAGAGGGCACAGTGCTCCGTGCCCACCACGGAGGGTTTCGTCGTCGGCTGGGCGGAGACGGTCTCCACCCTGCAGTGGCGGCGGAAGGGCGCGCCGCCACTGATCGACATCCTGCGTGCGGATCCGCATCTCGCGGTGATGGTGCCGCGGCTCTTCGAGACGACGGAGCTGCCCCCGCAGGTCATCTGGTACGGCGATCAGGAACCCGAATCCGCGGACAACTGGCCCTCAGTACTGGCCACTTCGGTGGACGAGGGCCTGCTGGAGCGGTCCGTGCTCGTCAACTGCTGCGTGACCCGGTTGCTCCGCGGCGGAAAGCCCGGCGATCTGCGGTTCTTCCTGACCGTGCTGCGTCGGCTCGCGCTGACGGAGCAGGAGGAGGCCGAGCGGGTCGCCGACTGGATCGGGATGGCTGCGGACGGCATCTCGACCGTCGCGGGCCATGCGCAGGATGTGCTGGCCCGGCTGGACCAGCGCGGTGGCCTGTCCGTGCGGGAGCTGGCGGACGTCTCGGGTTCGGTGCTGTTCCGGACGGAGAAGAAGCTGGTCCGGGCCCAGCTCGTGCTGCTCGGCAAGGCACTGCGCCGCGACGCGTCGGCGGCCGAAGAACTGCTGCCGGTCGTCGCCGAGGCATTCGGTCACGAGGACATCGGTATCCAGGAGCGGGCGCTGAAGCTGGTGGCGCGGTACGCACCCCCTGTCGGCGACCCCTTGCGCGAGGAACTCGCCATGTCCGCGGAGCTGTTGGGGCCGGTGCACCGGGCAGCGGCGGCGGAGGTGTTCGGGGATCTGCTGGATGCCCGGCCACCGGCCGAGCCGTACGACGAGATACTGCCGCCGGTTCCTGCTCCGCGTCGGCTCGAACCTGCGCCGGAGACGACCGCCGAGCTCGTCGAGGAGGTGGTGGCACTGGTGCGATCCGGGTCACGCGAGACGGTCGCCTTCGAGCGGGCTCTGGACGGACTGGTCCGCCATGCCCACACGGACCGTCCGGCGCTGGCGGATGCGCTGCGCGACGCGCTGGCGGATCGGTGGTGGCTCGACGACACATCGTCCCACGTCGAGCGGACGCTCAGCTCGGACACGGGCATCGAACTCGTCGTGGCCGCACTGCTCGAACGGGTCTCGGTGCGAGCCGTTCACGACGGGCGTGCCGGCTGGACCGGGACCGGCACCTGTGTCCATGCCGCGCTCGACGGAATCCTCCGGGCGCGGCTGTGGGAGGCCGCCTACTCGGTACTGATCGGCAGGTCGCCGTTCCTGCTGGCCACTCCGACATGGCACACCGGCTCGCTGGACCCGGCGGTGCTGGTCGAGCGGCTGCGCACGTATCAGCAGCTCGGGGTCGAACCCGGGGAAGCCGATTTCGCCCAGGCGCTGCTGCGCGTGCGGCGCAGCGGTCGGCCCGAGGCAGCGGAGGCGGCCACCCTGCTCGGCACCGCGCAGGGTGACCAGCTGGCTGCCTGGCTCCACGCGGACGGACCGGTCGCACCTGTGCAGCAGCACCACCTGGAGAACGAACAGCCGCCGTCGCGCAGCTGGTTGCAGCGATCGGCCGACAGGACGCGACGCGTCCTGTCGGCCACCGAGGAAAGTCGGGTCATCCAGCAGGAATTCCCGCGTTCCTTCCACTGGCTGGGCCGCCCGCACTTCCCGGACGGGCACCGGTGCTACCACTGGGGCGAGGAGCCCGGCTCCTGGCTCGCCACCCTGCCCGAGGACGGCGAGACGATGGCCGCCTGGATGCTGCCCGCCGTCGCCACCTGCGCGACCGAGGAGCTACGGGGTGCGGCCTGGCCGCTGCCCCGGCTCGCCGGGCTCGGCGGCCCGGCCGCCGCGGCCATCCATCTGGCCACGGCGTACGGGCTGGGCGCCCGCCATCCGGAGGACAGGTTGTCGGCGGTCGACGCCCTGCTGGTGCTCGCGGCCGAGGACAGGCTGGACGCGGCGCTGCTCGGCCGGGAGTTGGCGATTCTCGTCGACCGCGAGCTGGTGAAACCCAACCGCGTGGCGGAGTCCGCCCGTACGGCTGCCGCCACCGGCGCATACCGGACGGTGCTCACCGTGCTGACCGCCGCGCTGCCCCCGTTGCTGGCGTACGACCAGGCCCCGCGCGGGCTGAGCGATCTGCTGTCCGTGGCCGCCGAATGTGCGGAACGCTGCGGTGCAGTGACGGCCGAGCCGATACCCGGGCTGACGGCTCTGGCCGCGCGCGGCGGGACGTCGCAGTTGGTACGTCATGCAGCGCGGCTGCGGGCGGCCTGGGAAAAGGCGTCCGAGACGACGGCCGACGACATCGAGCCGTAACGACCTGGTGCACGACAGCGAGCGGGCTCCCGGCGTGCACCAGGCCGTAACCCGCGGCGACGGGTCACGCCCCACCGTGACTCGTCCCGCCTTCGGAGCGCCCAGGCCCGCCGCAAAACCGCAGCGGCCGCAATCACCCACGACAGCGATCAGCGAAAACGGGCGATAGGGGACTAGATCCACACTTAACCCATCAGTCACAAGGCGTTCGCGATCAGGCAACACCGCTCCGTCACAGTGAGCTCATGACTGATGTGACATCCGCGAAAAGCGCCCGCCGCCCGCACCACTGGCGGCGGGACCTGATCGAGCTGGCCGCCCTGTTCACCGCCGTCGCGGTGGCCGACGCGATCGCCAACATGATCGGGCACCAGCCCGACGGACCGTATCTGCTGATCGCCTCGGCCCTGGCCCTCGTGGCGACGGCCGCGTTCCACACCTGGTGGGCACGGCGGCACAGCCACGCCCCGCCGCCGACCGCCGGCGGCCACAGCGTCGGCCTGTCCCACCACACGGTCACCGACAACGCGGCGGCCACCGCTGCCGCCGCACTCGTGACCACGCCCGCCGCCGGTCCGGCCCCGTCCGACGAGGACACGGTGCTGTGGCGGATGCGCACCACGGTCCGCGACGCCCCCGGCAGTCTCGCCGCGCTCTGCATCGCGCTCGCCCGGCACCGGATCGACATCCTCACTCTGCAGACGCATCCACTGGCGCAGGGCACGGTCGACGAGTTCCTGCTGCGCGCCCCCGTCTCGCTCCAGGTCCGGGAGCTGAGCCGGGCGATCTCCGCGGCGGGCGGCAGCTCCACCTGGATCGAGCGGGCCGACGCGCACGACCTGGTGGACGCCCCGACGCGGATCCTGGGACTCGCCACTCGCACCGCCCTGGACGCCGCTGAACTCCCGCTCGCTCTTCGCCAGTTGCTCGGGCGCTGCACCATCCACTCGCTGCCTGCCGTCTCGATCACCGGTCGTGCGGCCGGTGAGAGCGCACCGGTCGAAGGGATGCTCGAGGAGACGGTGATGCGACTGCGCGACCCGTCCGGCGGTGCGATCACCATCGAGCGGCCCTATCTGCCGTTCACCCCGACCGAGTTCGCCCGGGCCCGCGCGCTGGTGGAGCTCGACGCCCGGCTCGGTCCCCGCGTCCCGCGCAGCGAGCACGTGCTCACGCTCCCCGAGGGCAACGAGATCACCGTCCGCCGCGCGGACCGGAGCGACCTGGCCGCCGCCCGCGCCATGCACGACCGCTGCTCCGAGCAGACACTGCGGCTGCGCTACCACGGTCCGGTCCGCGACGCCGACCGCTACCTGGACCACCTGCTGAGCCCCAGGTTCGGCCGCACCCTGGCCGTCCAGACGGCCTCCGGCCGCCTGGTCGCCCTGGGACACCTCCTCTGGGACGGTGACGAGACCGAGGTGGCCCTCCTCGTCGAGGACGACTGGCAGCGCCGGGGCATCGGCTCGGAGCTCCTCGGTCGCCTGGTGACGCTCGCCGTCGAGGCCGGCTGCGAGAGCGTCTACGCCGTCACCCAGGCGTCCAACACCGGCATGGTCGCCGCCATGCGGTCCCTCGAACTTCCCCTCGACTACCAGATCGAGGAGGGCACGCTCGTCATCACCGCCCGGCTGGACGCGACTCCGGTACGCTCCCTGCCGCCGTACGAGCAGGCGGGTCGCTGAGCGCCTGACAGAGATCGGCCCACAGGTCCTCGACGTCCTCCAGGCCGACCGACATACGCAGCAGCCGGTCCCCGACACCGGCAGCCTGCCGGTCTCCCTCATCCACAATGCGGTGGCTGATGGAGGCCGGATGCTGGATCAGGGTGTCCACACTGCCGAGACTCACCGCAGGAGTGATGAGCCGTACGGCGGAGATCACCCGATGCGGATCCCCGTACACCTCGAAGGAGACCATCGCCCCGCCCACCGCCGGGTAGTGGACCCTGGCGATGCGCGGGTCGGCGGCCAGCCGACGGGACAGTTCGGCGGCGCTCGCGGAAGCGGCACGTACCCGTACCGGCAGGGTGGACAGACCCCGCAGCAGCAGATATCCGGCCATCGGGTGCAGTACCCCGCCGGTGGCGAAGCGCACCTGTCGCAGCCGGGCCGCGAACTCCTCGTCGCAGGCGACGACACCGCCCATCACATCGCCGTGCCCGCCCAGGTACTTGGTGGCGCTGTGCAGAACGATCCGCGCGCCGTGCTCGACGGGCCGCTGGAGGACCGGGGTGGCAAAGGTGTTGTCGACGAGCAGCGGAACCGACCCGCAGGAGTGCGCGAGCGCCCGGATGTCGACCTCGGCGAGCGTCGGGTTGGCCGGTGTCTCGACCACGACCAGACCGGTGTCCGGACGGATCGCCTCCGCGATGCCCGCCGGATCGGTCCAGGTGACTTCGGTGCCCAGCAGGCCGGCACCGAGAAGATGGTCGCTGCAGCCGTACAACGGGCGGACAGCGATCACATGGCGCAGTCCCATGCTCGCGCGGGCCAGCAGAACCGCGGTGAGCGCCGCCATGCCGCTGGCGAACGACACAGCGCTCTCGGTCCCTTCGAGCCGGGCCAGAGCCGTTTCGAACCGGGCCGTGGTCGGGTTGTCGAGCCGGGCGTAGACGGGCGGCCCGTCGAGCCTGGCGCCGGTGGTGGCGAAGGTGTCGATCCGTTCCGCCTCTCCCCTGGAGTCGTACGAGGGGTAGGTGGTGGACAGATCGATCGGCGGGGCGTGCAGGCCGAGTACAGCGAGGTCGTCGCGTCCGGCGTGCACGGCTTCGGTGGCCAGCGCCCTGGACCGGGGTGTCGTCGAGGGCCGCATCGAGGCTTCGGTGTCCATGACGCCACTCTGAACAGGTGCCGGGCCGTACCGTCGAAAGACCGTGCTACGTTCGGCTAATGGCTGATTCCGTCGTTCTTGACCCGGTAGACCTGCACATTCTTCGGCTGCTGCAGAACGATGCCCGAACCACGTACCGCGAGCTCGCCGCCGAAGTCGGGGTCGCACCGTCGACCTGTCTGGACCGGGTGGCCCGGCTGCGCCGCTCAGGCGTGATTCTCGGCCACCGGCTGCGTCTCGACCCGGCCAGGATCGGCCGTGGTCTGGAGGCGCTGCTCTCGGTGCAGGTCCGCCCGCACCGCAGGGAGCTCATCGGCCCATTCGTCGAGCGGATCAGGGCCTTGCCGGAGTCCCGCGCACTCTTCCATCTGACCGGCCCCGACGACTACCTGGTCCACGTGGCCGTTGCCGACACTGCGGATCTGCAGCGGCTGGTACTCGACGAGTTCACCTCGCGGCGCGAAGTGGCCCGGGTGGAGACGCGGCTGATATTCCAGCAATGGGAGTGCGGGCCGCTGTTGCCGCCGGCCGCCACGGCGCCCGGAAGGACCGAAGAATCCGAATGACCGATTCCGGCCGCCGCGGTCGGTGATCCGCGTCCACCGCCTAGAACCGGAATGAACTGTGTCAGGTCCCTGAGGTCTATTGATAGTGACGCGGGCCCCCTGGCCATACGAAGATGTCCGCATGTCAGACACTTCGAACAGCGCGCTGCCCCGCCAGGTCGCCGACGCCTACGTCGACGCATTCATCGAACTCGACCCGATCTCAGGCACCTATCTCGGTGTAGCGGAAAGCTACCGCCGTCTTCCCGACTTTTCCCCCGCCGGGCAGGAAGCCCTTGCAGAGCTCGCCCGCGCCACCCTGGTGAAGCTCGACGCCGCCGAGCAGCTCCCGGGGGCGGACAGCGACGCAGAGCGCCGCTGTGGCCGCCTGCTGCGGGAGCGGCTGACCGCGGAGATCGCTGTCCATGAGGCCGAGGAGGGCCTGCGAGCCGTCTCCAACCTGCACTCGCCGGCGCACAGCGTCCGTGAGGTGCTGACGGTGACGCCGACCGAGACCGATGAGGACTGGGCGGCGATCGTGGAGCGACTGCTCGCGGTTCCCGGAGCCCTGGAGGGGTACCGCGCCTCGCTCGCGCTCGGCCTTGAGCGGAAGCTGTACGGCGGTCCGCGCGCCACCGCCACCTTCATCGGCCAGCTGACCGAGTGGGTCGGGCAGGACGGAACCGGGTTCTACCAGGGCTTCGTCGCCGCGGGCCCGGACGCGCTGCGTGCGGATCTGGACGACGCCGCGCGGCAGGCCACGGAGGCCACGCAGGCGCTGCGCGACTGGATGCGCGATGTGTACGCCCCCGCGGTCGAGGGTGCGCCCGACACGGTCGGCCGCGAGCGGTACGCCCGCTGGTCGCGTTACTTCAACGGTACCGATCTGGATCTCGACGAGGCATACGCGTACGGCTGGTCCGAGTATCACCGGCTGCTCGGCGAGATGAAGGCCGAGGCCGAGAAGGTGCTGCCCGGGGCCGGTCCCTGGGAGGCGCTGGCCCATCTCGATGTGCACGGCAAGCACATCGAGGGTGTCGACGAGGTCCAGGCCTGGCTGCAGGGCCTGATGGACGAGGCGATCGAAGCCCTCGACGGCACGCACTTCGAACTCGCCGAGCGGGTACGGAAGGTGGAGTCCCGGATCGCACCGCCCGGCGGCGCCGCGGCCCCGTACTACACGGGTCCGTCCGAGGACTTCTCGCGCCCCGGCCGCACCTGGCTGCCCACCATGGGCGAGACCCGCTTCCCGGTGTACGACCTGGTCTCCACCTGGTACCACGAGGGTGTCCCGGGCCACCACCTGCAGATCGCCCAGTGGGCCCATGTAGCCGACAGTCTCTCCCGCTACCAGGCATCGATCGGCATCGTCAGCGCCAATGCCGAGGGCTGGGCGCTGTACGCGGAGCGCCTCATGGACGAGCTGGGCTTCCTGCCCGACGCGGAGCGCCGTCTCGGCTACCTGGACGCGCAGATGATGCGTGCCTGCCGGGTGATCGTGGACATCGGCATGCACGCGGAGATGGAGATCCCGGCGGACTCCCCCTTCCACCCCGGTGAGCGGTGGACACCCGAGCTGGCGCAGGAGTTCTTCGGCAACCACAGCGGCCGGCCGGCGGACTTCGTGGAGAGCGAGCTGACCCGCTACCTGTCCATGCCGGGGCAGGCCATCGGTTACAAGCTGGGCGAGCGTGCCTGGCTGCTGGGCCGGGAGAACGCCCGCAAGGCACACGGCGACGCGTTCGACGCGAAGGCCTGGCACATGGCCGCGCTGTCGCAGGGGCCGCTGGGTCTGGACGATCTGGTCGACGAGCTGTCGAAGCTCTGATCCGGACGGTTTGCGACACGAAGGCGGTCGGGCCCGGTTCGGTACGGTGGGCCCGGCCGCTTCCCCTCCACCGGAAGAGAGCGGCGCAACGATCATGACAAGGTTCCTGTTCTGCTCCGACCCGCTGCGTTCCACGCGCCCCGACGCACAGTTCGCCGGGGAAGCCGAAGCGGTACGGGAGTGCGGCGGCCGGGTCACCCTGCTGGACCATGATGCGCTGCTCGCCGGGGACGTCGGGGCTGCGCTCGCCCGGGTGGAGCGCGGCTCCGGACCGTACTGGTACCGGGGCTGGATGATTCCGGCCAGCCGGTACGGGGAGCTGGAGCGGGCGCTCACCGCCCGTGGTTGCTCGCTGGTGACGGATGCTTCCGCGTACCGCCGCGCCCATGAACTGCCGGGCTGGTACGAGGTGTTCGCAGGGCTGACACCGCGCAGCGTGTGGCGTCCCGTGGCGGTGGACGGCAGCGCCTCCGGCGACGAGGCGCCGGAGGCGCTCACGGCGTCGGCGGGCTTGGCGGCGTTGGCGGAACCACTCGGCGCGGGGCCCGGGATCGTGAAGGACTTCGTGAAGTCCCGCAAGCACGAGTGGCACGAGGCCTGCTATGTACCGGAGTTGACGGACCGGGCACACCTCGCCTCGGTCGCCGGACGGTTCTGCGAGCTGCAGGGGGACTCGCTCGCCGGGGGTCTGGTGCTGCGCGCGTACGAGCGGTTCGTACCGGGCGGTGAGGCTCGGGTGTGGTGGGTGGACGGCGAGCCGGTGCTGGTCACCGCCCACCCGGACACCCCGGACCGGTTGCCGTCGCCCGCGCTCGACCCCGTACGCGTCGCGGTGAAACAGCTCGGCTGCCACTGGGTCACGACCGATCTCGCGCTGCGCGACGACGGGGTGTGGCGGGTGGTGGAGGTCGCTGACGGCCAGGTCAGCGGCCTGCCCACGGGGGCCGACGCCGCGCCTCTGTTCACCGCCCTGATCGGGGAGGGTCCCGGTCGCAGCGCCTGAAGCCGCGCTCGACGCCGATGTCCTGCCCGGTGGTCGGCCCTCCTGCGGTGTCCGCCCGGCTTGTCCGACGGGTTTCCGACGCGCCACGCGGGCATGACGGTCCCGCCTCGTTCGCCGTTCAGCAGCCGCAGTCGTCGGATTCGACCGGTGCGGTGAGCGCGTCCGCGGTGCGCCGCTCGCGTCCCTCCCAGGTCTCGAACTCGAAGCCCTCACGCACCCAGTACTCGAAACCGCCGAGCATCTCCTTGACCCGGTAGCCGAGTTCGGCGAGTGCCAGCGCGGCGCGGGTGGCGCCGTTGCAGCCGGGGCCCCAGCAGTACGTGACCACGGGGACGGCCGGGTCCAGGAGATCCCGGGCCTGCTCGGCGATGAGCGCGGTGGGCAGGTGAATCGCACCGGGGACGTGCCCCTGGTCCCAGGAGGCGGTGGACCGGGAGTCGAGGACGACGAAGCCGGGGTCACCATCGGCCGCGAGAGCGGCAGCAACATCGGAGACGTCGGCGTGGAAGGCGAGCGAGGCGCCGAAGTACGCGGCGGCCGCGGCCGGTGCGGCCGGCGGAACACGGAGGACGGCGTTGGCGGCGGAGGCGGTGAGCTGTGAAGTCATGACCAAAAATCTACGACCAGTGATGCTTTGCCGGAAGACGAGATCCCCGGCACAACTCTTGATCCGCCGGGGATTTCCCTGTTGTCTCTCAGATATGACCGACTATTCCCCGGACGCCACCGACTGGCGCCTCCTCGATGTCCTGCAGCGCGAGGGACGGGCGACCTTCGCCGAGCTGGCCCGCGCCGTCGCGATGTCCCCGAGCGCGGTGACGGAGCGGGTGCGCCGCCTCGAGGAGGCGGGAATCATCAGTGGGTACGCCGCCGTCGTGGACCCGGAGGCGCTCGGACTGCCGATTCTCGCCCTCGTACGGCTGCGCTATCCGAACGGCAACTACAAGCCGTTCCACGATCTTCTCGACGCGACGCCCGAGATCGTGGAAGCCCACCATGTCACCGGCGACGACTGCTTCGTCCTCAAGGTGACCGCTCGCTCGATGAGCCACCTGGAGGAGGTCGCGAGGAAGATCGGCACGCTCGGTTCCGTCACCACCAGCGTCGTCTACTCCTCGCCCCTCCCCCGACGGCCGATCAGCCGCTGACCCCGCCGACCGCGCGGTGGAACACCGCCGATCCGTGCCGCTCCTTGACCACTTCGAGCTGGGCCGGGATCCGGCGGCGCAGATCGCCGACGTGGCTGACGATGCCGACGCTGCGGTCCCGCTCGCGCAGCGAGTCCAGTACGTCGAGCACCTCGTCCAGGGTCTGGTCGTCGAGGCTGCCGAACCCCTCGTCGATGAAGAGTGTGTCCAGCCGGACCCCTCCCGCCTCGTCGGTGACGACGTCGGCGAGACCGAGCGCCAGAGCCAGGGAGGCGAAGAACGTCTCGCCGCCCGAAAGCGTCGCCGTGTCGCGCTCACGGCCGGTCCAGGAGTCGACGACATGCAGCCCGAGGCCGGACCGGCGGCCTCCGGTGCGGGCGTCGGAGTGGACGAGCGTGTAGCGGCCCGATGACATCCGCTGCAGTCGTGCGGTGGCGGCGGCGGCGACCTGTTCGAGCCGGGCGGCAAGAACGTACGACTCCAGCCGCATCTTGCGTTCGTTGTCCGCGGAGGTGCCTGCGGTGAGCCCGGCCAGTCGGGCCACCCGGTCGTACTCGTCGCGCACCGGTCCCAGTGCGCGCACGTCCTGCGCCGCGCGGCGGGACAGCCGGCCGAGTTCGGCGCAGCGCTCCCGGGCGGCGGCGAGCGTGGCGGCGGCGTTCCGCAGCCGCCCCTCGGCCGCGTCGTACGCGGCCTGTGCGGCGTCGGGGTCGGCCTCCGGGTGCTCGGCGGCGGCGCGGGTCTCGGGCTCGGCAAACCGTTCGGCGACGGCTGCCGCCTCGGCCTGCCAGCCATCGATGCGGTGCTGGATGTCGCGGTGCTCGGCGTCCGTGAGCAGGGTCGCAGCGGCAGCCTCAGGCGTGTCGAACCCGGCCCGGAAGGCGACGTCCGCGAGCCGTCCGTCGGCCTCCTTGCTGCGCCGCGCCGCGAGCTCCTCGGCGCGCACCGCCTCGGCGGCGTCGGCGAGCAGAACCACCCGGCGCTCCAACAGGGCAGCGTGCTCGGCGACACTGCTGGATTCGCCGCGAGCCGCCGTCAACTCGGCTTCCAGTCCAGCCTGTTCCCGATCGATCCCTTCCCGCCGCGAGATCCGGGCGGCGGAGCGGCGCTCGGCCTGCTGCCGCGCTTCGAGCCTCTCGGCCTGCTCCCGTTCGGCGACCGCGAGGGCCTCGCGCGCGGCATGCATTCCGGCGGCGGTACGGTGCGCATGGGCGTGCTCGGCAGCCAACTCGGCTACCAGCGCCTCAAGTTCGACAACGGCGGGTTCAGCAGCAAGGGGCCGCCCGTCATCGGCAGTCCCGGCGGCTCCGCGGTCAGAGGCATCATCGGCAGCCGTCCCCACCACGGGCAGCGCCGCGGCACGCGCCGTCGCGTGCTTCTCCCGTACGACTCCGAGCTCCCGATCCGCCTCCGTACGCGCCTGCTCTGCCCGCCGGTACACGGCGAGAGCCGTCTCCTCGGCCGCCCGGTCGACATGCCCGTCCGCTGCCCGCGCGGGCTCCGGGTGGTCGCCCGACCCGCAGACCTTGCAGGCCTCGCCGTCGACGAGTTCCGCCGCGAGCTCGGCGGCGATGTCGCGCAGCCGCTGCTCGCGCAGCTCAAGCCACCTTTCGTGTGCACCCAGGGCGCGTTCGCGGGCCGCGGCCAGCCGGTCGGCCGCATCCGTCGCCTCGGCCGCGAGCACGTCGCGGCGACGGGCCGCGTCCAGGCGGCGCCGGGCCGGCTCCAGCCGCCCCGCAAGGTGTTCGGCCCGGGTCGCGGACTCCTGTGCCGTCTCGATGCGTTCCTGGAGCTCGTGGCGGGTGGACTCCCAGCCCGCCAGCCAGCCTTCCGTTTCCTGGATCAGTTCGTCGTCGGCGCGGGCCTGGCGTTCCAGTTCGGCTCGCTCGGTGTCGATCTCCGCGCTGCGCCGCTCGGCACGACGCGCGGCATCGAGACCGCCGAGCTCCTGCCGGAGCCTGCGTTCCAGGGTTGCCAACTGCTCGGCACCCGCGTCGACAAGGGTGTCGGGCAGCTGGGCGCGGGCGCCCTCATGGGCCACTCGGGCAGTCCGGTAGGCGCGCTCGGCGTCGTCGCGCAACTCCAGTGCAGGGGCGACGAGTTCAGCCTTGCGCGCTCGTTCGAGCCGCTCGCGCTGTCGGTCCCGCTCGGGGCGGCGGGCTTCGAGCTCACAGGCGCGGCGCCGCGTCTCCTCGTACCGCTGCTGGAGTCTGGCGAGTTCGCGTGCGGTGTCGAGTTCGCGGCGGGCGAAGACCTGCCCACTCTCGGCGGCGGAGAGTACGGACTCGGCGATGTCGAGCCGTTCCCGGGCGTTGCTGCGGGCCACTGCAGCCCACTCCAGTACGCCGTCCGCGAGTCCCGGATCACCGGGCCGGGCGTCCGGCAGGGGCAGTTCACCGGCGGCAGGTCCGGCGGCCTGGGCGATCCGCTGGGCGATCCCGAGGATCTGCTCGTCCCCGGCCTTGACCTGCGTCTCGGTGGTACGGCGCAGTTCGGTGAGCCGTTCCTCGACGGCCGCGAAGCGGCGGGTGTCGAAGAGTCTGCCGAGCAGTTTGCCGCGGGCTTCGGCATCGGCGCGCAGGAAGCGTGCGAAGTCGCCCTGCGGCAGCAACACCACCTGGCAGAACTGGTCCCGGCTCATCCCGACGAGCTGGGTGATCTCCTCGCCGATCTCCTGGTGCGAGCGGCTGAGCGCCCGCCAGCCGTGCTCGGGGTCGTACTCGCGCAGCCAGCTCTGCGCCTTCTCGGTGGTGAAGCCCTCGCCCTTCTTCTTGGGGCGGAGCTGGGCCGGGCGCCGGGTGATCTCCAGGTGCCGTCCACCGACGGTCAGTTCCAGCCGGACCTCGGTGGGGAGGGCGGCCGGGGCGTGATCGCTGCGCAGTGAGGTGCCGGGGCTCTGGCGGGCTCCGGGCACCGCGCCGTACAGCCCGTAGCAGACGGCGTCGAGGACGGAGGTCTTCCCCGCTCCGGTGGGTCCGTGCAGCAGAAAAAGTCCGGCGGCGGAGAGCGCGTCGAAGTCGACTTCCTGGGTGGCGCCGAACGGGCCGAAGGCGGTGAGGGTGAGCCGGTGGAGTCTCAACGGTTCACCTCGCGCACGCCGTCGTCCACCCGTACGTGGTCGAAGGCGCCGCGCAGCACCGTGCGCTCCTGCTCGTCCGCCCCGTTCCCGCCCCGGACATGCGCCACGAAGTCCTCCGCGATCTGCTGGTCGTCGCGCCCCCTGAGGCGCTGTGCGTATGAGGCGAGCGGGTCCTCGGGGGCCCGCTCGGGTTCGAAGACGAGGCTCAGGGTGTGCGGAAACCTGTCCAGGAGGCGGGCCATCGGCTCGTCCGGACGGACCGGGTCGGTGAGGGTCGCCTCCACCCATGCCTCCTCGTGCCGGGCCAGCGCGGGATCTTCGAGCAGGGTGTCCAGGCGGCCGCGGAGGCGGGCGAGCGGACGGGGCACCGGGCAGTCGATCCGCTCGGCGTTGATCGTTCCGGTGGCCCCGAGGTCGATCAGCCACATGGTCTTGCGGTGGGCGACCTCGGAGAAGGAGTACGCGAGGGGTGAGCCGGAGTAGCGCACCCGGTCGGTGACGGCCTGGGAACCGTGCAGATGGCCGAGCGCCGTGTAGTCGACGCCGTCGAAGACGCCGGCGGGTACGGCGGCCACACCGCCGATGGTGATGTCGCGCTCGCTGTCGCTGGGTTCGCCGCCCGCGACGAAGGCGTGGGCGAGGACCACGGAGCGGGTGGATTCCGGCCGGGTGGCGAGGTCGGCGCGGACCCGGTCCATGGCGGCGGTCAGCACCGCTTCGTGTCCGGCCCGCTCAGCCTTCAACACATCCTTGACGAGGGCCGGTTCCAGGTAGGGCAGCCCGTAGAACGCCACATCGCCGTGCTCGTCGTGCAGGACGACGGGGGTGGCGCACTCCGCCGGGTCGGTACGCAGATGAATACCGGCCCGTCCGATCAGTCCTGCGCCGACGCCGAGCCTGCGGGCCGAGTCGTGGTTCCCGGAGATCATCACTGTGGGTACGCCCGCGGCGGCGAGCCGGTGCAGGGCCCGGTCGAAGAGCTCGACGGCGGAGAGCGGGGGCACGGCTCTGTCGTAGACATCACCCGCGACGACGACGGCGTCGACCTCGTGCTCACGGACGGTCGCCACCAGATGATCGAGGTAGGCGGCCTGTGCCTCCAGCAGCGAGACCCGGTGGAACGACCGCCCCAGGTGCCAGTCCGATGTGTGCAGAATCCTCAAGACCTGGCTCCGACCTGCATGTTTCTCTTCCTTCGCACCCAGCGTCCGCGCCTGTCGTGCCCGGGAGCCGCACCGGACCGGCGCGGGAGCACACGGTCGGCACCGGCCACGCTAACGCCGCTGCGCCCCTGATCCCTCACGAACCTGCTTCCTCACAGTCTCCCATCGCCACGCATCGGCTCCGACGTGTTCGGCGAAGAAGATCGATCAGTGTTCCGATGCCGAGCCGTGCCACCCCGCCCAGCGCGTTCAGGTGTCCCCGTACGCCTCGCCGCCCAGCTCCAGCAGCGCCTCACCCGCCGTCGTATCGGCCAGCCAGCGCCGGAAGTCCTCGACATCCGCATCCGGCAGCCCGATCTCGATGATCACCGCTTCCTGGTACCGGACCTCCCTGACGGCCCGTCCGGTGGCACGCAGGTCGTTCTCGAGCCTGCCCGCCCGCTGGTGGTCGACGGTGACCGTGGCGAGCCGGAACCGCTGCCGGGTGATCGTGCCCAGCTCGTCGAGCGCCTCGCCGACCACTCCTCCGTAGGCCCGGATCAGGCCGCCGGCGCCGAGCTTCACCCCGCCGTAGTAGCGGGTGACGACGGCGGCGACGTAACGCATCTCCCGGCGCATCAGCATCTGCAGCATGGGGACGCCCGCGGTGCCACCGGGCTCCCCGTCGTCACTGGCCTTCTGTACGGAGGCGTCGGCGCCGATCACGTACGCGAAGCAGTTGTGGGTGGCGGTCGGGTGTTCCCTGCGGACGCGTGCGACGAAGTCCTGCGCCTCCTGCTCGGTGGCGGCGGGGGCGAGCGCACAGATGAAGCGCGATCGGTTGATCTCGGTCTCGTGCACGCCCGCTCGGGCGACTGTCCGGTACTGCTCCTGCATCCGTCCACCCTATGCGCAGCAGCGGGAATGGCTCGCGGCCGCAGTCCGTTGTCCGCATCATGTACGCAGACGCAGCAGAGACCGAGACCGAGACGATCCGCAGGATTCTCCGGGACTCGGGCGACACCTGGGCCGTGGTGGGACTGTCCGACAACGAGTCGCGCGCGGCCTATCGCGTCGCCGCGGTCCTCCAGCGCTTCGGCAAGCGCGTGGTCCCGGTGCACCCGAAGGCGGAACGGGTGCACGGCGAGAAGGGTTACGCGTCGCTGGCCGACATCCCGTTCCCGGTCGACATCGTGGACGTCTTCGTCAACAGCGGACTGGCGGGAGCCGTCGCGGACGAGGCCGTCGCGATCGGCGCGAAGGCGGTCTGGTTCCAGCTCGGCGTGATCGACGACGCAGCGTACGAACGCACACGGGCAGCCGGACTCGACATGGTGATGGACCACTGCCCGGCAATCGAAATACCCCTTCTGGACCGATAAGCGACATGCCACTCCTCGGCCGAATGTGCGGGGTATCACACATGGCGCTCCGCTGGGAGAATCCCTACTCGTGAGTGTCACCAGTGCGCCGAGTGCCGTGAACGTCGCCCACCGCCGAAGCCGGCTGGCCGGTCAGCTGTCCCGGCTCGGCGTGGAGCGGAGCGGTGTCCTCCTGGTGCATGCGTCGATGCGGGCGGTGGGAGCGGTCAGCGGCGGGGCCGTTGCGGTGATCGGTGCGCTGCGGGATGCGCTCGGCGAGGACGGCACCTTGATCGTCCCGTCGTTCACGCCGGAGAACTCCGACACCTCCCCCCAGTACCGCAACCGGGTCCGCGGCCTCACCGACCACGCCCGGGAGGCGGTCCGCGCGAGCATGCCACCGTTCGACCCCGCCACCACGGCCGCACCGTCGATGGGCCGGCTCGCGGAGGCCGTACGGCTGACCCCGGGGGCGGCACGCAGCAGTCATCCCCAGACCTCGTTCGCCGCCCTCGGCACCCTTGCCGGCAAGCTGCTCGCACACCACCGGCCCGACTGCCACCTCGGCGAGGACTCGCCGCTGGCCCGCCTCTACGACGTGAGGGCTCACGTCCTGCTGCTGGGCACCGGCTTCGACTCCTGCACCGCGTTCCACCTCGGCGAGTACCGCGTCCCCACCCCGCCGCGCCGCACCTACCGCTGCGTGGTGACCAACCGGGGCAGACGCCACTGGTGGGAGTACGAGGACGTGGCGCTGGACGACAGCGACTTCGCCGCGCTCGGGGCGGAGTTCGCCCGCACGGACAACGGTGCGGCGGTACGCAGCGGCCCGGTGGGCTCGGCGACCGGCCGCCTCTTCGACTTCACCGACGCGGTCGACTTCGCGGCCCGCCGGCTGCCGTCGCTGCGGGGGTCGCGGGCGTAACTCGGCGGCATCTCCCCGACTGGCGCCCCCTGTCTCCCGCATGACGAAGCCCCCGAAATGGGGAAGCCGCCGGGAAGCCACCGTCGGCATCGAGTTACGCGGGCTTCGACATCACGAGGACTTCGCGTCGGTTTTCGTCAAGGTGCGCGTCATCGACCGCGTCGGCGACACGCACGAACGGTGCATCAACCTACTGAAGAGGGCAACTCGCCCACCCCGCCACCCCGATGCTCCACCGTCCTGACGACCCACGCCTCACACCTCCACGCCGAGCCCCTCGACAAGCACCGCGTTCGGCAGCGACGCCAGAGCCTTGCCCGGGACGATCAGCTTGCCGCGGCGGCTGCCGCTGCCGATCAGGACCCATTCCTGATCGACCACCGCGGGATCGAGCAGCAGGGGCCATTCGCCCGGGAGCCCGATCGGGGTGATCCCCCCGTACTCCATGCCGGTCTCGCCGACTGCCGTGTCCATGGAGGCGAACGAGGCCTTGCGGGCGCCGAGGTGCTTGCGGACCGCCCCGTTCACGTCGACGCGGGTGCGCGAGAGGACGACGCAGGCAGCCAGGGTGACATCGCCGCCGCGCTTGCCCGCCACCACGACGCAGTTGGCCGAGCTGTCGAGCAGCTCGACGCCGTGGTGTTCGACGAAGGCGGCCGTGTCCGCGATCGCCGGGTCCGTGTCGACGTGAAGGATCCGGTCGGCGGGGACGTCGCCCCACCCCTCGCTCACCGCCTTGGCGACCGGCGGGGTGAGGAGGCCGAGTCGGTCGACGGCCGGGCCTGCGTTCTCGAAGGAGCCGATGGGTGCGCGCATGGAGGCAACGTAACAAGGCCTGCGCGGGATCCGGTTGGCCGTCTCAGCCGGTGAACTCAGCGCACCGGAGGGATGGAGACCGCCATGGTGAGCTCGGTGGGCTCGGCGCCGTCATTGCGGTAGACATGCGGGTGATGCGCCTCGAAGGTGGCGGAGGTCCCTGCGGGTACGGAGTGCTCCTCGCCGTCGACGACCAGGGTGAGCACACCCGCGGTGACGTGCAGGAGTTCCACGGTGCCTTCGGGATGCGGGTCGGAGGCGCTGGCCTCGCCGGGCATCAGGCGCCAGGACCAGAGTTCGAGGGGACCCCTGGCCTCCGTGCCGACGAGGAGAGTCGTGGAGCTGCCCGCCTCGGTGGACCACATGCGCACCGCCTGGCTCTCGGGCACCAACCGCACATGGGAGCCCTGCTCGTAGTCGAGCAGGGTGGTGATGCTGACGCCCAACGCGTCGGCCAGCTTGACGGTGGTGCCGACGCTCGGGTTGGTGCGCGCCTGTTCGATCTGGATGATCATGCCTCGGCTGACGCCCGCGCGGGCGGCGAGGGCATCCAGGGTGAAGCCGCGTTCGCCGCGCCAGCGCTTGAGGTTACGCGCGAGCGACTGCGTGAGCTGGTCGAGGTCAGACACATTCCGTCCAATATTCTGGATGACAGAGTCGAAAATACTGCACTACGGTGTGGTGCACCCACCGTTCATCGCACTGTACTGCGAGGCATGTCATGACAGCACTGTTCGCCCTGGCCACCAGCCTGCTGTGGGGGCTGGCCGACTTCGGCGGCGGACTGCTCACGCGACGAGTGCCCGCGCTCACCGTGGTCGTCGTCTCGCAGACGGTGGCAGCCCTCGTGCTGGGCGTCGTCGTGGTCGCGACCGGGGGCTGGAGCGAGGCGGGACCGCAGCTCTGGTTCGCCGTCGCGGCGGGCGCGGTCGGGCCGGTCGCGATGCTGAGCTTCTACAAGGCGCTGGCGCTCGGTCCGATGGGGGTCGTCTCCCCGCTCGGATCGCTGGGCGTCGCCGTGCCGGTGAGTGTCGGGCTGATCGTCGGTGAGCGTCCCGGTCTGCTGCAGTTCGCGGGCGTGGCCGTGGCAGTCGCGGGCATCGTGCTGGCGGGCGGGCCGGAGCTGCGCGGGGCGCCGGTCCAGCGTCGGGCGGTGGTACTGACCCTGGTGGCGGCGTTCGGCTTCGGGACGGTGATGTCGCTGATCGCGGAGGCTTCCACGACGGTCTCCGGGCTGTTCCTGGCGCTCTTCGTGCAGCGCCTCACCAATATCGCGGTCGGCGGTACAGCCCTGTACGTGTCGGTGCGCCGCGGAGGACGTGCGCTGCCCGAGGTCGGCGGGGCGGCCGTGATCCGGGCCTCGCTGCCCGCCCTGGCGTTCGTCGGCCTCGCCGATGTCGCGGCCAACGGCACCTACTCGATCGCCGCGCAGCACGGCCCTGTCACCGTGGCCGCCGTACTCGCCTCGCTCTATCCCGTGATCACGGCCCTGGCCGCGCGCGGGGTGCTGGGCGAGCGGCTGCGCGGAGTGCAGGCGGCGGGGGCCGGACTGGCTCTGGTGGGAACGGTGCTGCTCGCCACCGGTTAGTCGGCGGGCTCGCGCCAGGGGTGTCCGGCGGATCAGGCCGGACAACGCCCGGGCATACCCCGAGGAGAGGCCCTAGTGCCGCGACGGGCAATGTTTGCCCCATGAGGAGCGTCGTCCGGTGCGTGCGATCGCAAGGCGGCCGGAAGTCGTGGTAGCGGAGCTACCAGGGCTTTTGGCCAACGCGGCGAGCGTGCGTGCCGGGCGGCGCGACGGGGCAAAGCTTGCCGGGAGGGGCACTAGCTGTCTTCCAGTTCCGCGACGGCCAGCAGTTGCTCGGGCGTCACGCCCGCCGGGATCGGCACCGGGGCGGGCGTGCGCAGGGGCGGCTGCCAGCCCTTCTCGGGGTCCCAACTGCGTACGACGCGTGCGGGCGCACCGGCCACGACCGCGTGGTCCGGCACCTCGCCACGTACCACCGCGCCCGCCGCGACCACGACGTTGCGCCCGAGCCTGGCTCCCGGCAGGACCACCGCACCCGTGCCTATCCAGCAGCCGGGTCCGATGGCGACCGGCTCCATGCGCGGCCACTGCCTGCCGACCGGCTCGTGCGGATCGTCGTAGCTGTGGTTCGTCGACGTGATGTAGACGTACGGTCCGCAGTACGTGTTCGACCCGATGGTCACCGTGGTGTCGGCGACGACGTGGCTGCCTCGGCCGAGCACCACTCCGTCCCCCAGAGTCAGGATGGGTTCCGAGCCGAGGTCCAGGTCCGGCATGAGTCCGGCGGTCAGGGTGACCTGTTCGCCGATGATGCAGTGGTCGCCGAGCTCGATCCACGGCTCCCCAAAGACCGTGCCCTGGGGGAACGCCAGCCGGGTCCCCTCGCCGATACGGCCGAACCGCAACCCGCCCGGGTGTTCCGCGGTGATCGCGCCCGCCTCCTGTACGGCACGCCAGCCGCGGTGGACGGCCCGGGACAGCAGGCGCCGTCGCCAGGCGGTGAGGGAGGAGAACGTGTTGCTGTTCTTGGGCACTCGCTCACCGTAGTCGGCGCGCCCTGACCGGTCACCGCGACCCCTTGTGATGTTCACCCCACTCACCGGCGGCCGCGCGGCTGTCGCATACGGTTCCCCTGGCGCGAACGGACAACCACGGTCGGAGACACGGAGGAACGGGCGATGGCAGAGCAGGCGTTGATCACGGGCATGGGCGGCCACGAGCCGGACATCGACGCGGACGCGTTCACCGCGCCGACATCGGTCGTGATCGGCGAGGTGACCCTGGCCGCGGGCTCCAGCGTCTGGTACCAGGCGGTGCTGCGGGCCGACTGCGCTCCCATCGCCATCGGCGCCGGCAGCAACATCCAGGACAACTGCAGCGTCCATGCCGACCCCGGGTTCCCCGTCACGGTCGGTGAGCGCGTCTCGGTCGGGCACAACGCCGTGCTGCACGGCTGCACCGTCGAGGACGACGTTCTCGTGGGCATGGGGGCCACGGTCCTCAACGGTGCGCACATCGGCGCCGGTTCACTGATCGCGGCCCAGGCGCTGGTCCCGCAGGGGATGCAGGTTCCGCCGGGCTCGCTCGTCGCGGGCGTGCCCGCCAAGGTCAAGCGGGAGCTGACCGAGGAGGAGCTCGAAGGCATCACGTTCAATGCCGCCGGGTACGTGGAGCTGGCCAAGGCGCACCGTCAGGCGCACGAGGGCTGAATGACGGACGAGCGAGCGGCCCGGTGAGCCGGGCTGCCCGGGCTCAGTCCGCTGCCGGTACGGTCCCCGGCTCGGCCACGGTACGTTCCACGGACCGGGCCGCCTTCTTGGCGCGGTTCTTGAGGACCAGCATCGAGGTCAGCCCGATCAGCACGGCGACCACCAGGCCGAGCCAGGAGAAGCGCTTGAGCCAGGCCTCGGCGACGACTCCGACCGAGTAGATGACGGCCGTGGTGCCGCCCGCCCAGACGATGCCGCCGAGCACATTGGCGATCAGGAACTTCCAGTACGGCATGCGCAGGACGCCGGCCAGCGGTCCGGCGAAGATACGCAGCAGTGCGACGAAGCGGCCGAAGAACACCGCCCACATGCCCCACTTCTGGAACGACCGCTCCGCCATGGCGATCTGGTCCTCGCCGCAGTGCTTGGGGAACTTCCCTCCGAGCCAGGCGAGGAGCGGCCGGCCGCCCCTGCGGCCGATGGCGTATCCGATCGAGTCCCCGATGATCGCCCCGGCGGAGGCGCAGGCACCGAGGATCACCGGGTTGATGCCGCTGTGTCCGGCGGCCAGCAGCGACGCGCTGACGAGGACGATCTCGCCCGGCAGCGGAATGCCCAGGCTCTCCAGACCGATGACGACGCCCACCAGGACGTACACGCTGACCGCGGGGACTGTCTCCAGCCACTCCTGGATGTGCAACGCCGGTTCCTCCCGTGCTGATGTGCCGTCGCCCGCCGGGCAACTCCTCGGCGCACGGCGGGCAGCCTACCTGTCGTGCCATCTGCCCGGACAGCGCGACGGGCCGCCCCGCACCCTCGACGGGGTGGGACGGCCCGGCTGGGGAGGCAGGTCCCTCAGGCGTTCGGGCGGAGCGTCCACACGACGGTCATCTCACCGGTGACCGCGCCGTCCGCACGCTGGATCTCGATGACGACGGGGAATTCGGGCCGCCGGCCCTCGTCGAGTTCGGCGACGACCTCCGCGACCGGCCGGCCGAGGGTCGCGGTCGCGGTGACGACGCCCATCGCGAGTTTCTTGTAGCCGATCTCCGCCTTCACGGCGAGTGGTACGGCGCGGGACAACTGGTCTCCGAAGGCGGCGATGACGATCGCGCCGCTGGCCGACTCCGCGAGCGTGAACATCGCTCCGGCGTGCGGTCCGCCGACGTGGTTGTGGTAGTCGGCCCGGTCCGGCATCCGGACGACCGCGCGTTCCGGGGTCGTCTCGAGGAACTCGAGGTTGAGGGTCCTGGCCATCGGAACCGTCGCGAGGAGCATGTCTCCGACTGTCATCTGTTCAGTGCTCATGATTCGAAGGTTACTCACGGGTAGGAGTGTTTGGCCATCCCTGGATCACGCCCGCACGTTCCCCTTTCGGCATCCGCGTGGCCACCGCCTTGACCGTTCCTTCACGGGGGCGGGCGTGGTCGACCGGCCGCCGTCCCTCTATGGTTACTCGCCATGTGGCCAGGACAGCAGCCGCCCGGGGGCGAGCAAAACCCGCAGAACCAGAATCAGAACCCGTATCAGCAGCCGGGGTACCAACAGCCGAATCCCTATCAGCAGCCGGGATATCAGCAGCATGGCCAGCCGGGGCAGCAGCCGGGATATCCGCAGCCGAATCCGTACCAGCAGCCCACCGTGCCGCAGTACGCGGTCCCGGGCCCGCCCGGTGCACCGCGGCCCGGGGGCGACAACAAGAAGAAGACGACCGTCGTCGCGATCGTCGCAGCCACCGCTGTGGTCGTGGCCGCCGTGGTCACCGGCGTCGTGGTGATGAACAAGGACGACAAGGGCGGCTCCGACGTCGCCGACGACGGAACGTCGTCGTCCCCCGCGAAGCCGTCCGCGGACACGTCCTCCGCGGTGCCCAATCCGCGGGGCACCGACGGGGACGCAAAGCCTCTCGTCGCCGGCTGGAAGGTCGTCACCAACCCCAAGTGGGGCACCCAGTTCGACGTACCCGGTGACTGGGAGGTCGGTTCGCCCGGGACGTTCTCGTACTTCGAGGACGACAAGAAGGGCGACGGCTCGCCCCTCATCGGCTTCTCCGCTCCGGCGTACTTCCAGAAGAAGTGGTGCGTCGACGACGACGACAAGGACGGCACCAAGGAGGAGTACAGCCTGGCCAGTGCGGGCACCCGCGGCGCCGAGGGTGCCACGGACGCCGACGCCAACGCCCACAGCGAGGCCGGGACCTGGGCATGGGCCGCCTACGCGCAGCATATGCCGCAGAAGACCATCAAGTTCAGCAAGGCGAAGAAGTACACCACGCAGTCGGGTCTGACCGGCAGCCTCGTGACGGCCACCGCCCCCAACGTCACCAAGAAGAAGAAGTGCGACTCCGACGGCAAGACCTTCGCCTTCACCTTCAAGAACAAGAACGGTGACTTCTCCTCCTGGGTCCTCTACGGTGCCGACTCCGTCAAGGACGAGCTCCCGGACGCCACGATCATGAAGATCCTCAGCACGGTGCGGCTGACCGAGGTCACCGCCTCCTGACCTGTTCCACCTGCTCCGGCAAAGCATTTGGCAGGGCGGGGGCCCGGCAGCGATAGTTCCTCGGTGACTCCTGCCGGCATCCCCCGTCCCCGCATCCGCCGCCCCGCCTGGGCCGGCCGCAACTACAGTCTGCTGACCGCCGCCGCGATCATCACCGGCCTGGGTACCCACGGTGCGTTGATCGCGGCGGCGTTCGCCGTTCTGCAGTCCGGTGGCGACGGCGGCGACGTCGGCCTGGTGGCAGCCGCCCGTACCGCGCCGCTGGTGCTGTTCCTGCTCATCGGCGGCGCCATCGCGGACCGGGTGCCGCGCCACCGGGTGATGGTGGCGGCGAACGCGCTCAACTGTGTCTCGCAGGCCGCGTTCGCCTGGCTGGTCCTGGCCGGCGACCCGAAGCTGTGGCAGATGATGCTGCTCACGGCGTTGTGCGGTACCGGGCAGGCGTTCTTCAACCCGGCGGCCGAGGGCATGCTGATGTCCAGTGTCAGTGGCGAACAGGCCGGCCGCGCCTTCGCGCTCTTCCGGATGTCGATGCACGGGGCCGCCATCGGTGGTGCCGCGCTCGGCGGTGCCATGATCGCGGCGATGAATCCGGGCTGGGTGCTGGCCGTCGACGCGGCGGCCTTCGCGGTGGCCGGTGCGCTGCGCGCCTTCCTGGATGTCGCGCACATCCCGCCGCGGGAGCCGGGCGGCGGACTCCTGTCCGATCTGCGAGAGGGCTGGCAGGAGTTCATCGGCCGCCCCTGGCTGTGGTCGATCGTGGCGCAATTCTCGGTGGTGGTCGCCGTGGTCGGTGCCGCCGAGTCGGTGTACGGGCCACTGGTCGCCAGGGACGAGCTCGGCGGCGCCCGCCCCTGGGGATTCGCGCTCGCCGCCTTCGGGGTCGGCACGCTGTGCGGGGCGCTGCTGATGATGCGCTGGAAACCCCGGCGGCTCCTGCTCGCCGGGACGCTCTGCGTCTTCCCGCTGGCCCTGCCGTCGGCGGCGCTGGCGGTGCCGCTGCCGGTGGCCGGGCTGAGTGCGGTGATGTTCGTCAGCGGCGTGACCATCGAAGTGTTCGGCGTCTCCTGGATGACGGCCCTGCACCAGGAGATCCCGGAGGAGAAGTTGTCGCGCGTATCGGCGTACGACTGGTTCGGATCGGTGGCGATGCTGCCGCTGGCCACCGCGGTCGCCGGCCCGGTGGAGGACCTGGTCGGGCGCGGTCAGGCGTTGTGGGGCTGCGCGGCGCTGGTCGTGCTCTGCACGGTGGCCGTGCTGTTCGTACCCGACGTACGCAACCTCACCCGCCGGCCCGCAACCGTCGAGGTTGCGTCAGGGAAGACGCGGTCAGCCGATACCGAAGGAACCGTCGGGCGGCTCGGGTGAGGCGACCGCGTCGGCGTCCCCGACCGGCCGTGCCGCGCCGATGAGCCGGACCAGACCGGCGCCGTGCTCGACCCGGGCGGGGAAGACGTCCGCGGCGCAGCGGCGGGCCAGGGCCGCGGTGTCGAGGGGTCTGTGGGAGGCGACGAGGACGTGGTTCCCGAAGCGCCGGCCGCGCAGTACCGCCGGTTCGGCGATCAGCGCGAGCTCTTCGAAGACGGTGGCGAAGTTGGCCAGTTGCGAGCGGAGGAATGCGAAGGGTGCGCCGTCGGCGAGGTTGGCGGCATAGACGCCGTCGTCCCGCAGAGCCCGCCCGGCCGCCTGCGCGTACTCGACGGAGGTGAGGTGCGCGGGCACGCGCGATCCGCCGAACACGTCCGCGATCAGGACGTCGACGGTGCCGGGCGGTGTCTGTTCCAGCAGCCCGCGGGCGTCGGTGCCGTGCACGGTGATGCCGCTGTCGTCGGGGAGTGGCAGCTGCTCGGCGACCAGGGCGAGCAGGCCCAGGTCGGCCTCGGCGACGACCTGCCGGGACCCCGGCCGGGTCGCGGTGACATAGCGGGGCAGGGTGAGGGCGCCGCCGCCGAGGTGGAGTACGTCGAGGGGGGCGTCCGGTTCCGTGGCACAGTCCAGGACATGGGCGAGCCGTCGGGCGTACTCGAACTCCAGGTGGACCGGATCGTCGAGGTCGACGTACGACTGGGGTGCGCCGTCGACCGTGAGCAGCCAGGCCCGGTCCCGGTCCACGTCGGGAAGGAGTCTGGCGGTGCCCTGGTCCACTTCTCGGATCACGGGTATCGGCTCGTTCACTCCCCCATTGTGGGGTGTCGGTTCAGCTGCCGACGACCGCGGCGACCGCTTCGGTGTGCGCGGCGGACTGCGCGAGTCCGGCGCGGGCGGCGGCGGCCCGGCGGCTCGGGTCGAGGGAGTTGCGGCCGAATGCCTTCTTGGCGGCCGCGTCCGGGGTGATGACCGCGACCCTGGCGCCCTTCGCTTCGAGGTCGGTGGCCTGGGACCGGGGGGAGATGATCACCTTGTTGCCACTGGCCGTCGGTGCGATGACGACGACGCGCTCGTACCCTGCGGCCAGATGGGCGTTGGCCGGGGAGTGCACCCCGCCGTCGATCCAGCCCTGCCCGTCGATGGTGGCGACCGGCCAGACCGCGGGGACGGCGCAGCTGGCGGTGACGGCGTCGGCGAGCGGGATACCGCTGTCCTTGTCGAAGATGTGGAGTTCACCCGTGTCCGCGTGGACGGCGGTGATCCGCAGCTGCCGCTCGGGCCAGTCGGGCGACGGGAGTCGGCCCGCGATCAGCTCCTGCCGTTCGGCCGCGGTGAGTGCGGTCCGGGTCTCCCGCGCCATCCGGGCCAGCTTCTGCCCGTACGCCTCCGGGGTACGGGAGGTCAGCACCGCGCGGGCGTAGCGCATGAGGGTGGCGGTGCCGAGTTTCCCGCCGACTTCGCCCTGCGGATCGGCCAGCTGACGTGCGTACAGTTCCGGGAGGCCGATCAGTCCGGACGCGAGCTGGGCGCCGACGAGGGCCCCGGCGGAGCTTCCGACGACGAGATCCGCGGTGGACAGGTCCACGCCCGCCTCGGCGAGCCCGTGCAGGATTCCGGTCTCCCAGGCGCCGCCGGTGCCGCCGCCTGCGCCGAGTACCAGTGCAATGTCTGCCATGCCGTCAGTCTCGCGCATGGCGCCGGGTCCGCCTCCCGTGGGGTCGGGAGGCGGACCCGGCGCCCGGATCAGAGCAGGCCGGTGACGGTGCCCGCGCCGACCGTGCGGCCGCCCTCGCGGATCGCGAAGCCGAGCCCGGACTCCAGCGGGGTGTCACGGCCCAGTTCGACGGTCATGGTGACCGTGTCGCCGGGGCGCGCCACCGCCGCTTCGCCGAGGTCGATGTCCCCGACGACGTCCGCGGTACGGATGTAGAACTGCGGCCGGTAGCCGGTGGTGACCGGCGTGGTCCGGCCGCCCTCCCGCGCCGACAGGACGTACACCTGCGCGGTGAAACGGCGGCTCGGCGTCACGCTGCCGGGCGCCGCCACCACGTGGCCGCGGCGGACCCGGTCGCGCTCCACCCCGCGCACGAGCAGCGCCACGTTGTCACCGGCCTGCGCGGACTCCATCGGCTTGCCGAAGGTCTCCAGGCCGGTGACGACCGTCTCGATGTCCGCGCCGAGCACGGAGACCCGGTCGCCGACGCGTACGGTGCCGCGCTCGACGGCTCCGGTGACGACCGTGCCCCGGCCGGTGATGGTCAGGACGTTCTCCACCGGCAGCAGGAACGGCGCGTCGGTGTAGCGCACCGGCATCGGTACGTATGTGTCGACGGCGTCCAGCAACGCCTCGACGGAGGCGGTCCAACGCGGGTCGCCTGCCAGCGCCTTCAGTCCCGACACGCGGACGACGGGGACGGTGTCGCCGCCGTAGCCGTGCGCGGAGAGCAGCTCGCGGACCTCCAGCTCGACCAGGTCGGTCAGCTCCGGGTCGCCCGCGTCGGCCTTGTTGAGGGCGACGACGATGTGGTCGACGCCGACCTGGCGGGCGAGCAGGACGTGCTCGGCGGTCTGCGGCATGATCCCGTCGAGCGCGGACACGACGAGAATCGCCCCGTCGAGCTGTGCGGCGCCGGTCACCATGTTCTTGACGTAGTCGGCGTGACCGGGCATGTCGACGTGCGCGTAGTGCCGGGTGTCGGTCTCGTACTCGACGTGCGCGATGTTGATGGTGATGCCGCGCTGTGCCTCCTCCGGCGCCCGGTCGATGCGGTCGAACGGGACGAACGTGCCGGTGCCGCGGTCACTGAGGACCTTGGTGATGGCGGCTGTCAGGGTGGTCTTGCCGTGGTCGACGTGGCCCATGGTGCCGATGTTGAGGTGCGGCTTGGTGCGCACGTATGCCGTCTTGGGCATGGCTCATTCCTTGGAAACTCGAAGCTGAGAGAGAAGACCCCAGGGCCCCGCCGACCCTCCCCTTACGGGGTCCGCCGGACTGTCGGGGGAGGGTCAGCTTCGGGCGCCGCCGATGGGCGCTGCGGCAGCGCTGAACGCTGCTGCGTCGACTGCGGCTGCTGCCGCGGTGATTGCGGTGGCAGCGAGGAAGGAAGGGACGACGGCAGCCTTCGGCGCGTCCGCGACTGCGGACTGCGCTGCGAGGAAGGCGTACCGGAACATGGGTCCGATCATGGCCCACGGCCGTGGGCCCGTCGAATGGTTTTCCGCCGGGCCCGGAAAGGGAGTTCGGCGCCGACCGCGCCTCAGAGGTGCTTCATGGCCTCGCGTACGGACAGCGGCGAGAGCCGGTCCCGGGCGCCGTCGACGAAGTCCCGTACAGCACACGGATCGGTCTTGGCGTACTCGCGCAGACACCAGCCGATCGCCTTGCGGATGAAGAAGTCGGGGTGATCCGCCCGGCGCAGGCAGTAGCCGAAGAGCCGTTCTGCGTCGGTGGCGTCCCGGTAGCGCAGCTGGTGCAGCAGGGCGGTGCGGGCGATCCACAGGTTGTCGTCCTCGATCCACTCGTCCATCACCGCCTTCAGCTCCGGGGCGGCGGCGACGAGCGGTCCTGCGACATGGGCGGCGAGCACATCGACGGTGTCCCACCAGGGGACGGTGGAGACGAGGTGTCGTACGACGGGCAGGAACCCGGAGGAGCAGCGGGGAGCGTGGCGGCGCAGATAGTCGGCCGCGAAGTACTGGTACTCCCGCTCGGGCAGCTTCCAGCAGCGCAGGGCGACGGCCGCGCAGTCCGCCTCGTCGGGACGCCCGGTGCCGTCCAGGACCGTACGTGACAGGGCCCGGCGCTGCGGGGTGGGGATGCCGAGAAACAGGGCGACGTGCTTCATGTATGCGGCAGCGGAGGCCGCCCGCGCGCGATCGGCGGCCGTGGGGTAGACGACCGTCAGACGCGCAAGCACAGTGTCGGCGAGCTCGCTCGGCGGCACGCCGGGAGCGGCTTCGGCTGCGGGGCTCATACGGTGCACATTACGGCGATCACGCACAGGTGTCGGTTACTCTCCCCGAATGCTCGACCCCGTCCCCGCCGCCCGGCCCGCCACCGGCCTCGCCGTGCGCTGTACGAGGGCGCTGCTCTCGCCCTGGTCCCGGTTCTCGCTGCTCGTGGCCGTGCTGCTGGCCGCCGCGGCGACCACGCTGCTCCTCGATCCGCAGCGCCTCCTGGCCCGTGGCTGGCCGGCGCAGCTGAGCGGTGGCGCCACGGCGGTCCTGCTGTTCGGCCTCGCGTACGGCGTGTCCACCGTGGCGTTCGTGCCGCGGCCGCTCCTCAACCTCGCCGCGGGTGCGCTGTTCGGGTCGCAGGCCGGTCTGGCCGCCGCCCTGGCGGGCACGGTGCTGGGCGCGGGCATCTCGTTCGGGCTGGGCAGGGTGCTGGGGCAGGACGCGCTCCGTACGCTGCTGCGCGGGCGCTGGCTGAAGGCTGCGGACGGGCAGCTGAGCCGGCACGGCTTCCGTTCGATGCTGGCGCTGCGGCTGTTCCCAGGGGTCCCGTTCGCCGCCGCCAACTACTGCGCCGCGGTCTCACGGATGGGATATCCGCCGTTCCTGGTGGCCACCGGGCTCGGCTCGATCCCGAACACCGCCGCCTACGTCGTCGCGGGCAGCGAGGCCTCGTCCCCGACATCGCCCGCGTTCCTGGCGGCCATGGGCTTCATCGTGCTGACGGGCGTCGGTGCGGCCGTCGTCGCCTGGCGCAAGCGGCACCGCCTCGCCGCGGACTGAACCCGAGCCCGACTGCGGTCAGGTGCCACCCTGACGCCACCGGGGGTCGGCTGTGGGTGCGGGGGCAGTAGTCACCCCGTTCATCCAAGGGCGATACGCTGCCCGCGCACCGCAGACGATCACCGGGCCCGCCGTGGCCCGTCCCCCATATGACCGCAATCCGCACGCTGTCGACGGCCCTGCAGGCCGTCGTCCGATGCACGATCACTTTCGGGATGGCCAAAGCCCCATGAGCTGGTTCGAATCGTTCGTCCTGGGCCTTGTTCAGGGACTGACCGAGTTCCTGCCGATCTCCTCCAGCGCGCATCTGCGGCTCACCGCAGCGTTCGCCGGCTGGACCGACCCGGGTGCGGCGTTCACCGCCATCACCCAGATCGGCACGGAGGCCGCAGTCCTCATCTACTTCCGGAAGGACATCGTCCGGATCGTCTCGGCCTGGTTCCGCTCGCTGACCAACCGGTCGATGCGCAGCGACCACGACGCGCAGATGGGCTGGCTCGTCATCGTGGGCTCCATCCCGATCGGCGTCCTCGGCGTGACCTTCAAGGACCAGATCGAGGGCCCGTTCCGCGACCTGCGCCTCATCGCCACCACCCTGATCGTGATGGGCATCGTCCTCGGCATCGCCGACCGTCTCGCCGCCCGCGACGAGATGGGCGGCAAGCACCGGGCGATCAGGGAGCGCAAGTCCCTCAAGGAACTCGGCGTCAGGGACGGCCTGATCTTCGGCTTCTGCCAGGCGCTGGCCCTGGTCCCCGGCGTCTCCCGCTCGGGCGCCACGATCAGCGGCGGTCTGCTGATGGGCTACACCCGCGAGGCAGCGGCCCGCTACTCGTTCCTGCTCGCGATCCCGGCGGTGCTCGCCTCGGGTGTCTTCGAGCTGAAGGACGCGGGCGAGGGGCACGTGTCGTGGGGGCCGACGATCTTCGCGACGTTCATCGCCTTCGGGGTCGGATACGCGGTCATCGCCTGGTTCATGAAGTTCATCACGACCAAGAGCTTCATGCCGTTCGTCATCTACCGCGTACTGCTGGGCCTGGTGCTTTTCGCCCTGGTGGCAACCGGTGTGCTGAGCCCGCACGCGGGTGAGTCGGCGGGCTAGTGCTGCGACCGATGTGGGCAGCGGCCGGCCGGACTCACCTCGTCGCAGCCGCAGACCCTCCCGTGGGGAGGTTCGGGAGGGGCGGCGGGCCCTGCCTGCCGCGCAGCACAGGACGGGGCCCGAACGGGATACCTGGGCCCAAAAGCTTCGGGGGTCCCGCGTGATCAACGATGCACCCGGAACCAGCCACAGGGATAGAGGCGTGACCCAAGACGTTTGGTCAGCCCTGTGCTCGGGTGGCGCTCAGTACTGCCCCGTGGAAGTCGGCTGCTTGTCGGCCTTCTTCGCAGACTCCTGATGCCCTGCCCCTGGAGGGCGGTGACGATGCGGGGACCGTTGAGCAGGCGGTCAGCACATTGGTTCAGTGTTCCTGGGCCGTCGGGCGCACCATGATCTCGTTGACCGCCGCGTGCCGCGGCTGAGTGACCATGAAGGCGATGGCCCGGGCAATGTCCTCGGCATCGAGCCACGTGCTCTGCGGCAGACCACGCGCGGCTGCGAACCCGGCGCCGGTCGACATCTCCGTCGTGGTCATCCCCGGCTCGACGAGGCCCACCCGGACACCGCGCCCCGTGACCTCCTGGCGCAGGGCCTCGCTGAATGCTCCGACCGCGTGTTTCGTCGCCGAATAGACGCTGTTGTTCTTACGGGCCACCCGGCCCGCGAGCGAGCTGACGTTCACCAGGTCGGCGACCCGGCGCGGGGCGTCAGCAGCCGCGCGCAGCAGGTGCGGCAGCGCTGCCTGCGACATGTGCAGAACGGCCTTGAGGTTGAGGTCGACCATCCGGTCCCATTCCTCGGGGTCGCCTTCCTCCACGGCTCCGATCGCCACGTATCCGGCGTTGTTCACCAATACGTCCAGCCGTGCGAACCGGTCCACGGCGTCCTCCACGGCACGACGGGCCTGTGTCGCGTCGCGGAGGTCGGCGGTGAGGGCGACGCACGAGCCGCCCCGCTCCCGGATCGCGGTGGTCAGTTCCTCCAGCCGGTCGGCTCGACGGGCGACCAGCGCGAGAGCCGCACCCTGCCGGGCCAGTGCCAGGGCGGTGGCCGCCCCGATGCCGCTGGAGGCGCCGGTCACCAGCGCCGCGCAACCGGACAGCGCTGCGTCGGCCGGTTCGGCCGCGCGGATGGCCGCCGCTGCGTCGGCCCGGGCCGCGGCCCCGGCATTCCCGACATTCGCATCCCTCGCGCTCATGATCGCCTTTCGCGGTTCACCCCCGGCCCGTTGCCTTTTCCGCAGCTTGCATCATGTGCCCCGAGTCCGCCTCCTCACCGCCCGGCCGCCTGCACCGCCTTCGTCAGTACGCGACGACCGCCCACACCAGTGCCCCGCCCACGGCGGCCGCACAGCACCCCACGGCGGCGCGGACGACGGTACGACGGGCGCGGGCGCTCCACGAGGTTCTGGCCAGCACCTCGGCCAGCAGGGGCAGCACCAGGATCGCGTGCAGGCTCACCGCGTGCAGTGGCTTCACCGATGCCGTGGAGTCGTAGCCGGCCGACTGATGGCCGGTGCGTGTCAGATAGACACCACGGGCGATCATCCCCGCTCCGGACAGCAGCCCGACGACCAGGATCGCGAAACCGGCCCGCAGGGCGAGCGCCATGCCCGTCGGTCCGTCCGGGCGACTGACGAACGAGGCGACCGCGAGGGTGGTGAGGATGACGACCAGCACTCCCCCGCCGACGGCCAGCGCCATGGAGACCGCCGTGTCGAAGGGGGTCTCCATGTTGAAGTGGGACGGTACGCCGCGCCACGCCTGGAGCGTGATGCCGCCGACCTCCAGCACGCAGTCGGCGGCGAACAGCGCGAGCAGCACGGTACGCGTACGGGGGCGTATGCGCAGGTAGGAAGCCACCCAGCAGAGCGCGATGAGCGTCAGTCCGAACGAGACCCCGAAGGTGACGGGCTTGCGCCAGGACACCGGGCCGTCCCAGGAGCCGCCGTCGACGGCGAAGACGATCAGATGCAGCAGCCCGGAGACGACGAGGAGTGCACCGGTCACGTAGCAGAGGCGCTCCACCGGGCGCGCATTCCGCCACACGGGCGCGGTCGGCGATGAGCCGACTGCGCTGCTGCGCACCGGCACTGTCGTGGTGGCCCCTGCGGGCTGGTTCTCCATGCCCGGAGCATGCCGCGGGAGGCGCCCGGCGTCGTCGTACGTCCGAAGGCAGCCGACGTACGCCCCCCGAAGTACCGGTCGTCACCCCATGCGTCGGTGGCGCGCCGCGCCACCTTCTCGGCCCGGCCCGGAGCCATGGGGGCGCCGCGTGTCGTGCCCGCGCCCGCCCCGGCCGGGGACCGGAACCGCCGCGCAGGCCCGTGCCGGAGCGCCGGAGGGCGACCGGCCGTAGCGTACGAACAGGTCCTGGCGGTGGTCCGGGTCCTGCCGCCGACCGGTGCCGGAAGGCGGCCGGACCTGCACCCGCAGGGCCGGGCCTCGGACGCACAGGGTAGAAAAGGACCGAAAGTCCCTGCCGGATGCTGCGTTCGCCTACCGGACCGGGACATGCACCGCCGGACTCTGGAGGACTCCATGACCACCACCGAGCTTCCCGTGATCGCCGCCGTCGACGGTTCCTCGCACAGCTACGAGGCCCTCGACTGGGCCGCGCGTGAAGCCGTCCGGCGAGGACTTCCGCTGACGATCGTGCATGCCCGGGTCCCCGGTCGGCGTACCGTCCAGGAGGCGCAGCAGCGACAGGCCGACGAACTGCTCGCGGAGTCCGTACGGCGGGTGTCGCTGGTCGCTCCGGACCTGCACCCGTCGACGCTCAGCCCGCTCGACTTCCCCGTGGCCGCGCTGACCTCGCTCGGCGGGAACGCGTCGCTGCTGGTGCTGGGCTCCCGCGGTCTGGGCGGATTCCGGTCCCTGCTGATCGGCTCGAACAGCCTTGCGACGGCTTCGATGGCCACGTGCCCTGTCGTCGTCATCCACAGCGGTCGGGGGGACGACGACGCGGTGGACGCGGCCGAGACATTCCCGGACATTGTCGCGGGAGTGGCTGCCGACGAAAGCAGCGAGGCAGTACTGGAGTTCGCGTTCGAGGCGGCAGCGGCCCGGCCCGGAGCGCGGCTGCGGATCGTGCACGGCTGGACGATGTTCTCGTCGATGCTCTCCGGCGGTCCCGCCTTCGACCGGGACGCGGCGGCGGGCGCCGCCGAGCGCACCCTGGCGGAGCTCACCGCAGGCCGACGCGAGAAGTACCCGCAGGTCGAGCTCGTGCTGGAGCCGACCCATGGCTCCGCGTCGCGCACCCTGGTCACGGCGTCGGCAACCGCCGCGCTCACGGTGATCGGGCGGCGAAAGGGCGGCGAGGAGCTCGGGTTCGGGCTGTCCCCGGTCGCGCAGACGACGCTCACGCACGCGCTCGGGCCGGTGGCCGTGGTCCCCTGCTGAGGCACGCACCGTGCCGGACCCCGGGCGTCCGGATCAGGACCGGACCGCTGCCGCGCGTGCACGGCCCTTGGCCTCGGCGGTCGGCGGGCACACACTGACCGGATGACGCAGCGCGTGGCTCTCGCAACCGTGATGGACCAGCTGTCCATCGATGCAGTGATCACCGGCTATGCGGTGGCGGTGGACGACAGCGCCTGGCAGGACTACCGGGAGCTGTTCACCCCGGACGGTCGCGCCGACTACCGCGGCGCGGGCGGCATCGAGGGACCCGCAGCCGAGGTCGCGCAGTGGCTCGCGGAAACCATGCGCCTCTTCCCCGTACGACAGCATCTGATCGTCAACCGTCGGCTGGACCTCCAGGACCTGGGGGGTTATCCCGGCGACCGGGCCGACGTGCAGGCCGACTACCTCAACCCGATGCGGCTGCGGGGCACGCCTGACGACGGCGCCACCGGGGCCGCGGACAGCAACACGGCACCGAACTTCGTCTCCGGCGGCCGGTACGCGTTCGGGCTGTTGCGCACGGAGATCGGCTGGCGGATCCGCACCGTGGCCGTCCATGAGAAATGGCGCAGCCTCACGGGGGAGCTCGCCCCCGGCTGATCCCCGCCAACGGCCCCACCTCCCTCTGGCCGCGGCTGTTCCCCTCCCCCCACACTGGGGAAGGGAGAGGGGGACTGTGCTCACCGGGCAGGACGAGGAGGCGCGGCATGCGAATTCCGGCCGTTCGGCGTGAGCAGGGGGAGCGCCTGCTCCGGTCGCCCTGGTGGCGCGGTGGTGCTGTGCTGCTCGCAGGTGCACTGCCCGCACTCGCCTTTCCCGCCCCGGCTCTGTGGTGGTTCGCGTATGTCGCGCTGGTGCCGTGGCTGCTGCTGATCCGGTCGGCCGGTACGGGCCGGCGGGCCGCGCTCGACGGCTGGCTCGGCGGTACGGGCTACCTGCTCGCGGTGCACAACTGGCTGCTGCCGAGCCTGCACGTGTTCCTCGTGATACTGGCGGCGTTCCTCGGTCTGCTCTGGGCGCCGTGGGGGCTGCTGGTCTCCCGGCTGCTGGGCGGATCACCGTCCGTCGCGAGGGTCGGGGCGGCCCTGATCGTGGTCCCGTCCGGCTGGCTGATGATCGAACTGGCCCGCTCCTGGGATGCGCTCGGCGGCCCCTGGGGGCTGCTCGGCGCAAGCCAGTGGCAGGTGCCCGTGGCGCTCCGGGTGGCATCGGTGGGAGGGGTGTGGCTGGTGAGCCTCCTGGTGGTGGGGGTGAACACCGCGGTCACCCTGCTGCTCGTGACGTCCGCCGCCCGGACGGCTGCGGCGGTCGGCATCGTGGTGGGCGCGCTGGCAGTGGGCGCGATATGGAGGTGGGCGCCGCAGCCGGAGCCCGCGGGAGCGGCCCGGATCGCTGTCGTACAACCCGGTGTCGTCGAAGGGTCGAACAGCGTGGAGCTGCGTTTCGCCCGCAGCGAGCAGCTGACCCGCACGCTGGTGGGCCGACACCTCGACCTGGTCGTCTGGGGCGAGAGCAGCGTCGGCGAGGACCTGTCACAACGCCCGGATCTCGCAGCCAGGATCGCGAAGCTGTCACGCGAGGTCGGCGCGGATGTGCTGGTCAATATGGATGCCCGGCAGACCCACACCTCGGGCCGGACGGGGATCTTCAAGAGTGCGGTGCTGGTGGGGCCGAACGGCCCGACCGGGGAACGCTACGACAAGATGCGCCTGGTGCCGTTCGGCGAGTACATTCCGGCTCGTTCGGTGCTCGGCTGGGTGACGTCGGTGGGCAAGGCGGCGGGCGAGGACCGGCTGCGCGGGAACCGGCAGGTGGTGATGTCCGTTCCCGAGCCGCCGTCCCCGGTGTATTCCTCCCGGTCCCGGGCCGGAGCGGAGAGGCTCCGCATAGGTCCGCTGATCTGCTTCGAGTCGGCGTTCCCCGACATGAGCAGGCGGCTTGCCGGGGACGGGGCACAGCTGCTGATCGCCCAGTCGTCGACGTCCACGTTCCAGCACAGCTGGGCGCCCGCCCAGCACGCCTCGCTGGGCGCCCTCCGGGCGGCGGAGAGCGGCCGCCCGATGGTGCACGCCACACTCACCGGGATCAGTACGGTGTACGACGCACAGGGGCGTCGCATCGGAACCCCGCTCGGTACGGACACCAGCGCGGCCGCCGTGTTCGACGTACCGCTGGCCACCGGCACCACGCTCTATGTCCGGCTGGGCGACTGGCCGGCGCAGGGTGCGCTCGGGGTGCTGGCGGCGTTCTGCGCCTATGAGGGTGTGCGGTCGCTCCGGCGGCGGACCCGGGCGGAATCGGTCGGTGCGACCGCTCCGGCGGGCCGGTTATGACGGGGCGTTGACGGAGACGATGTGCCCCTGTGCATCGACGGTGAGGGCAACCCGCTCGACCTTGTTCGTCACGGCCAGCGCCACCCACACGGCGCCCCACAGGAAGCAGCTGAACACCATGAGCAGGGCGTGCAGCACGTGGTTGAGCGGCTGCCCGCGGACCATGACGACCTGCGTCTCGGCGCGCGACTCCACCCGCCAGCCGCTCGCGATCCGCTGGTTGACCGCCCAGTCCAGGATCAGGGCCCGCTGCATCGCGTCGGGTGGTCGCCCGTCCGCCGAGTAGTAGCCGGGCGGCGGCTGGAGAGCACCCCACCCCTGCGGCTCGTCGTGGGGCTTCACCAGGTCACCTCCACGGGCTGGCGGTCCATCCCCCCAGCCTGCATCCGGCCCGTACGGGACGCATCCGGACCGGCCCTGACCAGCGGTTTCGCTACGCCCAGTCCAGGTCCCGCAGAATGCGCTCGCACAGTTCGTGCGTCTCGAGCGCGTCCCGTGCGCTCAGCAGCTTCCCGGCGCGCACGGCGTCCAGGAAGGACAGCACGCACTGCTCGATGCCGCGCTGACGGGCCACCGGCACCCAGTCACCACGCCGCCGCAGGCTCGGCTGTCCCTTGTGGTCGATCACCTCGGCAAGGTTGACGACCTCACGCTTGGAGTCCTGCCCGGAGACCTCGAGCCGCTCCTCCGTCGAGCCGCTGAGCCGGTTCATCGCGCCGATGGCGGTGAATCCGTCTCCGGACAGCTGCAGCACGACATGGTGCATCAGACCTTCGCGGATCCGCGCCCGTACGACGGTGTGCTCGACCGGCCCCGGCACCAGGAAGCGCAGGGTGTCGACGACATGGATGAAGTCGTCGAGCACCATGCTGCGCGGTTCCTCGGGCAGGCCCACCCGGTTCTTCTGCATGAGGATCAGCTCGCGCGGGTGCTCGATGCACTGTGCGTAGCCGGGGGCGAACCGCCGGTTGAAGCCGACGGCCAGGCTGACACCGCGCTCCTCGGAGAGGTTGACCAGCCGCTCGGAATCGGCGAGTTCGTAGGCGAGCGGCTTGTCCACGTACGTGGGGACACCGGCCCGGAGCAGGCGGTCGGTGATCTCCGGGTGTACGGAGGTCGGGGCGTGGACGAAGGCGGCGTCCAGGTCCTGGGCGATCAGCGAGTCGAGCTCGGAGTGGCACTGCTCCGACGGGATCCGGTGGGACGCGGCAACGGCGGCGAGGGTGGCGGGAGTGCGGGTCTGCAGATGCAGTTCGACCCCGGGCAAGGTGGTGAGGACCGGCAGATATGCCTTCTGCGCGATGTCGCCGAGCCCGATGCAGCCGACCTTCACTGGGGTCTCCCTCTGACTGGGACCGACCGGCAATTGGGGGTCGGTCTAACGCTGTGTCATATGCATGCCCTTCGCCCGGGCAGCATACGTGTGCTGCGGCGGCTGCCAGTCCGCGATGCCGTCGAAGGTACGCAGCACCAGAGCCGGCCCGAGCCGGGACACGGCGGACATCAGCGTGTCGCGCACCCCGACGGAGGTGGCGCTGGTCAGGCTCATCAGACGGGCCACCTGGGCAGCCTTGCGGACGATGGCGCCCGTCCGGGGGAGCCGGTCCGCGCTGTATGCGGCGAGCGCCGTCCCGAGGTCGGCGTCGGGCGCCGCGTGGTGGGCGAGCACGATTGCGTCCTCGATGGCCTGATTGCCGCCCTGTCCGAGGCTGGGCGTCATGGCGTGGGCGCCGTCGCCGACCAGGACGGTCCGGCCCCGGTGGAATGCGGGCAGCGGGTCGATCAGATGGTGCACATCGTTGCGGAGGACCTGGTCGGGTTCGACGGCGGCGATGATCCCGGGAATCGGATCGTGCCACGCGCCGAAGCGGCGCAGCAGCTCTGCCTTCTCGTCGTCTGCGGCCCGGGTTCCGGCGGGGGCGACCGCGGCTGCGTACGCGTAGATCCGGCCGTCCTTGAGCGGCTGGGTGCCCCAGAGGGCGCCGCGGCCCCAGGTCTCGTGCGGGGCGAAGGGCTGCTCGGGCGCGGGGACGACGACGCGCCAGGTGGTGAAGCCGGCGTACGACGGCCCGGGGTGATCGGGGAAGAGGTGTGTGCGTACGGCCGAGTTGATGCCGTCGGCTGCGATGACGAGGTCGGCCTCGATGTCCGCGGTGGGCGTCCTGACCACGGCGCGGGCGCCGCCCGCGGTGCCCGGGTTCACGAGTTCCGCCGTCGTTCCGGTTCGGATCACGGATGCGGGGAGTTCGGCCACGAGAGCATCGATCAGGGTCGCACGGTGCAGCAGGACGACCGCTCCGCCGAACCGCTCGGTCGCCGCAGCGCTGTTCGTCCGGGAGATCCAGCGGCCGCTCGGACGGCGCATACCGCCATCGCCCTGCCAGGCGGCCAGGGACCGGACCCGGTCACCGAGGCCGATGACGTCCAGGGCGCGCTGCGCGTTGGGGGCCAGGCTGATGCCTGCACCGACGGGCTCCAGCGAGGCCGCCCGCTCCAGGACGGTGACCTGCCAGCCGCGCCGGTGGAGGGCCACGGCGGCGGTGAGGCCGCCGATTCCGCTGCCGATGACGACCGCATGGGGCTTGTCCATGACTCCTCCTCGGAACTACACCTGTAGTAACGAGAGCAACGTACTACAGGTGTAGTCGCAGCGGTAGGTTGATCCCATGACCCCCAGCACCACACGCACCGGCGGCGCCTCCTCCCGGGCGGACCTGATCACCGATGCCGCCCTGGCACTTCTCGCCGAGCGCGGGATGCGAGGGCTCACCCACCGGGCAGTCGACGAACGCGCCGGCATCCCCCAGGGCTCGACATCCAACTACGCGCGCACCCGGCAGGCGCTCCTGGAGGCGACGGTGCGGCGCCTGGCGGAGCGCGAGGCGCAGGTCCTGGCCCCGGGTCAACTCCCGATGCCCGGGGCCAGCACCGAGGGCAGGCCGGACGGCGAACCGGACGCCGGACCCGCGGGTGGGCCGCCCCACGGCGTCGCCGCGCTCGTCGGCAGCCTCGCCTCAGCCCTGCACCGATACCTGACCCTCCACCCCCACCTGCTCATCTGCCGCTACGAACTGGCCCTTGAGGCCACCCGGCGCCCGGAGCTTCGGGAGTTCTTCGACGCGACGGGCGGACAGTTCCGCGAACCCCTGGTGGCGCTGATGACGGCAGCCGGTTCTGCCGCGCCCGAGCGACACGCCCTCTCCCTGGTGGCCTGGTGCGAAGGTCTGATGTTCTCGTGCGCCGCGGGGTCGTACCACCGGTCCGTACCGACCGAGGAAGAGCTGCGCACCGGCTTCGCCGAACTGCTGCGTGGGTTGCTCACACCCCCCTGCGAATAACATCTGGCCAGGTCGTGATCACTGGGAAAGAATGCCCCGCATGACCGCAGACGAACGCTCCGAACCCGCCATCACAGCCGCCGAACGCCCGATGCTCGAGGGCTGGCTCGCCTATCACCGCGACACGCTCGCGCTGAAATGTGCGGGGCTCACCGACGCCCAGCTGCGGGAGACGTCCGTACCGCCGTCGCAGCTCAGCCTGCTCGGGCTCGTACGGCACATGTCGGAAGTGGAGCGCCACTGGTTCCGCAACGTCATGGCCGGCGAGGAAGCGAAGTCGCTGTACTGCACCGCGGAGGACGAGGACGGCGACTTCCACCCCACCGAGGCGGACACCTGGGAGGAGGCCGGGACCACGTGGCGGGCGGAGATCGAAGCGGCCCGGGAGATCGCCGCGAAGCACGGGCTCGACGACCTGTCGATCGGCCGCAGCCGCAAGGGCGAGCACTTCAACCTGCGCTGGATCTACACCCACATGATCGAGGAGTACGCGCGGCACAACGGCCACGCCGACCTGGTCCGGGAGCGGATCGACGGCGCGACCGGCGACTGACCCGAATCCCACGCACCCGGTCGACAGCCGGGGCGCTGCGCTGACCGGGGTCACTCGTGAGGGCCAATCATCACCGGCCGACTCGCGCGGCGCCCTGCCCGCACAGCAGAGTTGCCCAGGTGCAGCGAACCAGTATCACCGTGAAGCTCCTGGTCGGCGTGGCAGTCACTGCCGTCACCGGCTGTGTGTCCGTGGAGCCCCGGTCGGGCATTGCGCCCCGGCCCGAGACCAGCAGGCCCGTCCAGGACCTGGCGCCCCAGATCGTGGGGCCGCCGGTCCGGGACAGCCTGGAGGCGGTCCCCGACCCGAAGCCGTCACCGAGGGCCTCCGGCCGGCCGGCGAAGGCGCCGTCGGACACCCGACGCACCTCGCCACGCGCCCCGCAGCAGCGGGAGCACGTCGGAGTCCCCCGGCCTCGTCATGCCCCGCCCGCAGCCGCGCGGGTGCTGAATCCGCCGACCGTCCCCGTCACCGGGACGAATGTCTGCGCGCTCGGCCGGGGCTACGGGGGCTGGTCCGCGGGCAGCCCCGCGGCCCGGATCTGCGAGGACACCTACGGCCGCTGAATGCACCGTCGGTCGCGGATCCCGCCGGGATCCGGCCGACTCGGATCGTTGCGGTCCGCCGACAACGGACGGGCCGCAACGATCCGCGACAGACCTCGGCTCACAGCTCCCGAAGCCGCCGCTCCAGCCGGCCGATCGCCGCGCGCACCCCTCCGCCGTACCCGTCGTCCGCGAGAACCTCCGACGCCTTCCGGGCCCGGTCCAGATGGACCCGGGCCGCGTCGGGGCGTTGGAGCTTCACATAGTCCGCCGCAAGGTTGAGGTGGAGCGAGGGATAGAAGACCCGCACCGCGAGCGAGTCCCCGTGTTCCGCGACGCGCCCGTCGGAGAGCCCGTCGGCTGCGGTCAACGCCCTCAGATCCCATGCCAGTTCGTCACCGGGATCGTCCTGGGTGTCGGCCATGTAGTGCGCGAGGGTGCAGCGGTGCAGGGCGTCGCCCTCCTCACCGATCTCCGCCCAGATCGCCCCGAAGCGGTTACGGGCCTCTTCCCGGTCGCCGCCATGGAGCAGCATGATCGCCTGGCCGATCCTGGTCATGACGGCATCCGCCGACGCCTCCTGCTGCTCTGTCACCGCGGTCTCCCTCGCATGTGTCCAGCCGTCCCCGGTTCACCCCGGTCGACGTCGATCGGGCCCGGTGGAGCCCGTTCGATTCCGGTCACGGCGACGCTAGCGGCTGGCACCGGCAATCCCGCTCAGGCTCGGGCTAAGGCGGCTCCGGGCGGGTCAGCCCAGATCGGGGATGCGCCAGTCGATGGCCTGGTGTCCCTGCGCCGCGATCGCCTCGTTGATCTGCGTGAACGGACGGGAGCCGAAGAACTTCTTCGCGGACAGCGGAGACGGATGTGCGCCCTTCACCACCACATGGCGCTCCTCGTCGATCAGAGGGAGCTTCTTCTGGGCGTAGTTGCCCCAGAGCACGAAGACCGCCGGATCGGGCCTCGTGGACACCGCGTGGATCACCGCGTCCGTGAACTTCTCCCAGCCCTTGCCCTTGTGCGAGTTGGCCTCGCCGGCGCGGACCGTCAGCACGGCGTTGAGCAGCAGGACGCCCTGCTCGGCCCACGGCATCAGATACCCGTTGTCCGGAACCGGCAGGCCGAGCTCCTCCTTCATCTCCTTGTAGATGTTCCGCAAGGACGGCGGTGTCCTGACGCCGGGCCGCACGGAGAAGCACAGCCCGTGCCCCTGCCCCTCGCCGTGGTACGGGTCCTGGCCGAGGACCAGGACCTTCACCTTGTCGTACGGAGTGGCTTCCAGGGCCGCAAAGACCTGCTCGCGGGGCGGGTAGACCGGCCCCTTGGCCCGCTCCTCCTCGACGAACTCGGTGAGCTCCTTGAAGTACGGCTTCTGCAGCTCTTCGCCGAGGACGCCGCGCCAGGACTCGGGCAGCAGGTCGGTGTCAGTCACTTCAACAACCTCCGGTACGCAATCAGTTCTTGACCACAGAACCTACCGGGGGCCACTGACAACCGGCCGGGCGAGTCCTACCAGCTGGCCTTGCGGTACAGCTCCCACATCTGCATGACCGTCTGCGGGTCCAGGGCGCGCTCGCCGCCACCGATGTCCTCGCCCGCCGCGACATAGAGCTTGCCCTGCCACAGAGGCAGCAGCCGGACGTCGTCGACCAGGATGTTCTGAGCCTGCTCGAACTGCTTGCTGACCGCGCCCCGGTCGCTCTCCTGGCGGGTCTGCGGCAGCAGGTGCTGGGTGATCTCGGTCTTGTTGTACGGCGTCCCGGTGACACTCTCCTTGCCCACGAAGGGAGCGATGAAGTTGTCCGGGTCCGGGAAGTCCGGGAACCAGCCGCGGCCGAAGACCGGGTACTGGCCCTTGGTGAAGCCCTCCTGGAACTTCTTCCACGGCAGGCCCTTCAGCGTGATCTTGAACAGACCCGACGCCTCCAGCTGACGCTTCAGCTCACCGAACTCGGGTTCCGTCGACGAGCCGTACCGGTCGGTGGTGTACCAGAACGTCATCGCGACGGGCTCGGTGATGCCCGCCTTGGCCAGGATCTGCTTGGCCTTCTGCTGGCTCGGATTGCCGAAGGTGTCGAAGAAACTGGTGGTGTGGCCGGCGATACCCTTGGGGATCATGGAATACAGTGGCTCGGCGGTGCCCTGGTAGATCTTGGCGACGAGCGCGTCCCGGTCGACGAGCTGTGCGACGGCCCGGCGGACGGCGGGGTTCCCGGCAGCCGGGTCCTCCGGGTTGAAGACCAGGAAGCGGATGTCGGCGCCGACGGTCTCGATCAGCTGCAGCTTGCTGTTCTCGTCCTTGTTGTCCTCGAGGCTCACCACCTCCTCCGCGGTGAGACCGCGGTAGGTGGCGTCGACCTCGTTCTTCTTCAGCGCGTCGACCAGGGGGGCGGACCCCTTGAAGTACCGGATGGTCACGGCGTTGTTCTTGCGGTTGGCGAAGCCCTTGTAGCCCTGGTTCTTCACCAGCTCGGCCCGGTCCCCCGGCACGTAGCTGTCCAGGAGGTACGGGCCCGATCCGGTGACCTTGCCGTCCTCGCGGAGCTTGTCCTTCGGGTAGTCGCTGGGCGCCACGAGGGACATCGCGGGGGTGGCCAGAATGAACGGGAACGTGGCGTCCGGCCTGTTCAGGTGGAAGACGACGGTGTCGTCGCCCTTGGTCTCGACCCGGTCGAGCGAGCCGAGCATGCCAAGGGGGCCGCCCTTGACCTTGATGGTCGTGATCCGGTCGATGGAGTACTTCACAGCCTCGGCGTCGAGCTTGTCCCCGTTGGAGAACTTCAGGCCCTCCTTGAGCGTGCAGCGGTAGGCCGTGCTGGTCCGGTCCGTGAACACACAGGAGTCCGCGGCGTCGGGCTCCGGACGAGTACTGCCGGTGGGGAAGCTCACCAGGGTCTGGAAGACGTTGCGCATCAGCTCCCACGAGTTGTCCCAGGCCGCCGCCGGATCAAGGGTGGAGGGCTCGCTCGTGGTACCGACGACTATCTTCTGCTTCGCCTCCGAGTCATCATCGGAAAGCAGACCGCAGCCGGCCAGCAGAGAAAGGGAAGCAAGGGCTGCAGCAGCCTGCAGCCTGGCCCGGTAGAACACGTGCACGCTCCTCGATCAGCCATGGATCGGCAGACCATACCGCAGCGCCCCGTCGGGTCAATCCGCAGGTCCGACGGGGCACTTGAGTCAATCAGGGCCAAACCGGAGCAGGCTGTGCTCAGCCCACGCCCGCATTCAGGAAGATGCCTCCGTCGACCACCAGCGTCTGCCCGGTGATCCAGTCGGACTGGCTCGACGTGAGGAACGCGGCGGCTCCGCCGATGTCCGCGGGGACACCGAGCCGGCCGAGCGGATAGGCGGCTGCCACCTCCGCCTCGCGCCCCTCGTACAGCGCCGCGGCGAACTTGGTCCTGACCACGGCCGGAGCGATCGAGTTGACCCGGACGACCGGGGCGAACTCGTGCGCCAGCTGCAGGGTCAGATTGACCATGGCCGCCTTGCTCATGCCGTACGCGCCGACGAAGGGCGAGGCGGAGACACCGGCGACCGAGGCGATATTGACGATCGCCCCGCCGTTGTCCTTCTGCCAGGCCTTCCACGTCTGCTGGGCGAAGCCGAGCGCCGAGATCACATTGGTCTCGTAGACCTTGCGCGCGACATTGAGGTCGAGCTCGGCGATCGGGCCGAACACCGGGTTCGTACCCGCGTTGTTGACCAGGAAGTCCACGCGGCCGAACGCCTCCATGGTGCGCTCGACCGCCGCCGCCTGGTGCGCCTCGTCGTGCGCCTTGCCCGCGATGGCGATGACCCGGTCGGAGCCCAGCTTCTCGACGGCCTCCTTGAGGGCGTCCTCGCCGCGCCCGGTGATGCACACCCGGTCGCCGCGGGCGACGAGCGCCTCCGCGATTCCGTAACCGATCCCCCGGCTCGCGCCCGTGATGAGCGCGACCTTTCCGCTGTCCTGCACAGTCATGATGTCTGCTGCCCTTCGGGTCAGTTGAGCGGTCCGCCGGCGACGTACATGACCTGGCCGGAGACGAAGCCCGCGTCGTCGCCGGTGAAGAAGGCGATGGCGTTGGCGATGTCCTCCGGGCGGCCGACGCGCTGCACGGGGATCTGGGTGGCGGCGGCAGCCTGGAACTCCTCGAAGCCCATGCCGACCCGGGCCGCGGTCTGCGCGGTCATCTCGGTGACGATGAAGCCGGGGGCGACGGCGTTGGCGGTGATGCCGAACTTGCCGAGCTCCTTGGCGAGGGTCTTGGTGAAGCCCTGCAGACCGGCCTTGACGGCGGAGTAGTTCGCCTGACCGCGGTTGCCGAGCGCCGAGGACGAGGACAGCGAGACGATACGACCGAACTTGGCGTCCACCATGTGCTTCTGGACGGCCTTGGCCATCAGGAACGCGCCCTTCAGGTGCACGTTCATCACGGTGTCCCAGTCGGACTCGCTCATCTTGAAGAGCAGGTTGTCGCGGAGCACGCCCGCGTTGTTGACGAGGATCGTCGGCGCACCGAGCTCGGCGACGACCCGCGCCACGGCGGCCTCCACCTGGGCGCTGTCCGACACGTCGCAGCCGACGGCGAGGGCGGTGCCCCCGGCGGCGGTGATCTTCTCGACGGTGTCCTTGCAGGCCGCCTCGTCGAGGTCGAGTACGGCGACGGCGCGGCCCTCGGCCGCCAGGCGTACCGCGGTGGCGGCGCCAATGCCCCGCGCCGCTCCCGTCACGATGGCGACACGCTGCTCGGTGGTGGACATGCTTGGTTCTCCTCGCCCTTGGATCGCGGCTCAGCGGACGTCAGGAAGTTCCCGATAGCTGAGCAACCGCTTAGTACCTTCAGCAGACGAGACGCTAGAAGCCCTGGCACTCGGTGTCAACGGCCCACGGGCGCAGCAGTGCATGTCACACCGGACGGCGCCGCGACAGCAGGGTCCGCGCGCGGCGCCGACGGTGGCCGGATCAGCGCACCAGCAGGTCGAGCAGCCGCTCGACCTCGGCCTCCGGATCGGCGGTGAGGCCGCTGTGCACGGCGCTCGGCTGGACCACCGTGGAGCGCGGGGCGATCAGCCAGCGAAAGCGCCGCCCGGCGTCGTCACCGGCGGCCTGGCCGGCTGCGTCGCCACCACCACAGACACCCTCGACGGCCCGCAGCGCCGCCCGGACCCCGACCACGTCGGCGTTCGGGTCGAGCGCCCTCAGCTTGCTCTCGTCGAGATGGGTGCGGGCCGCCACGAAGGACTTGGCTCGGCAGTACACCAGCACGCCCGCGTTGAAGCACTCACCGCGCTCGACGCGGGGCACGACGCGCAGCAGCGCGTACTCGAAGACATCACGCTTGCTCACTGACTGTCGTCCTTGCTGCTCTGCGCCTCGTCGGCCCGCCCGGCCGCCGCCTTCTCGGCACGGTCCTTCTTCGTGGGATGCGGCCACGGAGTGAGGTGATCGGTCAGCCACCCCGGCGCGCGGGACGGCGTCGTCCTCATGGGCACGTCCATCGAGATCCGCTCGTGGATGGTGGCGGCGCGCGCCAGCAGCGGCTCCACATAGGCGCGGCGCAGCGCATCCGTCGTGTCGAAACCGGGCTCGTCGACCAGCCATTCGTCGGGCACCTCGGCAGTCACCTCGGTCAGCAGCTGCTCGGTGACGAGTGGGGCGAGCTCGGCGGCTGCGGCGGCGATGTCCGGGCCGAAGGGCGCGAGCACATGGTCGGAGGCGTTGTACGGCTTGGCCGCGGAGGCCTGCGCGCCCGGCCAGTTGTGGTGCCAGATCATCGTGGCGCCGTGATCGATGAGCCAGGCGTCCCCGTGCCAGACCAGCATATTGGGGTTCCGCCACGACCGGTCGACATTGTTGATCAACGCATCGAACCACACGATCTTCCCGGCCTCTGCCGGGTCCACCTGATAGGCGAGCGGATCGAACCCGATCGAGCCGGGCAGATAGTCCATTCCGAGATTCAGCCCGCCGCTCGCCTTGAGCAGTTCCTGCACCTCTTGGTCCGGCTCCGCGAGCCCGATGACCGGGTCGAGCTGGATGGTGACGAGCTCCGGGACCCGCAGTCCCAGCCGCCGGCCGAGTTCCCCGCAGATGACCTCCGCGACGAGGGTCTTGCGGCCCTGTCCGGCGCCGGTGAACTTCATGACGTAGGTACCGAGATCGTCGGCCTCGACGATCCCGGGGAGTGAGCCGCCCTCACGCAGGGGCGTGACATAGCGGGTCGCTGTGACTTCCATGAGCATTTTACCAGGCTATCCGTTCATTCAGCCTTGCCATCAAAGGGACATGACCCTCGCCTCCGTCCCCTGACTCAGCAGCCTGAGGCCTGGGGAGAATCTGGGGAGTTTCACCCGAGAGGCGCCCCCGCCCCCCACAACCATCGGCGGGCTCCCACCACCAGCGTAGAGGGCCGCGATCGCCTCATCCGCCCAGGAACCGCGGCAGCCCGAAGGAGAGGAGCATCGTCGGCCGGTGGGCGCAAGCCCCACCCGAAGAGGCCGGATGGGGCGACCGGGAACTGCTCCTGAACATAAGGGACATGCCCGCTCGACCCCTCGGCCGGCCCCCTCATCGGCGTCAAGCTGCACGTCCTGACCCGCAAGACATATGACCGCCCGCATGCTACGGCTCTCCGCCGCACTGCCGGCGGCAGGACGACCGCACACGGTGCTGCCGCTCTCCGGGGCGACCCGCCTGGTCACCCAGGAGGAGACTGCGGCCCATCCGTTGGTCCCGGAGCGGGACTTCCTGAGGAAATCCCTCGGTCGTTGAACATGGGACATCGACCACACGTATCCCTGGTCGAAGCCATGAACACTGCGGAAGGGAATGCCAGCATGAGCGCATCGCAGGAGCACGAGGTCCGTCCCGGGCGTCGCACCGTCGTCGCAGCCGCCGGTGCCGTCGGAGTGGCCGCCGTACTCACCGCGTGCGGCGGCTCGAAGGACTCGGACGGCTCGGATGCCGTCGAACAGGCCGGTGCCGGCGGTGCTGCGGGCGTCCTGGCGAAGACCGCCGACATCCCCGAGGGCGGCGGGAAGGTCTTCGCCGACAAGGGTGTCGTCGTCACGCAGCCGAAGGCCGGGGAGTTCAAGGCCTTCTCGTCGAAGTGCACGCATCAGGGGTGCGCGGTGTCGAGCGTCTCGGACGGCACGATCAACTGCCCGTGTCACGGCAGCAAGTTCGACGCCGCGACGGGCAGTGTGTCGGCGGGCCCGGCCACCGAGCCGCTGCCCGCCGCGTCGATCAAGGTCGAGGGCGACTCGATCACGCTCGCCTCGTAGGTCGGGACCCGGCCCTCCGGGGGCTCTGCCAGCAGCCCAGCACGTCCTGCGTGGTGGTGACGGTGGCGACGAGGGCGAGCGTGTTACGGATCATCGCGGGGGTGTAGTCGGCGGGCACCCCCGCGATGGCGTCGGACGGCACGACCGCCGTGTACCCGAGATTCACCGCGTCGAAGACGGCGTTGGGAATGGCGACATTGGCCGAGACACCGGCGACGACGAGGGTTCGGCAGCCGAGATTGCGGAGCAGCGCGTCCACATCGGTGCCGGCGATGGGCGACAGGCCGTGCAGCCTGCGTACGACGATGTCCTCGTCGGCCACCTCGATGGGCGCGGCAATCCGGACCGCCGTGGTACCGGAGTGCTGCTGCACGGGCAGGCGCCCGGCGACCCGGAAGAGGCGGGCGTTGCGGTTGGCACCGCGCCCGTCCGGGCGCCGTTCGGCGACCGCGTGCAGCACCTGGACACCGGCCTCGTGGGCGGCTGCGACCAGCCGGGCGACATGCCGGAGGGCGCCGGATCCGCGCGCCTCGTCGGCGAGTTCGGGCAGTGCGCTGTCGGGGCCCACGACCCCCTGCTGGCACTCGACCGTCAGGAGAGCGGTGATGGCCGGGTCGAGATGCTCGGCGAGCTGTTCCCTGGACGGCACGGCGGCCCCTCTCTGTGGCCCCTGGTGTCTGCCGGCGGCCTTTCTGCCGACAGCCGGGCGCGCGAGGCTAACGGCCATTGCGCAAGGAGGGAAGAGGATTCATGATTTCTGACACTTGGTCAGCTACTCGGAAGGGGCGCCCATGGCCGTCATTCAGCGACGGGGCCGTCGGATCATGATGACGGACGCGGAACGCGACACGTATCTCACGGAGCAGCGCACCTGCCGGGTCGCCACCGTCTCCGCCGACGGCCGCCCGCACATCGGCGCACTCTGGTTCGCCTGGGACGGCACCTCGCTCTGGCTGTACTCGATCACCCGGTCTCTGCGCTGGTCACAGCTGCGCCAGGACCCGAGGATCGCGGTGGTCGTCGACGACGGGGTGGAGTACGGAGAACTGCGTGGCGTCGAGCTCTCGGGCGAGGCAGTCTTCGTCGGCGAGGCCCCTCGTACCGGCGACGAATGCCCCGAACTGGACTTTCCTGAGCGGCTGTTCGCGACGAAGTACTTCGGGATGGACGTGATGCCGCACGACGGGCGGCACGCGTGGCTGCGGCTCACCCCGGAGGCGATCACCTCCTGGGACTTCCGGAAACTGGTAAACCCGGCCTGATTCCACCACCCCACCGTCACGAAGTCAGGCCACGCCGTCCCCGTTCAACGGAGCGTCGAACTCCCGGCCCGCCGCACGCAGAGCCGCAACCGCCGCCCTGATCGACGGGCGGCGGTCCGCGTCCACCCGCCACACGGCGTGGACGTGCCGCCTCATCTTCTGCCGCACGGGCACGAGCCGCACCCCGTCCGGCACCGCCCCCCGCCCCAGCCGGGGCGCCACGCAGACGCCCACGCCGACGGCGATCAGCGCGAGCTGGGTGTGGTGTTCGCCCGCGAGATGAGCGATGCGCGGCTCGATGCCCTTGGAGCGCAGCGTGAACATCAGCCAGTCGTGGCAGAACTCGCCCTCCGGCCAGGAGATCCAGTCGTCTTCGGCGAAGTCCTCCAGATCCACTTCCGTCCGGTCCGCGAGCGGGTGACCGGCCGGCATCGCGATGTCCGGTGCGTCGTCGAGCAGTTCGGCCATGGCCAGACCGCCGGGGACCGGCAGCCTCTTGTTGCTCCAGTCGAGCACCACCGCCAGATCGATATCGCCCCGCATCACGGCACGGATGCCGGCTTCCGGCTCCAACTCGGTGGTACGCACCTTCAGTTCGGGGTGGTCCGCGCGCAGCGCGGCAAGCGTCGCCGGGAACAGTCCGCGCGCGGCGGTCGGAAACGCGCCGAGCCGGATCTCGCCCACCACCTCTCCGCGCTGGGCCTCGATGTCGGACTGGGCCAGCTCGACCTGGGACAGGATCCTCGCGGCATGATCGGCGAGCAACTGGCCCGCGTCGGTGAGCCGGACCCCGCGGCCGTTCCTGGCGAGCAGCTGCTGCCCCACTTCGCGCTCCAGTTTGGCGAGCTGCTGGGAGACCGCCGATGTGGTGACATGCAGTCCCTCGGCCGCACCGCTCACCGAACCGAAGCGGGCGAGGGCGTCCAGGGTGCGCAGACGCTCCAGGTTCAACATGTAAGCAATGCTACGCGAAGGTCCCCACAAAGTCTCACTTGTCCTACGCGGTCGAAGTTGTCATCGTTGCCCTCATGACCGCCCGCACCGCGACCGCCGCCCCCACCCGGGCGACCGGTGTCCCCGCCCCCTCCTCCGCACGCCGCCCCGCACTGGACTGGCGGATCCGCTTCGCGGCGCTCTCGCTCATCTGGGGCTTCAGCTTTCTCCTGATCAAGGTCGGCACCGAGGGGTACGCCCCGTTCCAGGTGACGCTCGGCCGACTGCTGTCGGGGACGGCGGTGCTGGCCGTCGCCATGATGGTGCGCCGTGAGCGGCTGCCGCGCACCGCCCGCACCTGGGGCCATCTCGCCGTCGCCGCGTTCTTCCTCAACGCGCTGCCGTTCTCGCTCTTCGCCTACTCCGAACTGACCATCCCGTCGACGCTGGCCGGCATCTGCAACGCCACCTCACCGCTGTGGGGCATGGCACTGTCCCTCGTCGCGCTGTCCGAGGACCGGCCGACCCGTCGCCGCGTGGCGGGACTCGGCCTCGGCTTCCTCGGTGTGCTGACGGTGCTGGGCGCCTGGCAGGGCTTCTCCGGGCTGGACTTCAGCGGGACGGCGATGGCGCTCCTCGCCTCCCTCAGCTACCCGGTCGGCTGGATCTACGTCCGCAGGACCCTGGCGGGCAGCGGGTCGTCCACCCTCGCCCTGACCGGCAGCCAGCTCTTCCTCGGCACCGCGCAGATCGCCCTGGTCACCCCCCTGTTCACGTCGGCCCCGGACGGCTTCCCCCTGCTGCCGACGCTCGCCGTCGTCGCACTGGGGGCGCTCGGTACGGGCCTTGCGGTGCTGATGCAGTACGGCCTGGTCCAGGAGGTCGGACCGACGACCGCACAGATGGTCACGTACTTCATTCCGGTCATCGCCACCGCGGCCGGGGTCGCCCTGCTCGGCGAACAGCTGACCTGGAACACCCCGGTCGGCGCCCTGATCGTCCTGGCGGGCGCCGCCCTGACCCAGAGCAGAGCCCGTAAGCCCAAGCCCGGACCGCTCGCCCCGTCCCGCCCGACCACCGAGCGCCACCCGGCTCAGCCGTAATTCAACGGGCGGAGCGGTCCGGCCGCTGCCGCCACCGCATCCGCCAGCGGCTCGATGTCGGCCGCGCTGAGCGGTGACACGGTGAGCCGGACCCCCTGGGGTGCGGCGACCCGGAACCGCGCCCCGGGCGCCACCGCCCAGCCCGCGCCCAGCAGCCTGGCGACGGTCCCGGTCTCGTCGCTCACCGGCACCCACACATTCATACCGCTGCGGCCGTGCGCCTCGACACCGCGCTCCTTCAACGCCCGGACGAGCGCGTCCCGCCGCTCCCCGTACGACCGGGCGACCGCGCCGGTGTCGACGGCGCCCGAGGTCAGCAGGTGCGCCACCGCCCGCTGCAGCAGTCTGCTGACCCAGCCGGGCCCCAGCCCCTGCCGCCCCAGGACCCGGTCGACCGTGACCGGGTCCCCGGTCAGCACGGCAACCCGCAGGTCGGGCCCGTACGCCTTGGCGACCGACCGCACGAACGCCCACCGGTCCGTGACACCCGCCAGCGGGTGCAGCGGCAGATCGACGATGGCGTGCCCGTGATCGTCCTCGATCAGCAGCACTCCGCGGTGACCGGCGAGAACGCGGCGCAAGTCCGCGGCGCGCGCCGCCCCGACAGCGGCACCTGTCGGGTTCTGCGCACGGTCGGTCACCACGAGCGCACGGGCACCGGCGTTCAGCGCCTCGTCGACGGCGTCGGGCAGTGGCCCCTCGTCGTCCACGGGGATCGGCACGGGACGCAGACCCAGCGCCGGTACGAGATCGAGCAGGGAGCCCCAGCCGGGGTCCTCGACGGCGACCGCGTCACCGGGCTTGAGATGGGCGACCAGCACCCGCTCGATCGCGTCCAGGGATCCGGAGGTGACGGCCACGGGCCCGGCCGGCACCCCGTCTGCGTCGAGGGCGGCGCGCGCCAGAGCAGCGAACTCCGGGTCCACCGGCACTTCTCCGTACATCCCCGGCCGCTCCGCATACGCCCGTGTGGCCGCCGCGAACGCCTCGTCCAGTGGTGGCAGCAACGCCGGATCAGGGTTCCCCTCTCCCAGATCGCGCACCCCGGGCGGCGCCTCGACCCGGAGCGAGCCACGCGCCGTACTGGCGGGGCGCGGACGCACCCGACTTCCCCGGCGACCGGCCGTCTCGATCACCCCGCGCTCGCGAAGGGTGCGGTAGGCGGCCGCGACCGTATTCGGGTTGACCTCCAGCCGGGCCGCCAACTCCCGCATGGGTGGCAGCACTTGCCCGGGCGCGAGCTCGCCCGACCCGACCGCTCGCTCGACACTCGCGGCAATCTCCGATGCACGCCGCCCGACGATCCGATATTCTTCTAGCACAAACATTATTATGCACTAGTGCAATGGAGTTGGCCATGCCGGACACCGCACCGCCGCAGACCACGGGCCCGGAGGCGGCAGCCCCGTACGAACCGACCGAGCGGACCGTCCCGACCCGCTCCCGGGAGCGGGCCTCGTACGACAGGGAGCTGGTCCACTCGATACTCGACGAGGCCTACCTCTGCCATCTCGGCTTCGTCCGCGACGGCGCACCGGTCGTCCTGCCCACACTCTTCGGCCGGATCGGCGAGCGGCTGTACGTACACGGCTCCACCGGCTCGCGGCCGCTTCGGCAGGCCGGCGAGACGGATCCCGGCCTGCCCGTCTGCCTCACGGTGACGCATGTCGACGGGCTGGTGCTGGCCCGCTCCGCCTTCCACCACTCGATCAACTACCGCTCCGTGGTGGTGCACGGCATCGCCCGCACGGTGAGCGATCCGGAGGAGCGGCGTACCGCGCTCGACGCGATCGTCGACCACGTCGTCCCGGGCCGGACCGCGGACTCCCGCCCGGCGAACGCCAAGGAGCTCGCCGCGACGGCCGTGATCCGGCTGGACCTCGACGAGGTCTCCGCGAAGGTGCGCACCGGTGGCCCGAACGACGATCCGGACGATCTCGCGCTGCCGCACTGGGCGGGCGTGGTTCCGCTGGCCCGCGGCTACCGTGCGCCGCAGCCGTCGGGCGACCTCGATCCGGCCATCGCCGTGCCCGACTATCTGACCGTTCTCTGATGCCCCTGGGGGCGACCACCACCGGTGGCCGCCCCCGGCACAGTCAGGCGGGAACGGCCGCCCGGCGGCGAGTGCTCGCCGCACTGCGCGTCTCGGCGACGGCGAGCCCCGCCACCGCCGCGAGAAGCAGCAGCGTGCCGACCACCGTGGCCACGGTGAGCTGCTCCCCGAGCACGACGACGGCAATGACCGCGGCGCTCACCGGTTCCAGCAGCATGATCACGGACACCGTAGCGGCCCGCACCACCGCGGCGCCCGCGAAGTAGAGCGCGTAGGCGAGCGCGGTGGGGACGGCCGCCACGTACACCAGCAGCCACACCACCTGGGCGGCGTCCGCGGTGTGCGGCACAAGTCCTTCCGCAGCCGCCATCGGCAGCAGCCCGAGCGCCCCGATCCCGAAGGCCCACGCGCTGGTGGCGAGCGGGTCCGAGCCGCCGCCGTCGCGGCCGAGCCACCGGGTCAGCAGGGTGATGGCGGCGTATCCGGAGGCGGAGAGCAGCGCCAGCGCGACCCCGGCAGGACGCACCGCGGCGCCCTCGCCACCGAGCACCAGCACGACGAGCCCGGCGAGCGCACCCAGCACCGCGGCGAGCCCTCCGCCGCCGAGCCGCTCCCCCATGGTCAGCCGCGCGCCGACGGCGATGAGCACGGGCCCGGCCCCGAGCGTCACGACGGTACCGACCGCAAGACCGGTCGTCTCGACGGCCGCGAAGTACGCGCTCTGGAACACGGTGAGGCCGACGCCGGTTCCGAGGATGCGCAGCAGGCGGCGCCGACGCGACTCCGCGGCGACGGCTGCGCGTCGCGGCCGCAGCACGAGCGCGGCGAGCAGCAGCACGAGACCGCCGACGCAGCGCCAGAAGGAGAGGGCGAGAGGACCGAGATCGCTGACCCGGAAGATCAGCGAGGCGGCAGCCCCTGCGGTCCCCCAGGCCACCCCGGCGACGATCAGATAGAACAGGCTCCGCCCGACGGGCAGGCGGGAAGCAGGATTCGACACGTGTACTTCTCCTGAGGAAGACAGATGATGGTCGCTCGGCTCGGCGCGCGGGCAGCGACGATCCGCTCGAGGACTTCCCGAGCCCGGCCTTCGTCAGGAGTGGCTGCCCGCGCTAGGCGGCAGGCGGCAGAAGCACGGTGAGATGCATGATCGGCACATTACGTGGCGGCGCCGCGGGCGGACAACTCACCCTCGACGGCATCCCGGCCGCCACCCCCGCCCAGCCCCGACGCGACGGGCCCGGAGGGGGCCTTGGGCGTCGAGGACTGGGCGATGAACGCACCGATCAGCACCATGGCGCCGCCGATGAGCTGCGGCGCTGCGAGATGTTCCCCGAGCAGCACCCAGGCGAGCACGGTGGCGATGACCGCCTCCAGACAGGCGACGACACCCGCCACCGCGGGAGACAGCAGCCGCACTGAGATCACGCCGGTGACATAGGCGATCACGGTGGCGAGCAGCACGATCCAGCCGAGCAGCAACCAGGCGGGAACCTCCGTGCCGTTCATGCCGGTGCTGCCGCCGAGGACCGACCAGTCCATCCCCCAGGGCCGCGCCACCACCGTGAGGACGGCCGCACCGATCAGCAGTCCGTACGCGATGACGCCGACCGGATGCGGAGGCTCGACGCCCGCCGTGTCCCCGCTCCCCGGGTCGGAGAGGACGAAGTAGCCGACCTGGCAGCAGGCGGCACCGAGGGCAAGCACCAGTCCGACGGCATCGAAGCTCAGCCCGGACCACACCTCGACCACGCAGGCGAGACCGCCGACCGCGAGAACGACGCCGACCGCGGCGGCCCGGGTGACGGGACGGCGTTGCACGAACCGGACCCAACCGAGGACGAGCGCGGGCGCCAGATATTCGACGAGCAGCGCGACACCGACAGGGATGCGGGAGATCGCAGCGAAATAGCAGGCCTGGACGCCCGCGACGGCGAGCAGCCCGAAGCCCAGGAGCAGCACGGGACGACTGCGTACGAGACCCCGGTGGCGCCACGCCACGGGAAGCATGACGAGGGCGGCGCCGGCCACCCGTAGCCACACCACATGGAGCGGGTCGAGCCCTGCCTCGATCAGCGGCTTGGCCGCCACCCCGGAACCACCGAATGCGAACGCCGAGGCCAGGGCTAGTCCCAGGCCGGCGCTTCTCCCCTGAGACGCGTGCATCGGCACATCATGACAGCTGCCGTCATGAGCGTCACCCCGGTGACCACTGTCGCGCGTAACACTCCGATACCACCTTGGCCCCTGACCGTCGTGACCACCCCTCACACCTCGCGCGCCGACCGCCACCGAGACGCGCGTCCTCACCGGCGCCCGGGAGCTGTTGCAGAGAGAGGCTTCGAGCGCACGACCATCCGGGCCGTGGCGGCTGCGGCGGGCGTCGACCCGGCTCCGGTCATGCATCCGCCGCGCCGAGGCGCCCGCGCGACGAGAAACCGTCAGTCCCCACCCGGCACATTCACGATCCGACCGGCGAGCTGCACCGCATCGACACCCGCCCGCTCCAGCACCTCGACAGCCCTGCACTCCGGGTCGGCGGCCAGCGCCGCGAGCAGATCGAGTCCGCCGGCCCGCACGTCCCCGCGCAGCTCCGCGCGCTCCCTGGCACCGGCCATCGCCGACAGAGCCGAGGGCGACCAGCCCTCCGCCCCCGCGTCCCCTGCCTCGGCAACCACCCCGGTGACCACCGGAACCGCGCCGGAGTCCTCCACGGTGCCCTGCCAGCGAAGCCCGTAACCGATGGAGCGCTGCACGAGGTAGCCGAGCACCTTCGCGAGCTGCGGTCCACCCTCGAAGGCAGTGCGGACCTCGGGATCCGACTCGATGAGGGAATGCAGCAGATGAGCCGTGTCGATCTGCCGGTCGCCGTCGCGCAGGGCGCGCCTGCGGGCACCCGTCACCACCGTGGCCAGCTCATCGGTGAGTGTGGCTCCGAGTTCAGCACGGTTCGGTGCGGGCTGCTGAGGAATCCGCGGCGTCCGGTTTTGCACACCTCTCACCCCATCAGTCCCGGGGCGGCCGAGCATCCCCGGAGGGGCCCATTTACGCATCCCACCGAAGTTGGGGACACCAGAGCGGTTCCTCCTCCTTACGGATGAGATCTCGCCATTCGCGGATCCGACTACCGGAAACGGCGCGCGCCGCCTTGCCCTGCGCTGTCCGAACAACCGCGAGCCGTCCCGCACACGTTCCCCACGCCGCACCACGTGCTGGACGGCCGGAAGGAAGCAACGGACATGAGCTGGTTGGCCGCCCTGCCGGCGATCGACGGACGGACCGATCAAATCTGACGGTTCATCAGTATTGAATGTTTTCGCCACTGCGGCTACGTTCCGCGACACCGTAAACCCGACGAGAAGGGGTGGTCGCATGGCCGAAGTCAGCGCCGAAGCGCGTATCGAAGCGCCGGCCGAGAAGGTCTGGGCCCAGCTGACGGACTTCACCGCGTACGGCCAGTGGAACGCCACCCACACCAGCTTCCCCAAGGGCGGCCCGGCCACACTCGAACTCGCGGCCACCTACGAGGAGAACATGAAGCTCATGGGCTTTCCCGCCGAGGTGACCTGGACCGTGGCGGAGCTGGAGACCGCCCGGCTGCTGACCACCAGGGGCAAGGGGCCGATGGGCGTCAATCTGGCGATGCGCTACTCACTGACACCCGACGGCAATGCCACCACAGTGCGGATCGACGGAGAGTTCACCGGAGCCGCGGTCTCCCTGATGGCGGGCAAACTCAAGGACTCGGCGACCGCGGCACTCGTCGAGTCGCTGCGCAAACTGGGCGGCCTGGTCGCCGCCTGACCGCCACCGGACGCACGAAGGGCCCCGCGGCTCAGCCACAGGGCCCTTCGCACCACGCCCGTCGGGACCACCCCTCGGGTCAGTGCTCGTCGGCAAGGATCAGATAGAGCTTCTTCCGCGCGTCATTGATCACCGACAGCGCCTTCTGGCGCTGATCGGCCGAGCCGGTCTTCCAGACCTGGCCGAACGCCTCCATCAGACCGAAGCCGGCCTGCCGGATCTCGTTGACGCTCTCCCAGTCGACCCCGCGGCCGGCCTCTTCCCAGGGCGCGTCGGGCCCGGATTCCGCCTCGGTGCGGCCGGCGTCGGTGAGCGTGAACAGCTTCTTGCCGCCCTCGCTCGCGCTGACGATCAGCCCCTCGTCCTCCAGCAGCTGGAGGGTCGGGTAGACAGAGCCGGGGCTGGGCCGCCAGGCCCCGCCGCTGCGCTCGCCGATCTCCTGGATCATCTCGTACCCGTGCATCGGCCGGTCCTTCAGCAGCGCCAGGATCGAAGCGCGCACGTCACCGCGCCGCGCCCTCCCCCGGCCGCCGCCGCGACCGCGCCCCCCGCCGAAGGGGCCACCACCGAACGGGCCACCGCCGAACGGCGGACCGAACGGCCCGAATGCGGCACGGCGGCCCTCGAAGTCGCCCCGACCGTGATGACCGGGCCCGCAGTGCCCATGTCCGTGCTCATGCTCGTGTCCATGTGAACGCATCGCTACGCTCCTTCCATCGTTGATCTGTCGCGATGCGTCAACGATATATCGGAACCGGTCTTACGGCAATCGCTTCGGAGGGCCTTGCTTGTGAGCTGTGACAGCGAACCTCGATCTGTCGCCACCGAAGATTGACGCCCGGTGCTCTGCGCCGGCGAATGAGAGCCACTCACCAGTTCGTGCCAGTCGTACCGCCGCCGGAGGGCGGCATCGGGCACGGAGCCGAACTCGTTGCGCTTGCGGACCGGCCGGTGATCGGCCGGCCCGGGCAGGGCGTCAGCCTGGTAGCGGCGCCGCCGAAAACCCACCGTGCCGGACTTGACCTCGCGACCGAGGGCCGTGAGCTCGGCCGCCTTGGCCGCCTTGGCCGCCTTGGCCGCCTGGCGTGAGGTTACGACGTGCCCGGACCGTAACCGGGTCACTTGCATACTTGCCCGAGACGCACAGGACGAAGGCGATGCGACATGACTGCAACCAGCCCGGACCGCGGCTATCTGCTCGACAACCGGCAGTCCGAGGCGGGCATCCGCTTCGGCGCCCTCGCCGAACTCTTCGACCCGGTGACCTTCCGGCATGTCGACCGGCTCGGCATCACCACGGGCATGCGCTGCTGGGAGGTCGGAGCCGGCGGCCCCTCCGTTCCCGCCGGCCTGGCCGCGCGAGTCGGTCCGACCGGCGCGGTGGTCGCGACGGACATCGATGTGTCGTGGGCGCAGGGCGCCGCGGACGACGTCGTCGAGGTACTGCGCCACGATGTCGCCGCCGATCCCCCGCCTCCCGGTGGCTTCGACCTGGTCCATGCCCGGCTGGTCCTGGTGCACGTCACCGACCGTGCCGAAGCACTGCGCCGCATGATTCAGGCGCTGCGGCCGGGCGGTGCACTCCTCCTGGAGGACGCCGACCCCCGGTTGCAGCCGCTGCTGTGCCCGGACGAGTCGGGTCCCGAACAGCGCCTCGCCAATCGCCTCCGGTCAGGCTTCCGCGAACTCATGGCGGCCCGCGGTGCAGACCTCGCCTACGGCCGGACCTTGCCCCGGCTGCTGCGCGAGGCGGGTCTGGACGATGTGCAGGCCGATGCGTACTTCCCGATCACCTCACCGGCGTGCACCGTCCTCGAGGCCGCCACCGTGCGCCAGATCCGCGACCGGCTCGTGACCTCGGGGCTCGCCACCGACGAGGAGATCGACCAGCACCTGGAGAACGTCGCCACCGGACGCCTCGATCTGGCCACCGCTCCGCTCGTCTCCGCGTGGGGACGTCGGCCGTAACGCGCCGGGGAAGCTCTCGGAATCCCGGGCCGGCGACCTGGAATTGGCCTTGGTCCGCCGATCTGCAGAACCTCTACGGTCGTCCCATGAGGATTCGTATCGTCGACGCGTTCACCGACCGCGCCTTCACCGGCAACCCCGCAGCCGTCCTGCTCCTGGACTCCGAAGCATTCCCCGAAGCCGACCGCCTCCAGGAGATCGCCCTGGAGATGAACCTTTCCGAGACCGCCTTCGCCCATCCCCTGCCGCCGGGCGGTCCGGCCGACTGGGCGCTGCGCTGGTTCACCCCTGCCACCGAGGTCGACATGTGCGGGCACGCCACGCTCGCCACCGCCCACGTCCTGCACACCACCGGCACGGCGAGCGGCACGGTGCGCTTCGCGGCGCGCTGCGGGATCCTCTCGGCCACCGCCCACCCGGACGGCTCGCTCACGCTCGACTTCCCCACGGCCCCGCTGACCCCCGCCACCGCCCCGTCCGGGCTGGCCGCCGCCCTGGGCGCCGAGCCCCTGTCCGTGCTGGACACCGGCGAACACATCGGCGACCTCCTCGTGGAACTGGCCGACGAGACCTCCGTACGCACACTGACGCCGGATTTCGCCGCACTGGCCTCATGCTCACGGCGCGGCATCATCGCCACGGCCCCCGCCGAGGACCCGGCCCGCGGCTACGACTTCGTCTCCCGCGGCTTCTTCCCCCGGGTCGGCATCGACGAGGACCCGGTCACCGGCAGCGCCCACACGGCACTGGCCCCCTTCTGGTCCGCCCGGCTCGGCCGTGACGAACTGACCGGGCTGCAGGTCTCCGCGCGGACCGGCCTGGTCCACACCTCGCTGCGCGGCGACCGCACCCTGCTGACGGGCAACGCGGTGACGGTCCTCGACGGGGAACTGCTGACCAGGTTCTGACAGACGGGAAGGGCGTACGGGCTGTCGCGCACGCGAGGGATCCATACGCCCCCTCCCGCCCCTCACAAAGTGGGCAGCCACCCCACCTTTCCGGCCAGCAGCGCGTATCCGACGAAGGCTCCGATGTCGAGCAGCGTATGCGCCGCGACCAGGGGCCCGACGCGCCCCCAACGCCGGTACAGCAGCACGAAGACGACGCCCATCACCATGTTGCCGATGAACCCGCCGATCCCCTGATACAGGTGGTACGAGCCGCGCAGCACCGAACTCGCCACCAGGGCGGCCATGGGCGTCCACCCCAACTGTCCGAGTCTGCGCAGCAGATACCCGACGACGATCACTTCCTCCAGCACGGCGTTCTGAAGTGCGGAGAGGATCAGCACCGGAAACTTCCACCACACGTCCGGCAGCGACTCCGGAACCACCGTGAGATTGAAACCGGCGGCCCGCGCCACCAGATAGAAGGCCAGCCCGGCGCTGCCGATACCTGCCGCGATCACCGTGCCGCGCCCCAGGTCCGACCCGGGTCGGGTCCGATCGAAGCCGATGGCCCGGAGGCCCACGCCCTCCCTCATCAGCAAATGCGCCACCAGCGCCACGGGCACCAGGGCCGTGGCGATGCCGAAGAGCTGCCAGGCGAGATCCAGCCATGGCCGCCCCGGGGCGTATGAACTGTTGAGCGTCGCGGCCTGATCCTTCAAACCCCCTGGTTTCGTCAGTGATCCGACAAAACTGATCAGGGCAGACACTCCGCTTGCGCCCAGCGAGAGAGCCAGCACCAGCACCGTTTCGGACCGCAGAATCCGCCGTGACACGGCCTCTTGGGGACAAGAATCAGCCACGCGCCCCTCCGTCACCTGTACACCTGCCTTCAGTTGTGCATTCGCATCTCATCCCGCTCCCCGTCCCGCTAGGGTCTCGAATGCAGGTACGAAGATCATGCGCGACCGGCCGGGGGACGACCACCATTGGTGATGGTGTGGTCCCCCTTTTCCTTGTTCATCCTCAAGGAGGGGCACCACCGACATGGGACGTCACAGCTTGCCCGACGGCTACGCGACGGATGGCAGCGGGGACGGTTCTCCGCCGCGCCGCCGCCGCACCGTGGTCATCGCCACCATGCTCGTCCTCGCCGTGGCGGCAGGTACGGCAGTCGCGGTGCAGGGTGGCGTGCTGTCGTTCTCGAAGTCGTGCGAGGACTCTGCGGTACGACTCACGGTGATGGCCTCGCCCGATATCGCCCCCGCCGTGCGTGCCGTCGCCGACAAGGCACGCACGGACGAAACACGGTCCGACGGGCATTGCCTCCACGTCCAGGTCGTCGCCCGTGATTCCTACAAGGTCGCCGACGCACTCTCCGCCGGCACCCGCACCCCGGACTATCAGATCTGGCTGCCCGACTCGGACCTCTGGCTGGACCGCGCCACGGGCTCCGGCGACGGCATCCCGGTCGCGCCGGGTGACTCCATCGCCTCGTCCCCGGTGACCCTCGCCCTGGTCCCGTCGGCGGCGAAGGCCCTCGGCTGGCCGAAGAAGAAGTACTCCTGGGCGGAGTTGATGGCCTCATCCATGGAGTCGGACAAGGTGCGCCTCGGCGCTGCCGACCCCGGCCGCAGCGCCACCGGCCTGCTGGCCCTCACCAGCATCGCCGCGTCGTCCGACAAGCAGGGTGGCGACAGCGACACCAGGGTCGCGGCCACCGCCAAACTGCTTGCTCAGCGCATGTCCGACGGCGACACCCAGGTACTCGAAACCCTGGCGCAGGACAGCTCGGGCGCCGAAGAGGGCAATCCGCAGCGCAACCAGGCAGTGCTGCTCTCCGAGCAGGCCGCTTTCGCCCACAACGCGGGCTCGACCGGCGGCGGAAAGCTGGCACTTTTCTACCCTAAAGACGGCACCCCGCTGCTCAACTACCCGTACACACTGGTCAACGGGAAGGAGCTGAGCACAAGCGAGAGCCGGGCCGCCCTGCGGTTCATGACGCTGCTGGGCGAGGAGAGCGCGCAGCGCACCCTGGAAAAGCATGGCTTCAGGACCACCGACGGAACGGCCGGTGAATCGCTGGTCTCATCGGCGGGCGGCAGAAAGCCGCAGCCGTACGCGGCGTCACCTGCCACCGCACCGTCGGCCGCCGAGCTGCAGGAGACGCTCGGCATGTGGACGATCACGGTGCAGAGCGCACGGCTGACGACGGTCGTCGATGCCTCCGGTTCCATGGCCACCGTCGTCCCCGGGCGAAACCAGTCGCGGATGGATGTCACCAAGGCTTCGCTGATCCAGGCCCTCGGGCAGTTCACCCCGAACGACGAGATCGGTCTCTGGGAGTTCGCCACCACACTCGACGGCACCAAGGACTACCGCCGGCTGGTGCCGACCGCCCGCCTCGGCGACCCGGCGAAGGGCGGCACCCACCGCGAGAAGCTCGCCGCGGCGTTCGCCGCACTGCAACCGGTACCGGACGGTGCGACGGGTCTGTACGACACCACCCTGGCCGCCTACAAGGAAGCGCAGTCGACGTATGTGAAGGGCAAGTTCAACGCCGTCGTGATCCTCACCGACGGTTCGAACCAGGACGACGACTCCATTTCCCGCAGCGGGCTGATCGCGGAGCTCAAGCGGATCGCCGACCCCGAGCGCCCGGTACCGCTCCTCGCCATCGCGGTCGGCCCCGATGCCGACCGCGAGGAGGTGGAGGAGATAGCCAAGGTGACCGGTGGCGGCGGGTACCAGGTCAACGACCCCGCCGAGATCCAGGCGGTGATTCTGCAGGCGGTGATGACGGCCGGGCAGGGCGGCCGCGCGCCCCAGGAATAGCTGTGCCCGGGCGGGCTCCGGCCGGGGACGGCAGACACCGGGCGCGCTGAGGCACACCCACCGGGCTACGACACAGGGAGACCCACGGGCCAGCTGTGCACCGGCTCGCCGACGTGCATCAACTCGGCGTACCGGCGGGTGGTGGCCGCGAGCGCCGCGTCCCGGCCGAGCCCGGCGTCCAACCCCCGGTGGTACGTGTCCGCCTGCCAGGACGCCCCGTTCACCCGCCGCTTGCAGCGCTCCTCGATGACCCCCAGGTAGTGGTCGCGATCCGCGGGCTCGATGTTCCAGGCGTCGAGTCCCGCCGCGGCGAGCGGCAGCAGTTCGTCCCGTACGAGATTGACGGCCGCCACCCGCGTCAGCCCGCCCGACCGCCCCGGCCGGGGCCAGACCAGCTCGGCGTCGATGCCTCGGCGGCAGGCGGTGTCGAAGTTCTCGGCCGCCGCGGCGAACGGCAGCCTGGTCCACACCGGACGGGACTCCTCGGCGAGCGCCCGCACCAGGCCGTAGTAGAGCGCGGCGTTGGCGATCACGTCGGTGACGGTCGGCCCGGCGGGCAGGACACGGTTCTCGACACGGAGATGGGGTACGCCGTCGGCCAGGCCGTACACCGGCCGGTTCCAGCGGTAGACCGTACCGTTGTGCAGCACGAGCTCCTGGAGCCCCGGCACCCCGCCCTCGTCGAGCACCCGCAGCGGGTCCTCCTCGTCGCAGATCGGGAGCAGCGGCGGGAAGTAGCGCAGATTCTCCTCGAAGAGCTCGTACGCCGAGCTGATCCATCGCTCGCCGAACCAGGTCCTCGGGCGCACCCCCTGGTTCTGCAGTTCCGGCGGCCTGGTGTCGGTGGCCTGCTGGAAGAGCGGGGGCCGCGACTCCCGCCACAGCTCCCTGCCGAACAGAAAGGGCGAGTTGGCGCCGAGGGCGATCTGAACGGCGGCGACGGCCTGGGCGGCGTTCCACACGTCCGCGAAACGCGCCGGAGTGACCTGCAGATGCAGCTGGACCGATGTGCAGGCCGCTTCCGGTGTGATCGAGGTGGCGGTGCAGACCAATCGCTCCACGCCTTCGATATCGAGGGCGAAATCCTCGCCGCGCGCCGCCACTATCTGATCGTTGAGCAGTGTGTAGCGCTCCACGTCCGAGAGGTTCGCCGCGACCAGGTCCGCGTGGCCGAGGGTCGGCAGCATTCCGATCATCATGATCCCGGCAGCGACCTCGCCCGCCTTCCGATGCGCATATCCGAGACCGGTCCTGAGCTCCTCGGCCAGCTGATCGAAAACACGACCGTCCAGGTGATGCGGAACTATGTTCACTTCCAGATTGAACATCCCGAGTTCGGTCTGGAAATCACGGCTCGCGATCCGCTCGAGCACCTCCGCATTCATCATCCGGGGCAGGCCGTCCGAACCCGCCAGATTGAGTTCGATCTCCATGCCCATGAGGTTGCGGGGGCGGTCGAACCTCTGCTCCGCCAGGAGCCTCTCCAGCCCCTCCAGACACAGGTGGAGCTTCCTCCGGTACCTCTGCCGATCGGACAGGTCAAAGGCGCCCGCCACGACCTTCTCCCCCATCGAAGAGTCCCTCCGCAAGTGGGCAGCCCGCGGCCCAGGCCGCTCGCGTCACGATCGATAATGCCCAGGGGAGGTGATCCATAACGCCCCCGTGGACAGCGCGGAACCAGTAATCTGATGGCGATCGTCCCGGGCACATTCCGACGGCATGTAGCACTGTGCGGTTTCCGTCGGCCGGCGGGTGGTGAAAACGCCGACGTGATTCGGCCTACCGCGGCTGCGGAAAAACACCAGGCAGCAGCTGCGCGGCTCACCCCGAATCAGTAGAATCTCCGCATAATAAAGTCTCGATACCGCCTTGTCGGCAATACCTGCGACGGCTAGCGGAAACACCGCGTGAACACGTGTCGTATAAACTCCGCGGACGAGGCAGAGAGTTGACGCACCGGCCCAGTCACCGGCCTCCTCTGGCCCCGCACGCCGACAGCGCCGTCTGCACCCGCCCACGCATCACCGTGTCTCCGAAGTGAGAGGCAACCCACTATGCCGCTGCATGTTCCCCCGGCTCCCGCGCCTGCCCTGCGCAGCGTCCTCACGGCACTCGGTTCACCCACCGCAGTCCTCGAGGCCCGCACCCCGGCTCTCCGGTCCGTCCAGGGACCTCTGAGCCCCGAACTCCCGCTCCCCGTCCATGTACTGGACGGGATCGGCCCGAGCGGGCTCGCGCCACGCACCCGGCTGACCGCGTGGCGCTTCCTGATCCGCAGCTCGGAGCGGGCCGTCGCCGCGGCCGACACCATGCTCACCCCGGACGGCTGGGCCTTCTCGCACTTCTTCGAGGGCCCCTACATCGCCTCGACCGAACTCGCCCTGCGCCAGACAGAGACGGTCACACCCCACTACCAGCCCCGCCTGCTGTCGATCCCGGAGCTCTACATGCTGACGCTGTGGCTGCACGAGGACGTCGAAGCCGACCCGTCCGGGGGCACCCTCGCCCCCACCGATCTTCTGGTACCGCTGGCTCCCGCCCCACCGGGTATCGCGGCACACCACCCGCACCGGGTCGCCGATCTGCTTCCCGTGATGACCCTGCGCATCACGCCCGGCCCCGGCCCCCTGCTCGGTTCACCGGCCTGACCCCGTCCCGCCTCCGGCACGCCGTACTGTGCCCCGTCGCCGTTTCCGGTGGCGGGGCACAATGCTGCGGGACACGCGGCGCGGGACGTCGGGGGCGCCCCGGTCCCATCCGGACTAGTCCGGTCCGGCCACCCCGAACCACCCGAAGGGACAGTGCAGTTGTGTTGAACCGTCCGGCCGGGTGATGCGTCATGAGAGTAGGAGCAGCGCTGCCGCGAAATCCCTGCGGATTGGCGCCCGTAGGGCAACACTGGAAGCAGACCGATTGATACGGGGGGCGGCCATGAACACCTCATCCAGCCGCAGGACACTCACTACGACGCAGCGAAAGAACCCAGCCATGTGCCAGCACAAGCCACCCTGCCCGACCGCCGACTCAGCCGACCGGGAAGCCGCACGCCTGATGGCGCACCACCCGGAACAGGGCTGGAGCCTGCTGTGCAACGGCGTCCTGCTCTTCGAGGACACCGGTGAGCTGCTCCCGGACGGGCAGATCATCGCTCCGCATCGGCCGCTGGACGCCGGCCGTGTGATGAAGGCCGCCTGACAGCGGCCCGTAAGAAACGGGGGCCGGCCCGGAGAAGATCTCCGAACCGGCCCCGACGCATGTCCGCGTCACACCCGAACAGGTGAGTCAGTTGTCGTACTCGTCCAGCGGCGGGCAGGAGCAGACGAGGTTGCGGTCACCGAACGCACCGTCGATCCGGCGCACCGGCGGCCAGTACTTGTCGGCGGCCGAGACTCCGGCCGGGAAGACGGCCGTCTCGCGGCTGTACGCGTGCGTCCACTCCCCGCCGAGCATGGCGGCGGTGTGCGGGGCGTTGGTCAGCGGGTTGTCGTCCGCGCTCCACTCGCCGGAGGCCACCTTCTCGACCTCGCCGCGGATGGCGATCATCGTGTCGCAGAACCGGTCGAGCTCGGCGAGGTTCTCGCTCTCGGTCGGCTCGATCATCAGCGTGCCCGCCACCGGGAACGACATGGTCGGCGAGTGGAAGCCGTAGTCGATCAGACGCTTGGCGATGTCGTCGACGCTGACCCCGGTCGCCTTGGAGATCGGCCGCAGATCGACGATGCACTCGTGCGCGACCAGTCCGGCCGGGCCGGTGTACAGGATCGGGTAGTGCGCTTCCAGACGCTTGGCGATGTAGTTGGCCGCGAGTACGGCGACCTGCGTCGCGTGCTTGAGGCCCTCCCCGCCCATCAGGCGTACGTACGCCCAGGAGATCGGGAGAATACCGGCCGAGCCCCACGGCGCGGCCGAGATCGGGCCGACACCGGTCTCGGGGCCCGCGGCGGGCTGCAGCGGGTGGTTCGGCAGATACGGCGCCAGGTGGGCGCGCACGCCGACCGGGCCGACACCGGGGCCACCGCCGCCGTGCGGGATGCAGAAGGTCTTGTGCAGGTTCAGGTGCGAGACGTCGCCGCCGAACCGACCCGGCTTGGCGAGACCGACCAGTGCGTTGAGGTTGGCGCCGTCGACGTACACCTGACCGCCCGCGTCGTGCACCTCGGCACAGATGTCGGCGACGTGCTCCTCGAACACACCGTGCGTCGACGGGTACGTGATCATGAGCACGGCGAGTTCGTCGCGGTGCTTCTCGATCTTGGCGCGGAGGTCCTCGACGTCGACCTCACCGTCGTCGGCAGTCTTCACCACGACGACCTTCATGCCCGCCATCACGGCGCTCGCCGCGTTGGTGCCGTGCGCGGAGGACGGAATGAGGCAGATGGTCCGCTGCTCGTCGCCGTTGGCCCGGTGGTACGCACGCACGGCCAGCAGGCCCGCGAACTCGCCCTGCGAGCCCGCGTTCGGCTGGATGGAGACCGCGTCGTAGCCGGTGACCTCGGCGAGGCGCTCCTCCAGCTCGCGGATCAGCGTGAGGTAGCCCTCCGCCTGCTCGGCCGGCGCGAACGGGTGCAGCGCGCCGAACTCGGGCCAGGTGATCGACTCCATCTCGGTGGTCGCGTTCAGCTTCATGGTGCAGGAGCCGAGCGGGATCATGCCGCGGTCCAGCGCGTAGTCACGGTCGGCGAGCTTGCGCAGGTAGCGCAGCATCGCGGTCTCGGAGCGGTGCTGGTGGAAGACCGGATGGGTGAGGATCTCGTCGGTACGCAGCAGGGACTCGGGCAGTGCGTCGGCGGCAGCGGCGTCCAGCGCCTCGATGTCACCGTCGGCGCCGAAGGCGGCCCAGACGGCGGCGAGCTGCGCACGCGTGGTGGTCTCGTCGCAGGCGAGGGAGACCCGGTCGGCGTCGACAAGACGCAGGTTGACCCCGCGGTCGCGGGCGTCGGCCACGACATCCGCCGCCTTGCCGGGGACACGCACGGTGAGCGTGTCGAAGTAGGCGGCGGTCTCGACGTCGACCCCGGCCGCACGCAGTCCCTCGGCCAGGATCGTGGCGTAGCGGTGGGTGCGCTGCGCGATCGTCCGCAAGCCGTCGGGGCCGTGGTAGACCGCGTACATCCCGGCCATCACGGCGAGCAGCACCTGCGCGGTACAGATGTTGCTGGTGGCCTTCTCGCGACGGATGTGCTGCTCGCGGGTCTGCAGGGCGAGGCGGTACGCCTTGTTGCCGTCCGCGTCGACGGAGACACCGACGAGGCGGCCGGGCAGGCTGCGGGCGAACTTCTCGCGCACGGCCATGAAGCCGGCGTGCGGTCCGCCGAAGCCCATCGGCACACCGAAGCGCTGCGTGGTGCCGACGGCGATGTCCGCGCCGAGGTCGCCGGGCGAGGTCAGCAGGGTCAGGGCGAGCAGGTCGGCGGCGACGGTGACGATCGCGCCGAGCTCGTGGGCCTGCTCGATGACGGGCTTGATGTCGCGGACGGCGCCGGAGGCACCCGGGTACTGGAGCAGCACACCGAAGACACCGCGCTCGGCGATCTCGGCGGGGATGCCCGCGGCGAGATCGGCGACGACGACCTCAACACCGGTCGGCTCGGCGCGGGTCTCGATCACGGCGATGGTCTGGGGCAGGGTTTCGGAGTCGACCAGGAAGACGCCGTCCTTGACCTTGCCGACACGTCGGGCGAGCGCCATGGCCTCGGCGGCGGCGGTGCCCTCGTCGAGCAGCGAGGCGCCGGAGGTGGGCAGCCCGGTCAGCTCGGCGACCATCGTCTGGAAGTTGAGGAGCGCCTCCAGGCGGCCCTGCGAGATCTCCGGCTGGTACGGCGTGTAGGCCGTGTACCAGGCGGGATTCTCCATGACGTTGCGGAGGATCACCGGCGGGGTGAACGTGCCGTAGTAGCCGAGCCCGATCATCGGGGCGAGCACCTGGTTGCGGTCGGCAAGGGTGCGCAGCTCGGCAAGGACCTCGGCCTCGGTACGGGCCGACGGCAGCTGCAGCGCCTCCGCACTCTTGATCACATCGGGCACTGCGGCCGCGGTGAGGTCGTCGAGCGAGCCGTAACCGACCTGGGCGAGCATCTTCGCCTGCGCTTCATCATCGGGACCGATGTGGCGCTGCTCGAAGGGGATGCCCTGCTCCAGCTGGGAGAGCGGGGTGCGACGGGGGGTCATGGTGGAGGCCTCCTGGTCTGTCACGACCTGCGAGGGGCACCACGGCGCGGGTGCCCGGACGGCCTCCCCCTCTGTCATCTCAACCTGAGAGCTTCACCGGTGCGCCCTGAGGCATACCGGCTTTCACCGTCGGTGAGGGAGGGATCCGTCCCGGCTGCTGCCGCCACGAAACCCGCCCTGCTTTCCAGAGTGACCTCGTCCGTGCGGTACGGGGGCCTGAGAGATTCCGGGGAGGATTTGCTCCTTCGGCGCCTGCCGGATGTGCTCCGGAAGACTCTCCCGCACGGGGTCAGCAGCCATCACCAGCCTACCAGCGGGGCTCGCGACGAAATTCTCAAGTGGCCGACAGCCCGAATCTGCACTTTCGTAGAGCCTGTGGAGTAGCCGCGACCAATGGGAGGGACCGTGCAGACCGACATCGATCCGCGCAACCTGATCGGGCGCAAGGCATTCGACCGCAAGGGCACCAAGATCGGAACTGTGGACGAGGTGTATCTCGACGACGCGACCGGCATACCCGAGTGGGCAGCCGTGCGTACCGGACTGTTCAGCAGGGACGCCTTCGTGCCGCTTGAGCCCAGCGAGTTCGTCGACGACGTGCTTCGGATCCCCTTCGACCGTGCGCTGATCAAGGACGCACCCGACTTCGGGGTGGGCCGCCATCTCTCGCCGGAACAGGAGCTTCAGCTCTACCGGCACTACGGCCTGGACTCACCGCCCGACGAGCCGGGCCCGGACCGGGACTTCGGCAGCCTGGCCGGCCAGGACGAGTAATCCACCGGATCACGCACCAGCGGGAGCGGATCGGCCGGCTGCAGGTCCGGATCGTCGACACGGAACGTCCGCACCCGGCCGGGCGGTGACTCGGGTTCCTCGAACCGCACGGTCACCCGGCCCACCCCACTGCCCTGCACCCAGCCGTGGCCGTAGGTGTCATGGCATACGTCGTGCCCGGCGGGCCAGCGCCGGGCCGCGAGCTGTTCGGCGGTCTCCTGCTCCTGTGCCCCGTCCGCCGGCTCGTCCCCGTGGCCGCCCGCGTCCTGCTCCTCTTGGGCCGGGACCTCGGGCGCGGCCCGCTCACCGGCTGCCTGGGCGAAGAGATCCTCCTGCGTGTAGTCGGCGAGCCCCGTGACGCCCACCCCGAGCAGCCGCACCCCTCCGGTGGTGTCCACAGCCTCCAGGAGCCGCGCAGCGGCCTCTCTGACCACGGTGGGGTCATCCGTCGGCCCCCGGAGCGTCTCGGACCGCGTGAGCGTCGAGAAGTCGTATCTGCGCACCTTCAGCACCACGGTGCGTCCCGAGCGCTCCGCGGCCCGCAGCCGCTGGACACAACGGTCCGCCAGGCGCTCGACCTCCGTCCTGACCCGGACCCGGTCGTGCAGATCCATGTCGAAGGTGTCCTCGACCGACACCGACTTGGCGTCGCGCTCGGCCACGACGGGGCGGTCGTCGTACCCAAGAGCCATGCGATGGAGCGCGACGCCGTGCGCCTTCCCCAGCAGTCGTACGAGCTCCGCCTCGCCGGCCGTGGCCAGGTCGTCGACCGTGGTCATCCCGGCCCGCCGCAGATGGTCCCCGGTGGCGGGGCCCACGCCGGGGAGGATCCGTACGGACATCGGGGCGAGCAGATCCCGCTCGGTGCCCGGCTCGATGACCAGCAGCCCGTTCGGTTTCGCCTCCTCCGAAGCGATCTTGGCCAGCATCTTGGAACCCGCGAGGCCCACCGAGCCGGTGAGTCCGGTGACGGCTCTGATGGCGTCGCGCAGCTGCTCGCCGATGGCCCGCGCCGAGACGGTGTCGTCGGCGGTCCCACCGGCCTCCAGATCGACGAACGCCTCGTCCAGGCTGAGCGGCTCCACCAGTGGTGACAGCTGCCCCAGCAACCCCATCACCTGGTCGCTCACCGTCCGGTACAGGGTGAAGCGGGGCACCAGGTAGGCGGCATTGGGCGCCAGCCGCCGGGCCTGCGCAGTCGGCATCGCCGAGTGCACTCCGAAGCGCCGCGCCTCGTAGGACGCGGTGGCGACGACCCCGCGGGGTCCCAGCCCGCCGACCACGACCGGTTTGCCGCGCAGGCTCGGTTTCGCCGCCTGCTCGGCCGAGGCGTAGAAGGCATCCATGTCCAGATGCAGGATGGTGGGCGCGGATCTCACATCAACCGATGCTGCCCTACGGCACTGACAATCGCCGCGGCCCGTTCAGACGGCGCGGTTGCGCCGCCGTGCGAGCTCGTCGGTGGGGTTGTGGCCGATCAGCGTCTCGCCCGTGTCCACCCGCTCGCCGTGCAACTGCGACAGGGCGGCGTCGACATCCCTCCAGACCACGCCGACGGCGATGCCGAAGACCCCCTGGCCCCCCTGGAGCAGATCCACGACCTCGTCGGGCGACGAGCACTCGTAGACGGTCGCGCCGTCGCTCATGAGCGTCATCCGCTCGAGATCCTGGAACCCCCGGGCCCGGAGATGCTGGACCGTGGTGCGGATGTTCTGCAGGGCGACGCCCGTGTCGAGGAAGCGCTTCACGATCTTCAGCAGGACGACGTCCCTGAAGCTGTAGAGGCGCTGCGTGCCCGATCCGTAGGCCGGCCGCACGCTCGGCTCGACGAGCCCGGTGCGCGCCCAGTAGTCGAGCTGCCGGTAGGTGATACCCGCCGCCGCGCACGCCGTCGGGCCGCGATAGCCGATGTCGCCGGCCGCTGCCGCCCCGTCCCCCGCCATCGCCGCCGGTTGAACCGGTTGCCTGAGGGTGTGGTCGGCTGTACTTCCGTGCTGCCGATAGGGCCCACCCGCTGCCGTACCGTCGCCGCTGCTTCTCACGCCGACCTCCGTCCTTGACCTGCCATCTCGAAGGTAGGCAGTCGCTCGGGGTGCGTCAACGATCGCCACACTCGGCACGCCGGGTGATAATCACCCTGAGGGTGGTTTGACGTGCGCCGTTCCCGGGAACGTCTTGCCGAATGCGCTGACGGCGACCCTGCTGGACGGTCACTGGCTGTTGGTACCGAAGTCCTCCGGCGAGATCTGGTCGAGGAACTCCCGGAACTTCTCGACCTCGTCCTCCTGCTCGTCGGGGATGGAGATCCCCGCGTCGTCGAGCACCCCGTCACTGCCGTAGATCGGCGTGCCGGTGCGGAGCGCGAGCGCTATGGCGTCGGACGGCCGCGCGCTCACCTCGACCCCGCCGGCGAAGACCAGCTCCGCGTAGAAGACCCCTTCCCTGAGGTCCGTGATGCGGACCTCGGTGAGCTCCTGGCCCAGGGCCTCGAGCACATCCTTGAAGAGATCATGGGTCAGCGGCCTGGCCGGAGCCATGCCCTGCTGGGCAAAGGCGATCGCGGTCGCCTCACCAGGACCGATCCAAATGGGGAGGTACCGGTCGCCTCCCACTTCACGCAGGAGAACGATCGGTTGGTTGGAGGGCATTTCCACCCGGACACCCACAACGTCGAGCTCGTTCACACAGCAACCCTAGGACGTGCTCGGCAGGTTTGGGTAGTCGGGCTCCCCCGTGACTCAGTGGAGGCGGATCCGCAGAGCGGTCTGCACAAAGGCCGAATGAAGCCGTACGGAGAGCTCAGCGAGCTCCTTCGCCTTGGCCTCCGCATGGGCTCTGGTCTGCGGATTCCGGTGTCGGCGCAAGGGCGCGACCACCTGCTCGATGAGACCGGCCTCGCGTTCCGCAGCTCCGCGCATCGCCCGCAGATGACGCGGTTCCAGACCGAATCGACCCAGATCCGCCACAAGTTTGGCAACGGTCACCGTCTCGGCGTCGTAGCCACCCTCCGCCGTCGGAGCGATGAGCCCGTACGACTCCCACTCCGCGAGCTCGCTCTCGGTGACCTCGGCGGCGGCCAGGAGCTCCGCACGCCCGATCCGGGCCGCGGTGGCCCGCCCGGACTCGCCGTCCCAGGAACCGTCGGTCAGGTCCCGCGGACCGCCCGGGGCCGGCAGGGACACCTGATCGCCGCGGGCCAGGGCGTCCAGGTGCTCGCGGATGACCTTGAGCGGAAGATAATGGTCCCGCTGCATCCGCAGCACCTGCGCCAGCCGCTCGACGTCTTCGGGGCGGAATTTGCGGTAGCCGGAGGGGGTCCGCTGCGGCTCGACGAGCCCCTCAGCCTCCAGGAAGCGAATCTTGGAGATGGTGACTTCGGGAAATTCGTCCCGCAGCTGCAGGAGCACCGTGCCGATGCTCATGGCCCGGTCGTCGGCCGTGGCGGTGCCGTGACCGGCACCGCCCGTCGGTGTTCTCAGCATGGACCTTCCCTGACGGGTCAGATGCCCCGCTGGCTTGCGTAGAAGACCAGCCGGTACTTCCCGATCTGCACTTCGTCGCCGTTGGACAGCGCGACGGAGTCGATGCGCTCACGATTGACGTATGTGCCGTTGAGGCTGCCGACATCCCCGACCGTGAAGCTGCCGTCGGGGCTCCGGCGGAACTCCACGTGACGGCGGGAGACCGTCACGTCATCGAGGAAGATGTCGCTCTGCGGGTGGCGGCCGGCCGTGGTCAGCTCGCCGTCCAGCAGGAAGCGGCTGCCGGAGTTCGGACCGCGACGCACCACCAGGAGCGCCGAGCCGAGCGGCAGGGCGTCGACGGCGGCCTGGGCCTCCGCTGAGAGGGAGGGCACGGGCGTCTGGCCCGTCGCCTCCGCCTCGTACGCCTCGAGGCCGGAGATGGAGATGGTCGACGTCGTCTCCGACGGACGCTCCGCAGAGGCGCCTCCACGCAGCGGCGCACCACAGTTGGAACAGAAACGACTGGCCTCGGCGTTGCGATGGCCGCACCTCGCACAGACCGGCATGGACCCAAACCCTCCACCCGCACTTGAGGTCGATGGATCTCCGAAACCTATGCGGCCCGGACCGGCAGGGTCAACAGACGACGCGCCGGTTCCACCCGAAATGTCACCGCCCGGGCCCGACACCTCGTCACGGAAGAGCGGGCGATCAGTGCCCTGCTCCTCGGCCTGGCCATGGCGCGGTGCGCGATGACGGGCCGCGTCATCGCGGGCGCTCTTGCCGAACAACTTCGCAAACAACTTCACGGGCGATTCCCCTTGACCGAAACAGACCCGCCCGTGGGGCAGGACGAACCCTGACTGAACACACCTGCCGACCCGGACATCTTCACAACGTCCGTATCCACTCGACAGTTTCCACCACACGCCACCATTACGATGCGGCGACCCCCCGCAACCTCTTGCCCGTGTCCTTCGAGCCCCGTGTCCGGCGCCCTCACTGGGATGACGACCGAGCGTAGTCAGGCTGCTCCGCAGGTCGCAAGGCGTCCACGACGATGTCGTCGGCCTGCGCCACACGCACGGTCGCCTGCTCCTTCTCCAGCGTCTGCACGACACCACCGGGAATGTTCAGCGCCGGCTCCAGATCCTGCGGTTTGCCGATCACCTTGAAGACGTACGGCGCGGAGATGGACCGGTCGTCGACCTTGATGGCGCCGCCGTCGCCGGAGAAGTACGTATTGGCCACCACCCTCACCCCGTTGACCTCGATCGCCTCCGCCCCGGCCGCACGCAACTCCTGGAGGGCGTCGAGCAGCATGTCCGCCTGCACCGCGTCCCCCGGATCGTTGATCGTGAGCGTGATCCCGGGCCCGTGTGCTGCCACGGTGCCCGCGAGAATACCGAGTTGCCGTTCCTTCTCCACGGTCTGCTTACGGGCCTCCTCTGCCTGGTCCGAACTGTTCTCCAGCTCCGTACGCTGATCGTCCAGACGCTGTTTCTCATCCTCAAGACGCTGTGTACGGTCATCGAGTTCATCGAGAATGCGGACCAGATCCTCCTGCCGGGCACCGCGCAGTGCGCTGTTGTCACTGTTCGACCGCACCTGGATCGCCAGACCCAGCCCCAGGACGAACAGCAGCAGCGCCACGATGAGTTGCGCGCGGGTGACCCGGGGCGGCCACAGCCCGGCGATCAGCCGCTGGCGCCCCGTGAGCCGCTCAGGCACGTCGGCCTGCTGCTCACCGGTGCGCTCCTGGTCACGGGGAAGCTCTTCGTTGCTCATCGGCCTCAGGCCCGGAAGACGTGCCGGCGGATAGCCGCGGCGTTGGAGAAGATGCGGATACCGAAGACGACGACCACACCGGTGGAGAGCTGCGCTCCGACACCCAGCTTGTCGCCCAGGAACACGATCAGTGCGGCGACGACAACGTTCGAGAGGAACGACACCACGAAGACCTTGTCGACGAAGATGCCGTCGAGCATGGCCCGCAGACCACCGAAGACTGCATCGAGAGCAGCCACGACGGCAATCGGGAGATAGGGCTCGACCACCGCCGGCACCTCGGGCCGGACCAACAGTCCGACCACGACTCCCACGACGAGGCCCAGTACGGCGATCACGATGTGCCCTTCCCTGTGTCTGCCGCACCACTGCCGGTGTCTGCGGCCTTCGGCTCTGCTGTTCGTACGATGAGGCTGGGCGCAGCCGGGAGGCGCACCTCGTCCTGGACGGACATGCCGGTCCGGATGTCGAAGGTGTCCTTCAGCGCCCTCAGGTACTGGCCGTCGGCACTGTCCTCGAAAGCGGTGCTGAGCCGCTTCCCGTCCCCCACCGCAAGCACCGTGTACGGCGGCACGAGCGGCTTGTTGTCGACCAGTATGGCGTCGCCCGCGGCGCGGATCGCCGACAGGGCCGTCAGCCGCTGCCCGTTGATGGAGATGGCCTCCGCGCCGGACTGCCAGAGGCCGTTGACAACCCGTTGCATGTCCCGGTCGCGCACCCGCCCCGTGTCGGTGAAGCCAGTGGTCTCACGCGGTCCGCCGCCGCCCTGGTCGGTGCCCTTGGCATCGTCGACGACGAGTTTCACCCCGGGTCCCCTGACGGCGGTCGCCCCGGAGAGCAGCGCCACGAGCTGTCCCTGGTCCCCGCCATGCTTTTCCAACGCTTTACGTTGCCGCTCGCCCACGTCGTCACGGGCCTTGTCGACCTGGGACTCGAGCTTGTCGGCCGCCGACGCCTCCGTGTCGATACGTTCGATGAGCTCCTCGCGCTCCTTGGCGAGGACCGGCGCCGATACACGCGCCTCCGCGGCGCCCAGGGTGACGACGAGAGCAGCCAGCACGAGGCACGCCGCGAGGCCCAGTTTCGCCTTGAGTGTGCGGGGCATGGCCGCACTCCCGTCGGCCTTGCGCTTGGCCGTGGCCTCGGCGTAGCCGTCGTCCAGGCTGTGGTCCATCACATTGGTCAGCAGCGACATGGACGCGTCAGGGCGCGCAGGCGGCGAGGCGGTACTCCGATCGGGGGGCTGCTGCGACATGCCGCACATCGTCGCACGCCGCGACTGCTACCGCCGAATGGCCCCACCCGTGCACCGGGAGGCGTCTGCACGACACCTCCCGGCGCACCCGCGGCAGGTCACTGACCTGCGCTGTCCACGATCGCCGACCATTCGTCGAGCAGCTCCTGCGCCGAGGCGTCGTCGGGGCCCTCCGCCCACAGATGGGTGACGGCCTCGGCCGGGTCGGGAAGCACCATCACCCAGCGTCCGTCCGCCTCGACGACCCGCACACCATCGGTGGTGTCGACGTCACGGTCCCCGGCGGCTTCCACCACGCGACGCATGACCAGTCCCTTGACGGCCCAGGGCGTGGCCAGGTCGCGGCGCAACACGTGCGCCAGGGGAATCCGGGCATCGATCTGGCTGAGCGTGAGCTGCGTCCGCGCAACGAGCCCGAGAAGCCTCACGAAGGCTGCCGAACCGTCGAAGACGCTGCTGAATTCGGGAACGATGAAACCGCCCCGCCCGTCGCCTCCGAAGATGGTGCCTTCCTCGCGTCCCACGCGCGTGAGGTCGTCCGGCGACGTCGTCGTCCATTCCACCTGTGTGCCGTGGTAAGCGGCGACCTGCTCGGCGACCCGCGTCGTGGTCACCGGCAACGCCACCCGGCCGCTCCGCCGCTCGGCGGCCACCAGATCGAGCAGGACCAGAAGGGCCCGATCGTCCTCAACGATCCGGCCCCGCTCGTCGACCAGGGAGAGCCGCTCCCCGACCGGGTCGAAGCGCACTCCGAACGCGGCCCGTGCCGAGGACACGATCTCCCCGAGCCGCACGAGCCCGGAGCGCCGGGTGTCGGCGGACTCCGTGGGCCGTGATTCGTCGAGCCCGGGGTTGATGGTCAGCGCGTCCACGCCGAGCCGCCCGAGCAGACTGGGCAGAACAAGCCCGGCACTGCCGTTGGACGCATCGACGACAACCTTGAGACCGGCGGCGGAGATCCCTGTGGTGTCCACATTGCGCAGCAGTGCCCCGGTGTAGGAGTCGAAGACGCTGGACGGAAAGTGCAGATCCCCGATCTCTCCCGGGAAGGCCCGGCGGTACTCCTGGCGGGCGTAGACCCGGTCCAGCTTCCGCTGCCCCGCCTGGGAGAGGTCTGCCCCCCGCTCGTCGATGAACATGATGTCGACCGAATCAGGCACCCCGGGCGACGTACGGATCATGATCCCGCCCGCGCTGCCCCGAGCGGTCTGCTGACGCGCGACCGGAAGCGGCACGTTCTCCAGGTCCCGTACGTCGATGGCGCTGGCCTGCAACGCCGAGATCACGGCCCTCTTCAGCGCACGGGCGCCACGGGAGTGGTCACGGGCGGTGGTGACGGTCGAACCCTTCTTGAGGGTGGTGGCGTACGCACCGGCGAGCCGGACGGCGAGCTCCGGCGTGATCTCCACATTCAGGATTCCTGAGACCCCTCGGGCGCCGAAGAGATGTGCCTGGCCCCGCGACTCCCAGATCACCGAGGTGTTGACGAAGGCGCCGGCCTCGATGGTCTTGAACGGGTAGACCCGGACATTGCCCTGAATGATCGATTCTTCACCGACCAGGCACTCGTCCCCGATGACCGCACCGTCCTCGATGCGGGCAGCGCGCATGATGTCGGTGTTCTTACCGATCACACAGCCGCGCAGATTGCAGTGCTGGCCGATGTAGACGTTGTCGTGGATCACGGCCTTGTGCAGGAACGCCCCGGTCTTGACGACGACGTTCGAACCGACGACCGTGTGCTCGCGGATCTCGACACCGGCCTCGATCTTCGCGTAGTCCCCGATGTAGACGGGGCCACGGAGCACCGCGTCAGGATGGACGTCGGCGCCTTCCGCAACCCACACACCGGGCGAGATCTCGAAGCCGTCGATCTCGACGTCGACCTTGCGCTCCAGGACGTCGGCCTGAGCCTTCACATAGCTCTCATGCGTGCCCACGTCCTCCCAGTAGCCCTCGGCGATATAGCCGTAGATGGGCTTGCCTTCCTTCATGAGCTGCGGGAAGACATCACCGGACCAGTCCACCGAGACGTCGGCTTGGACATAGTCGAAGACCTCGGGCTCCATGACATAGATGCCCGTGTTGACGGTGTCCGAGAAGACCTGGCCCCAGGTGGGCTTCTCCAGGAATCGCTCGACCTGGCCCGCCTCGTCGACAATCGTGATTCCGAATTCCAGGGGATTCGGAACTCGGGTCAGGCACACGGTGACCAGTCCGCCCTTTTCCTTGTGGAAGGCGATGAGGTCGGTGAGGTCGAAGTCCGTGAGCGCGTCACCGGAAATGACGAGGAAGGTGTCGTCCTTGAGCGCTTCCTCGGCGTTCTTTACGCTGCCGGCTGTCCCGAGAGGTTTCTCCTCGTTGGCATAAGTGAGCTCCATCCCGAGCTCTTCGCCGTCGCCGAAGTAGTTCTTGACGAGGGAGGCGAGAAACTGGACGGTCACGACGGTCTCATTGAGCCCATGCCGTTTCAGCAGCCTCAGCACATGCTCCATGATCGGCCGATTGGCGACGGGCAGGAGCGGCTTGGGCATGCTGGAAGTCATGGGGCGAAGGCGTGTGCCTTCACCGCCAGCCATCACGACGGCCTTCATGTCGGAAACGTCCTCCTTGAAGAGACGACGGTTTAGCCGACTTCGCCCGTCAGGGCAACATCTCAGAGTTCAGCCGCGGACCGGCCACACTGCGCGGCACCGCATCAAACGAGCTCAATCGGCTACTGCATCCGCCTTGACGAGTCGGCGGACCTGAACCACGTAGAGGATCCCTGCCCACCAATAGAGCGTTGTACCCCATCCTGCGAACGCCCATCCGAAAACAGCGGCAAGCGATCCAAGCCAACCACTTGCGTCACTGAGCAGCAACAAGGGGAAGGCGTACATCAGGTTGAACGTAGCCGCCTTCCCCAGGAAGTTCACCTGGGGTGGTGGATAGCCGTGGCGTCGCAGGATTCCGACCATCACGAGAAGCATCAGTTCACGGGCCAGGAGCGCCGCCGTGAGCCAGAGTGGAAGGATCTCCCGCCAGGTCAGTCCGACAAGGGTCGAAAGGATGTAGAGGCGATCAGCGGCCGGGTCCAGGAGCCGCCCGAGGCTGCTGATCTGGTTCCATCGGCGGGCGAGTTTACCGTCGAGGTAGTCGCTGATACCGCTGAGCATGAGCACGAGCAGCGCCCAGCCATCGCTCTTGGGTCCGCCGAACTCCGGGCGAAGAATCAGCCACAGGAAGAGCGGTACGCCGACAAGGCGCGCCATGCTGAGGATGTTGGGGATGGTGAGGACCCGGTCCGTCTGAACCCGAGTCTCCTGGACCTCCACCCGGGGGCCTCCTGTGAACGTGCCAATGATGCCCCCCGACCCTACCCTCAGCCTTCGCCGGCACATGCACGGGGGTGACAAAGGGGCATCGTGAACGCAGAAAAGCCCCGCACCAGAGGTGCGGGGCCTTCCCGGAATAATTGTTCGGCGGCGTCCTACTCTCCCACAGGGTCCCCCCTGCAGTACCATCGGCGCTGAAAGGCTTAGCTTCCGGGTTCGGAAT